>DATAQR010000038.1:0-6142 GCA_036264565.1 Solirubrobacteraceae bacterium | reverse complement strand
CGAGGACGCCGTCCGGGGCGACGAGACGCCGCCGGGAAGCCGCTGTACCTGCGGAAGGGGCCACTTTATCGGGCCCTCCCGTGGCGGCGGTTCTTTGGCCGGCGCTGACGGCGCGGCTTTGGCGGTTCCTTCATGACGAGGTCCTCGGGCTCCAGGTCGGCCGAGGAGTCGCGCTGTGGCGGCTCGGCGGCGCTTGCTGGCTCGACGTCGGCCTTGGGGGCCCCGTTGCTGCGCCCCCGTCGTAGCCCGGCCCGCGCCCCCAGCCCAGCCGTGCGTGAAGATGTCGAGGCGCCCGCCGGCTGCTCGGAGATCTCCGGCTCGATGTCACGCACCAGCTCGTCGAACTCCTCGCGCGAGAGCTGATCGCCGGGCTCCTCGGTGAGCGTAGGCCCACCGCGCCGCTTCTTCGCTGGCGGCTCGACGTCGACCGGGGTCTCGCCAGTGGCGAGCGCGTAAGCGGGCACGTAGCCCAGGTCGCGCTCGATCCGCGCGCGACGGTTGCGGTAGACGCCCTCGCGCTCCTTCCAGTGCGTGAGCACGGGCGAGGCGATGAAGATCGAGGAGTAGGCGCCGGAGGCGATGCCGATCATGATCGCGAAGGCGAAGTCCTTCAACGTCGCGCCGCCGAACAGCAGGATCGCGGCTACCGGCAGCAGTGTGCAGAAGCTCGTGGCCAACGATCGCGTCAGCACCTCGGACATCGAGCGGTTGACGATCTGCGAGAAGGCGGCGCGCGGCATTCTTGGTACGTTCTCGCGCACGCGGTCAAAGACGATGATCGTGTCGTACATCGAATAGCCGAGGATCGTCAGCAGCGCCGCGACGGTCGCGGTCGTCACTTCGCGCCCGGTCAATGCGTAGACGCCGCTAGTGATCAGCAGGTCGTGCATTAGCGCGATCAGCACCGGCACCGCGTACTTCCACTCGAACCGCAGCGCGATATAGATCGAGATCACCAGCAGCGAGGCGATGATCGCGATCACCGCGCTTTTCGCCACGGTCTGACCGAACGTGGGACCGATCGATGTGTTGGAGAAGTTCTTCGTGCCTGGCGACTGCGGCCCGGACCCGAACTTCGTATCCAGCTTGGACTTGACCTTCTGCACTTCTTCGGGCTTCAGTTTCTTCAGCGAGATCTGGTATCCCTGCCCGCCGATGCTGGAGCTCGAGATCTTCTGGATCTGCGCGTTGGGGTAGCCCGCTTCGGACATCGCCGACTGCACCTGGTTCTCGCTGACCGCCTTGACGAACGCGGTCTCGATGCGCGTGCCCGATTTGAAGTCGATGCCGAAGTTGATCCCCTTGCCGCCGATCGCCAGCGCGCCGATCGCGAGGATGCAGCCTGAGAGCGAGAAGAACCAGCGCGAGGAGCCCATGAAGTCAAATGTCCATTTGCGCCTGGAGCGCCCGGCGCCGAGCAGGGCGGGATGTGAGACCGCGCGCGAGCGCCCCATTGCTCCCAGTGCCGCCTGCGTGGCGAGCACCGCTGTGAACAGCGTCAGCAGCGTCCCGATGCCAAGCGTGAACGCGAAGCCCTGAACTTCTGCGGTCGCCAGCGCGAACAGGATGAAGGCGGTCATGAACGTGACGACGTTGGCGTCGACGATCGCGGCAAAGCCGCGCTTGTAGCCGGTGGCGATGCCGGCCGGGATCGAGCGTCCCGCCCGGATCTCCTCCTTGACGCGCTCGAAGATCACGATGTTGGCGTCGGCGGCGATGCCGATCGTCAGGATCAGGCCGGCGATCCCGGGCAGCGTCAGCGTGATCGGGATCAGCTTGATCAGCGCGAAGTAGTAGATGCCGTAGATCAAGAGTCCGCCGACGGCGATCACGCCGAGCACGCGGTAGAACACGAGCAGGAACAGGCAGACGATCGCGAAGCCGATCAGCCCCGCGATCAGCCCTTCTTTGAGCGCGGTCTTGCCGAGCGTGGCAGAGACCTGCGACTGGGAGATCAGTTCCAGCTTGATCGGCAGCGCGCCGGACTGCAGCTCGTCGGCGAGGTTCGTGGCGGAGTTAAGCGTGAAGCCACCGGATATCTGCGAGCCGGTGGAGGCGTCGATCCCTTCTGGGTACTGCGTGTAGTCGATCGAGGGAGCAGTGATCACCTGGTTGTCGAGCACGACGGCGAAGTGCTGCAGCGCCGCTGCCTTCGGCACGCCCGGCAACTGGCGCGACTGGCCACGTTCGGCGATCTGGCGGGTGACGTGTTCAAAGGTCTTGCGCCCGCCGGAGGTGAATTCAAAGGTGACGTTCGGCTGCCCGCTGCTTTGTTCGTCAAAGCCCTGGCGCGGGTTCTTAATGTCGTTTCCGGTGAGCACCGGGTCGTCGTTGAGGACATACCAGCTTTCCGGCGAGGGCTGGGTGACCTTGCCATTCTTACCTGTGATCGGCTGGGCTTGGGCGAGCACCGTGCCTGGATTGACGCGTACCGCCTTGATCTTGTCTTTGGCCGGCAGCTTCTGGTTATCGCCGTACAGGTTTCCTTCGGTGTCCTCCGGGCCGCGCAGCACCTTTTTGGTCGTTTCGTCGATCAGATACCACTGCCCGTAAATGCAGCCGCCGACCTGTGCCGGCGTGCAGCCCGTTGAATAGGTAGTGGCGTTCTTGCGGATGATCGCCTTGCGCTTGAGCGCTCGCTTGACCGCTTCGTACTCGGGCAGCCCCGCTTCGGCGGAAGCGGGCTGGGTGCCGCCGGTGACGTGCGCTTCGGTCGGTTCCGGGTTGCCGCTGGGTCCGATCACGTTCGGCTCCCAGTCGTAGAAGAACAGCTGGGCGGTCTTACCGACCTGCTGCTGGGCGCGCTGGGCGTTAGTGACGTCGGGTAGGCCGACGGAGATTTCCTTTCCGCCGGTTGTCTGGATTTCCGGTTGGGCTACGCCGAGTTGGTCGACGCGTTTGCGCATGATGTCGATCGCGCGACTAAGCGATTCGGGGTCGACCTTCGCCTGGGCGGTGGCGCGCCCTTGGTAAATAAGCTGCACGCCGCCTTTGAGGTCGAGTCCCAGGCGCGTTGGCTTGGAGGCGATCACGACGAGCGACGCGGCCAGCAGGCCGAGCACGATCAGCAGGATTAGCGCGTTGCGGCGGCGGTCTCCCATCTCCCCAGCGTACCCTTCCCTAGCGATCTGGCGTAAGCACGAGCAGCAGCCCGCCATCGTCGTCGTAGGCCGGGAACATGTCGGCCTTTGCCTCGGCTTCGACGTCGCGTTCGCCGCTGACCCGCACTGGCACGTCGAGCGCGCGTACCCCCCACTCCAAGACCGTTTCGACCGGATCGTCGCCGTTTGCGAACTTCAGTCCCAGTACCTCCTCGACGCGCTGGCCGATCACGTTTTCCTCCTCCAGGCCCGTGAAGGCGAACGAGTTCTTGCCGCAGCCGATGATCCTGCCCTCGCCGTCGCAGACAAAGAAGGCCGCATCGGGGGCCGGGTAGTAGTCGTCGAGCAGCTCGAACAGGAAGGCAAAGCCGCACTTGGCGCAGCCCTTGCGCTCGCGCGTAAAGCCGATGTTGCCGTCGATCTCGCGCGTACGGTGCCCGCAGCTAGGGCAGATGAATGGGTGCGCCATGAGACTCCACAGAGTAGGGAAGCGAGCGTGTAGACGTGTAACCGGGGTGGGCAGGTCAGATCGGCGTTAAGGGCCTATCCCGATAGGACCGCACGTCTGTGACGGCCGATTGCCTTCGCGAGACTTTGTCCTCGGGGCTCGACTTGGCGCCACCAAGCCTTCGCCCCTGCGTCCGCGTCTCGCTCGACACTCAACCGCCCCAGCCGCACGCCCCTATCGGGATAGGCCCTACTGAGCGGGCGCGAGACTGCCTGATCAGAACAGGCCGGCCGCACTAGGCTCGGTTGCGGGCGCCTCGATGCCGAGGTGCGCGAAGGCGGCAAGCGTCGCGGTTCTGCCGCGAGCGGTGCGCTTGATCAAGCCCTGTTGGAGCAGGTAGGGCTCATAGACGTCCTCGATCGTGTCCTGCTCCTCGCCGACGGCGACCGCCAGCGTTGAGAGCCCGACCGGGCCACCGTCGAACTTGACGCAGATTGCTTTGAGGATCTCGCGGTCAAGCCGGTCGAGCCCTTGCTCGTCGACCTCCAACAACTCCAGGGCGTCACGCGCCGCGCTCTCGCTCACGACTCCGTCCAGGCGCACCTCCGCGTAGTCGCGCACACGCTTGAGCAGTCGGTTGGCCACGCGCGGGGTGCCGCGGCTGCGCATCGCGATCGCCAGCGCTCCGTGCTCGTCGACGTCGATCCCGAGGATCTCGGCGGAGCGAAGCACGATCCGAGCGAGATCTTCGACCGCGTAGGGCTCCAGGCGCGCCTGGATGCCAAAGCGGTCGCGCAGCGGCGTGGTCAAAAGTCCAGTGCGGGTGGTGGCGCCCACCAGCGTGAACGGCGGCAGATCGAGCGTGACGACGCGAGCGCCGGCGCCCTGGCCGACCGTGATCGGCAGTCGCCGATCCTCCATCGCCGGGTAGAAGGTCTCCTCGAGCGTCCGTGGCAGACGGTGGATCTCATCGACGAAGAAGACGCTGCGTGGCTGAAGCGCAGTCAGAAACGCGGCGATGTCTCCCTTGCGCTCGAGCGCGGGACCGGCGGTCTGCACGAACGGGACCTCCAGCTCGGCGGCGACGATCTGCGCAAGCGAAGTCTTTCCCAGGCCAGGTGGTCCGGCCAGCAGCAGGTGATCGAGCGCCTCGCCGCGTGCAGTGGCCGCCTCGATCGCCACGGACAACTGCTCGCGCAGGCCGGCCTGGCCGACAAACTCATCAAGCGCGCGGGGGCGCAGTGAGCGGTCAAGCTCGTCCTCGACAGTCAGGTACGGCGTCTGTATCCGCTCGGCTTGGGTCATCGCCGCGTCATTCTCACGCTGCCCGCGCCGTGCGCAGCGCCTGCGCGATCAGCTCCTCGGGGGCATCGCCGTCGATGCCCCTCAGTAGTTCGTCGGCTTCCAGCGCGTCGTAGCCGAGCGCGATCAGCCCCTCGTGGGCAAGCGCGCGCGGGCCGGAGGGCGCCGCCGCCGGACCGACGCTTGCCAGGTCGCTGTTCACCCCGACCTTCTCGCGCAGCTCGACGATGATCCGTTCTGCCGTGCGCTTGCCGATTCCCGGAACAGCCTGAAAACGCTTGGCGTCAGCGCCCGCGATCGCTGCCATCAGCTCGCGCGGGGAGCCGCTTGAGAGCACCGCCATCGCGACCTTTGGGCCGACCGCCTGAACAGACAGCAGCATCAAGAACAGGTCGCGCTCCTGCTCGCAGTGAAAGCCGTGCAGCAGCAGCGCGTCCTCACGGACCACCAGATGGGTGTGCAGTGTCGTCTCGCCGCCGACGGCCGGAACCTGGCGCAGAGTCTCGGCCGAGACGGCGAGGTGGTAGCCGACGCCGGCGCACAGGAGCACGACGTGCTCGGAGCGCCGCAGGGCCACCTCGCCGCGCAGCAGCGCGATCATCGCGCCACCCCGGCGGCGGCTGGCGCCCCGTTTGCGCCCTCGCGCGCGCGCGCCACGGCGTCAGCCAGCGGCGTGCCGTTGAGGTGGCAGACGGCGACCGCCAGCGCATCGGACACGTGATCTGGGGTGGGTGGGCTTGGCAGCGCAAGCAGCGTCTGCACCATCCGCGCGACCTGGTCCTTGGCGGCGCGCCCGCTGCCACAGACAGCGGCCTTGACCCGCTGGGGCGTGTAGGAGGCGCATGGCACGCCGTGCTCGCCGGCGGCCAGCATCGCTACTCCACGGGCGTGGCCGACGGCGAACGCGCTCTGGGCGTTGGCGCCGAAGTACAACTGCTCAAGGGCCATCGCGTCGCAGTCGTGCTCGCCAAGCAGCTCGCGAATGCGCTGAGCGATCTGTGCCAGTCGCCGCTCCAGCGGTAGGCCGGCCGGCGTGGCTACCACGCCGCCGTCGAGTGCGAGCAGGCGGGCGCCGTCGCGGGCCACCACGCCATAGCCCGTGTTCGCCAGACCCGGGTCGATGCCTAGCACAATCATCTCTGAAGAGATTCTGCGCGGGAGCCCGGACGCCTCCCGCGCTCGCCGCGCGTGGTCAGGACCCTCGTCAAAATAGATGGTGGGTTGAGGGTGCCGGGCCGTGGATGGCAGACGCCGCACACGAGCGCAGGCGTACTGGTGGTACGTCGAGCAT
>DATAQR010000175.1:0-8688 GCA_036264565.1 Solirubrobacteraceae bacterium | reverse complement strand
CGTTGCGGGTGGTGCGCGCGACAACTCCTGGCACGCCCGTGCTGGTCACCAAGGAGGCCGTCGATGCGGCCGGCTCGAAGGTGGGCGTGCTGCCGCTCGGCAAGCATGTGCCGGCGGAGACGATGCTCTACGGCCTGCTGCTGCCGTCGGGCAACGATGCCGCTGTCGCGCTGGCTCAGAATGTGTCCGGGAGTGTGAGCGCGTTTGTCGATGGGATGAACAGCGAAGCGGCACAGCTCGGGCTGGGGTGCACGCACTACACGTCGCCTTCGGGGTACATCAACGCACGCAACTACACCTGCGCGGCGGACCTCGCCGAGCTCGCTCACGTAGACCTGGAGCAGCCGCGGATCGCGCATGTCGTGCGCAGCGCCAGCGCGGTGCTGCCCTTTCCGATCAAGGGCCGCAAGCTGTACCTGTACAACAACAATCCCCTGCTCGTGTACGGCTATCCAGGAGCCACGGGCATGAAGACCGGCTACACCGAACTGGCGGGGGACTGCCTGGTGGGAACCGCCGAGCGCGACGGCGTGAGCCTGGGGGTCGTGCTGTTGCACTCGCCCGAACTGGGGCGCCAGGCCGAGTCCCTGCTGAACGCCGGATTCGAGCAGGTCTACCACCAGCGAGCCGTGCCCTCGCCAACGGTGCCCGTCGGGCGCTGACACGGGCCTAGCCCTGACCAACTGTTCGCCGGACGAAAGCGTTCCGGCGTCGTCGGGGCGCAGCGAGGAGTAGCCTTATCTGCAGACATTGACTGGCCAGTCAGCCAAGGGAGAGACAAGTGGATCTTGACGATACGCCCGAGCAGGCAGCGCACCGTGCGAAGGTGCGCGCGTGGCTCGAGCAGCACAAGGCAGAGGCACCCGTATTGACGGGACCGGACGCGATCACCGACGAGGCGGAGATCATCGCCGCCAGACGCGCGTGGCAGGGCAAGCTCGCCGAGGCGGGGCTGGCGGGAGTGACGTGGCCGAAGGAGTACGGCGGCCAGGGTCTCGGCCCGATCGAGCAGGTTATTTGCAACCAGGAGATCGCCAAGGCGGGGGCTCCCGGAATCCTCGACGCGATCGGCGTCGGGATGCTCGGTCCCACTTTGATCGCGCACGGCGCGGAGGAGCAGAAGTCGCGCTACCTCGGCTCGATGCTGCACGGCGACGAGGTTTGGTGTCAGCTGTTCTCCGAGCCTGCGGCCGGCTCAGACCTCGCGGCGGTGCAGACGCGAGCGCGCCGGCAGGAGGATGGGAGCTGGCGCTTGAGCGGACAGAAGGTGTGGACCACCAACGCGCAGTTCTCCTCGTACGGGCTGCTGCTCGCGCGTACCGACCCCGAGCAGCACAAGCACAAGGGATTGACGATGTTCGTGCTGCCGATGGACGCCCCCGGCGTGACGGTCCGGGGCCTGCGCCAGATCTCCGGCGAGGCCGAGTTCAACGAGGTGTTCTTCGACGACGTCGAGCTGGCCGAGGACGCGGTCGTCGGCGGCGTCGGCAGCGGCTGGGGCACGGCGCTGACGACGCTGATGTTCGAGCGCGTCACGATCGGCCTCGGCGGCGAGGGCCTCGGCTACAACTCGGTGCGCTTTGCCAAGGGCATCGCCTCCGACGAGCACGGCCGCCGCGACCCGGAGGTGCGCAAGCAGCTGGGCGAGATCGCAAGCGAACTGCTGGCCGTGCGCTTCACCGGTTACCGCACACTGACCGCACTTCAGCGCGGTCAGATCCCCGGGCCGGAGGCGGGTCTGGCGAAGGTGACGATCGTCAACGGCGCGATCAAAGCCGGCGACCTGATCGCCGACGTGCTCGGGCCAGACGTGCTGAGCGAGAGCAGCGAGTGGGCGTACATGATCTCCTTCCTGCCCGGCCTGAAGTCGGCGGGCGGGACCGAAGAGATCCTGCGCAACACGATCGGCGAGCGCGTGCTCGGCCTGCCGCCGGAGCCGCGCCTTGACAAGGGAATCCCATTCTCGGAGCTGCGCTCCAAGGAAGGAGCAGCGGTATGAATCTCGCACTCTCAGACGAGCAGGAGTTCCTGCGCGAGGCCGCGCGCGGGACGCTCTCGCGCTTTAAGGCGCTGGAGGCCGCACGCGAGGCGCTCGACGGCGACGCCGCGGCCCTACCGGACCTATGGCCGACCGCGTGTGAAGCGGGCTGGCCGGGCTTGTTGATCGACGAAGCCCACGGCGGTGCTGGGCTTGACGCGTTCGACGCGATGCTCGTGCTCGGGGAGTGCGGCCGCGTGCTCGCGAGCGTACCGCTGCTCGGGCACCTGCCGGCCACGGCGATCCTCGCCGACGCGCCCAGGGTGGCCGAGTATCTGCCCGCGCTGGCGAGCGGCGAGCGGCGAGCGGCGTATCTGCCCTCGCAGCCGCCCACGGACATCGACTCGCGCTGGAGCGCCGACCCGGTACACGGGATGGAGCGGTCGCCACTGCCGACGGGAGCGGCGCCGGACGACAAAGGCGAAGTGAAGTTGAGCGGCGGCTATGGGTTCGTGCCCGACGCTCCGGGAGCCAACGCCCTCGTCGGCGTAGCAATGATCGATGGCAGGCACGGCGGCGTGGTGATCATGGCCGACGACGACGGCGTGAAGATCGAGTCCGTTCAACGCTACGACGCCACCCGCTCGCTCGCGCACGTCACACTCGAGAACGCCACCGCGACCGTGCTCGACGCACCGGTGGAGTCGCTTGCCGGCGCCTGGTATCTGGCGCAGGCACTAATCGCCGCCGAGTCGCTCGGCAGCGTCGAGACGGCGCTGGAGGAGTCCGTCGCCTACGCCAAGGAGCGCTTCACGTTCGGGCGCGCGATCGGCTCCTACCAGGCGGTCAAGCACTCGCTGACAGAGGTGCTGCGCCAGCTGGAGAACGGCCGCTCGCTGCTCTACTACGCCGGCTGGTCGCGCAACGGCGCCCCGGCGGAGTTCCCGCTGGCGGCAAGCGCCGCTCGCTCGGTGGCGGGACGTGCGCTCGACCAAGGCGCGCGCACGATGATCTCGGTGCACGGCGGCATCGGCGCCACCTGGGAGCACGACGCGCCGCTGTACTTCCGCCGCGCCCAGCTCTCACGCCGCCTACTCGGCGGCACCGCGGCGGCTACCGACCGGGTGGCCGGCGAGTTGATCGCGCAGGCCGACGCCGCCTAACCCAACCCCTCCAGCAACTAACGGACACCCCGATGGGGTGTCCGTTTAGTGGGTTTGCTGCTGGCCGCGGTAGCCGCTTCCAGCGAGGCCGCCACCGGAGCGCCGTAGGCTGCGTGTACGGATTCCACCATCGCCTGCGGAACGCCGCAGTTCACGCAGAAGCCATGCTGTGACCAGGAAATCGCGCGGGCGAGCACCTGGTCGGCGTAGGTGACGCCGGTGGGGTCGTGGCCGTAGTAGTCGTAGGCCGCGTTCCAGGCCGAGCCGTCGAGCGCGAGACCGGCGCCATCGGCGGAGAGCAGGTGGGCGCCGGCCATGATCGAATCGAAGTCGTCGTAGATCGACGGGTGCTTGGCGGTCATGTGGTCGTATGACGCCGGCCGCGCGCCGTAGCGATAGGAGTTGCTCACCAGCGCCCAAGTGGAGTCGGATTCACCGGGCGGGCTCCCATTCTTGACGTTGAACTGCATCGGACCGCCGCAGCAGCCGGCGAAGTTGAGGCCGTGGTAGATGCCCGGCGCCGTCGAGAAGGCCGACTCCTGTCGGTGGATCGAAGCGATCAGCAGCCAGTTGACGCCGAACGTGCGCTGAGCCACCGCGTAGATCGGGTAGAAGCCCTGCATCCAACGCTCGGAGATGTGGGTGCTGGTCTGGTCGAGGTAGACAGCCAGGTCGCGGTGCGCCTGCAAGCTGGACGGATCACCAACGATCGCGCTGTGGCCTGCCACGGTGGAGGCTCCCACCGAGGCCGACGCGGTCGCCGCAGCCGAGGTGCTCGTCGCCGGCGCCGGCGTCGCCGCAACGGCAAGCACCGCCGGAGGGGCGGCTAGCTGGGCTGAGGAGCCACCGAGCACCCCACTCAGCGCGAGCACCAGCACGGCCACTCCCAGCAAACCCAGCGCAACCGCCGCAAACCACGCTCCGCGCTCCGGACCCGGCACCGGGACGTGCGCATCCAGCTGTTCCATTGCGCCTACGCTAGCGACAGCGAGCCCAGCTTTGCGCCGAGCGAGTCCAGCAGATCCGCAAACGAGGCTTCGAACTTCTCCACGCCCTCACGCTCGAGCGTGTCGGTGACGTCGTCGTAATCGACACCGGCCGCCGCCAACCGCTCGAACACGGCCTGCGCTTCGGCCATACCTTCGGTCAAGCTCGCGCGCGGCGTGCCGTGATCCTGGAAAGCGCGGATCGTCTCCTCGGGCATCGTGTTGATCGTGTCCGGTCCGATCAGCTCATCCACGTAGATCGTGTCGGGGTAGGCCGGATTCTTGGTCGAGGTGGACGCCCACAACACCCGCTGCGGAGTGGCGCCCTTGCCGGCCAGGTACTGCCACCGCGGTCCTTGAAAGATGTGCTGGTAGCGGTGGTAAGCGAGCTTGGCGTTGGCGACGGCCAGCTTCCCCTTCAGATCCTGCGGCGCAGCGACTTCGTCCAGGCGCCTGTCGGCCTCCGTGTCGATGCGCGAGACGAAGAAGCTGGCGACCGACGCGACCTTACTCGGATCGCCGCCTGCGGCGACCAGTCGCTCCAGGCCACGGATGTAGGACTCGGCGACCTCTTCGTAGCGGCGCAGCGAGAAGATCAGCGTGATGTTGATCGAGCGCCCCTTGGCGATCACATCCTCGATCGCCGCCAGGCCCGGCTTGGTGGCCGGGATCTTCACGAGCAAGTTGGGGCGGTCGATCGCCTCGTGCAACTGCATCGCCTGGCGGAAGCTCGCCAGCGAGTCGTAGGCCAAGCGCGGGCCGACCTCGATCGAGACATAGCCGTCGCGGCCGAGACCGCTCTCCCACGTTGGGCGAAAGAGATCGCACGCCTCGCGGATGTCCTGCTCGGCCAGCGCCCAGAAAGCCTGCTCGACATCGTCTGCCTGCCTGCCGCCATGGGGGGTGCCGAGCTGGTGCAGCTGCTCGTCGTAGTCGTCCCGATCGGAGACCATCGCTTTCTGGAAGATCGTCGGATTGGAAGTGGCGCCAACCACGGCGTCGGCGTCGATCAGCTGCTGCAGGTGACCGCCGCGGATGGCGGCGCGAGAGAGCGAGTCGATCCACACGCTCTGCCCGAGCGCGGAGAGTCGACTCAGAGGCGAAGGACTCAGGGACATAGCCTCAGCCTACGACGCCAGCAGTGCACGAGCGCGCGCGATCACCGACTCTGCGGTAAAGCCGAACTTCTCGAGCACAGTGGCGCCGGGCGCGGAGGCGCCGAAATGCTCGATCCCGAGCACGTCACCACGGTCACCGACCCACTTCCACCAGCTCATGCTCACACCCGCCTCGACGGCAAGGCGCGCGCTTGTTTGGGGGGGGAGGACTTCGTCGCGGTAGTCGCGCGATTGGGCTTCGAAGCGCTCCATACATGGCATCGACACAACCCGGACGCGCCTGCCCTGCGCCGCCAGATCGCGAGCCGCCTCAAGCGCAAGCGAAACCTCGCTGCCGGTGGCGATCAATATCAGCTCGGGGACCCCCTCGGCCGAGTCCCACAGAACGTAGCCACCGCGCTCCAGGCCGTCGGCCGGCGCGCAGACCGGCTGTCCCGCCTCACCTGAGCTGGCGTGCGCCGCGCCATCGCCGGCGAGCGTCTCACCATCGGCCGATGCGCCGGCGCGGGCCAGCACCGGCAGGTTCTGGCGCGAAAGCAGCAGCGCGACCGGGCCGTCCTCGCGCTCCAGGGCCACCCGCCAGGCGACCGAGGTCTCGTTGGCGTCGGCCGGGCGGATCACCCACAGGCGCGGGATCGCGCGCAATGCGGCGTAGTGCTCGACCGGCTGGTGGGTCGGGCCGTCCTCGCCCAGTCCGACGGAGTCGTGCGTCCACACCCATACGACCGGCAGCGACATCAACGCCGACAGGCGCACAGACGGTCGCATGTAGTCGGAAAAGATCAGGAAGGTCGAGCCGTAGGGCTTGACCATCGCGCCGTGGGCGGCCAAGCCGTTGACGATCGCGCCCATCGCGTGCTCGCGGATGCCGAAGGGGATGTTGCGGCCGACGTGCACGCGCGAGTACTCGCCGGCACCCTCGAACAGCGTCTTGGTCGACTCGACCAGGTCGGCGGCGCCGCCGACCATCGTCGGGGCATACTCCCCGAACGCCGCCATCGCCTTCTGGCCGGCCGAGCGGGTGGCGATCTTCTCGCCCGCCGCGAAGGTAGGCAACGCATCGCGCCAACCCTCGCGCAACTGACCCGCCCAGGCCCGGTCCCATTCCCCGGCCAACTCGCCGTAGCGCTCGCGCCAGGCCGCCTCTCGCTGCTGCCACTCGCCCTGCGCCGTGGCGCCCGAATCGCGCAGCGACATGTGCTCGTAGACACGCTCGTCGACCTGGAAGTGGGCGTCGGGGTCAAAGCCCATCACAAGCTTTGTCGCGCGCACCTCCTCCTCGCCCAGCGGGGCGCCATGCGCTTTAGCCGTGTCTACCGCGTTGGGGGCCGGGTAGGCGATGTGCGAGCGCACACAGATAAACGACGGCCGCTCGCTTTCCGCGCGAGCCGCGAGCAGTGCCGCGTGCAGGGCGTCGACATCCTCGGAGTCTTCGACGCGCTGGACGTGCCAGCCATCAGCGTGCATACGCGCGACGTGGTTCTCGGTGTCGAAGGAGATCGAGGTGGTGCCGTCGATCGTGATGCGGTTGTCGTCGTAACAGACGATCAGCTTGCCCAGACCGAAGTGGCCGGCGATCGAGGCGGCTTCCTGGGAGACGCCCTCCATCATGTCGCCATCCGAGCAGATCGCGTAGGTGTGGTGGTCGACCAGCTCGTAGCCGGGGCGATTGAAGCGCTCGGCCAGGAAGCGCTCGGCCATCGCCATGCCGACGGCGTTGGCGACCCCTTGCCCGAGCGGGCCGGTCGTCACCTCGATGCCGGGCGTGTGCCCGCGCTCGGGGTGGCCGGGCGTACGCGAGTCCCACTGGCGGAAGCTCTGCAGGTCCTGGAGCGAGAGATCGAAGCCGCACAGGTGCGTGAGCGCGTACTGCAGCACGCAGGCGTGTCCGGCGCTGAGCACGAAGCGGTCGCGGTAGGGCCAGTGCGTGTCGGCCGGGTTCAGGCGCAGCATCCGCCGGTACAGGACGTAGGCCAGCGGCGCCAACGCCATCGCCGTGCCCGGATGACCGGCGTTCGCCTTCTGCACGGCGTCCATCGCCAGCGCCCTGATCGTGTCGATCGAGCGCCCGCGGATCTCGCTTGTGCCCTTTAGGGTGCGCTCGTGCTCGGGCAGGCCAAGCGCGCTGGCCGTGCTCGCCTCTCCGACCGCCGTCATAGCTTGCGATCCTAGCGGCGCGAGGCGGGCGCCGTTCAGATGACCTACGGCCGGCGACGGGGCCGTGCCGTTTCAGCTGACGTACGGCCGGCGGCGGCGCGGCGGAAAGCCCGCGACCGAGTGGCGGCGGCCACGCGAGCACCAGCGCCGGCGCGGGCGCACGCGCACCAGCCAGTGCAGGTCGTGGCGGCAGTGGGAGCGCCGGTACGGCCAGCGCGGGTGCAGAGCGCGCACCATCAGCTTCTGCTCGCAGCTGAGCTCTCTCATGTCAACCTCCGTGTCGTGCGGTCGTTCGCCAGAACGTCCAACCGAAGGGACGCCCGTTTGCCATAGCGAACAGCTAATAGTACGATACCTACAGAATGCTGACCGCCTGTGGAAGTCGTTGTACGCACGCTTGCCGCCATCTCCGAGTCCCACGACCCGACTTGACTGCATGCCGGAACTACTCCCTGCAGCGATTCCAAGGGGTCAATGTCGCCGCGCATGTGCAAACCTCCCAACCGATCGGAGACATCCCGTGAAGAAACCAAATAAATCATTGATTACGTATCCTGTCAAGAGCTAAGGTATAGCAATGACCGACAGGACCCGCCCGCCCACAGGTCGCTCACGCGGCTCGCGCGGCCTACCGCGAGGGCCACAGGCGCTGCCGCCGGAGCAGGTTGCCGCCGACCAGCGCGAGCGTCTGTACGAAGCGATGATCCAGACGGTCAACGAGCGCGGCTTCGTGGCGACCACGATCTCCGACCTGGTCGCGCGGGCCGGCGTCTCGCGGCGCAGCTTCTATGAGCACTTCGAGAACAAGGAGGAGTGCCTGCTGGCCACCTACGACGCGCTGATCGAGCGCTTGACGGCGCGGATCACCGAGAGCTTCGACCCCGAGGCGGAGTGGACCGTTCAGATAGACGCGTTCGTACGAGCGCTGTTCGAAGCCTCCAGCGACCGGCCCGACGCGGCGCGGCTGGTGTCGGTGGAGATGGGAGCCGCCGGCCCGATCGGAATCGAGCGCTGGGCGCGCGACGCCGACCGGCTTGCGAGGTTCGTCTCATATATCTTCGAGCACGCCCCCGGCGAGGGCTCGATGCCAGCGCCGCTGGCGCGCGCGATCGTCGGGGCCCTGCGCACGATCCTGTACTCGCGCGTTCGGCGCGAGCGCTCGATCCGTTCGCTGAAGAGCGAACTGCAGAAGCTGACGCCGGACATCGTCGCCTGGATCGTCGCCCTCTATCCGGTCCCGGAGTCGATCCCCGAGCGCCCGCGCGCGCGGCGCGTGCACCTGCAGG
>DATAQR010000162.1:0-10855 GCA_036264565.1 Solirubrobacteraceae bacterium | reverse complement strand
GGGCCGACAGCGTGAGGGGTTATCGCATCAGGCGGATCGTTCAGTTTGCCCTTGCGGCGCTGACCTTCCATGGGGTGTCAGTGCGTCATGCGTACATCGACGATGGTCACGCCACCCACTACTCAGCCGGCATCGAGGAGTATGCGCGCGCGTCCGGCTACGGCGCGGTTCCGCACGAGTTCGTGGACTCTCGCGCGGATCGGAGGGTGCAGCTCGCCGACCTCATCGCTTTCGCCGGGCATACGAGCCGCTTTCCCGGGGGTTCGCGCGTGTTCGCAACGATGCCCGGCTGGCTGAAGGGATTCGTGGGTGAGCGCCTAATAGCGTTGGGCGATGAGGCGGATCACTACGTAATCGAGCCCTAGAATGGCCAAAGGCCCGGAGACTTAAGGCTCCGAGCCTCGGCGCGCGATCAATGCCACTCCCAAGAGGACACCGATCCCGTGCGGAGAGTATACGGCATTGGAAGCGGGGTTTGCAAGGCCCTGCAAGAACCCGGTTCACAGTACCTGGCTCTTCACGCGAGTCACCGGGCTCAGACGACCGTCCATGCGAACGCACCAGAGGTTCTGAGACACGTTCTGAGTGCTCAGCGCAGCGGAAACGCGCTCAGCGGTTCATAGCTGGCGCCCTCCGGCGATAGCCAGGATCGATAGAGCACCAGCTCGGCCGGGGCGAACGAGAGGGCCGGGGTCGGCGGCAACGCGGGCTCGCCACGCTCGCCCGAGGGACCACGCGAGCGCCGGCTGCCGACCCCGGAGCGCATGCGGGCGACGGTGATATGTGGGCGAAAGCGTCGCGGCTTGGCGCTCGCACCCGCCCGTGGTCGCTCGGGCGTCTCGCCGTCGGCGGGCTCCAGCATTGCCGTTGCCTGCGCCTGTATGCGCGCAAGTGCGTTGCCCTCGTCGTACAACTCGACCGCCAGGGCGCGCGGACGGCGCGGCGGCAGCCACAGCGGGGCGCCGACCGACAGCTGCACAGGGGGGCGCTCGCACTCCGCCAGTCGATCGGTGAGGGCAGGGATCTCCTCGACCGGGCGGTTGCCGAGGAAGCAGAGTGTCACGTGCAGGAGCTCGGGATCGAGCACCCGCAGAGCGTGCTGGGATCCGCGCGCATGAGAGCGCATATCGCGTGCCGTCGATCGTGTCCAGGCGGTCAACTGCACAGCCACCTGCTTAGGCGGATCGACCGCGATGAACAGGCGGGCGCTCGGTGCGCGCCTGCTCATCGCAGCAGCGGGCCGGCTCCTCCCCGCGCATCCGCTGCCATTCCGTCGTGTTCGCCTCCCAGCAGGCGCCGGATCATGTGCATCGCCACCGTCACGGCGCGCTCGCGCACGTCCGCGCGCCCACCCGGCAGCCGCACCGACCTGGTCAGGGCGCCCTCCGGGCCCGCGATGGACAACCACACCAGCCCCACCGGCTTCTCCTCGCTGCCGCCACCCGGTCCGGCGACTCCCGTCACCCCCACTCCCAGATCCGCGCCCAACGTCATGCGCGCGCCTTTGGCCAGGGCGCGCGCGACATGTTCTGAGACCGCTCCGTGGCGTTCGATCGCCTCGCTCGGTACTCCCACCAGATCGACCTTGGCCTGGTCGGCGTAGGCGACGATGCCACCAAACACGTACTCGGAGGCGCCGGGCGGGTTGGTCAGCCGAGCCGCGAGCAGTCCGCCGGTGCACGACTCCGCGACCGCGATCGTCCGCCTCGCGTGCGCCCCTCCGAGCAAGGCCGCGACCTGATCGTCCACGGTCGTCCCGTCCTGTGAGTAGAGCGTGTCGGCGTGGCGCTCGGCGACGATCGCCGCAAAGGATTTGTACTGCGCCTCGGCGGCCGGCTCATAGCGCGTGACGATCTCGATCTCCCCGCCGCGCAAGCATGTGGTGATCTCAAGCGCCTCCATCTGAACCCCGGCACGCTCGGCCTCGCGGAGCGTCTCGGCGATCTCCGACTCGGGGATCCCAAACAGGCGCAGCCTCCGCTGGCGGTAGTCGCGCGCTCCCGCCACAGCCTGGCGCCAGGCATCAGTCGCGATCGCCTGCCGCCACATCGGCTGCAACTCTCGTGGCGGTCCAGGGAGTACGACGACTGTGGGACCATCGTGGCCCTCGCTCGGTCCTACCACCAGGCCCGGAGCGGTGCCGACGGGCTCGAGGATGCTGGCCCCGCGCGGGATCGTCGCTTGCTTGCGGTTGCCAGCCGCGATCGCGTTGCGGTCGAGATTGGGGTAGCGCTCGGCGAGCGGCTTCAAGATCTCCCCTATTCGCCCCTCAAGCGCCTTGTCAAGAACCATCTCGCGGCCCTGGAAGCGGCCCACTACCTCGGCCGTAAGATCATCCGCCGTGGGTCCCAGTCCGCCGCTGGTGAGCACCAGGCTCATTCCCTGCGCCGCCATGAACCGGAGCGCCGCCTCCATGTCCGACGGACGGTCGCCGACGATCACGATGTGCGCCAGGTCTATGCCTTGCTCGAACAGGCGCTCGGACAGCCACGGCCCGTTGCGGTCGCGTACGCGACCGGTCAGCACCTCGGTGCCGGTGACGACGATGCCCGCGCGCGTCCGGGCGCTCATTTGCAGGTCGGCTGTTGGCTCGCGCTCAGCAGGTGGCGCCCAGAGCTTGTGATCGAATAGCCGATCGCGTTGGAGGTGGTCGGCACGCTCTCGGGCCGGCCGTTGACGTACATCGTCACTTCGTCGTTGCCGAGCGTGATCGTGAAGCGGCTGGCGTGGTAGGTGACGGGCGTGTAGCTCGGCTGCAGGGTGACTCCCGGTATCGCCTTGCGTGTGCCATCGCCGATCAGGCAGACCCACACCGGCCCTGAGGGCTTCAGCGACAGCGCTACGAGCGTCCCGCTGGTCGTGTTACCCGTGCCTGTACCGCTGCTGTGTGAGCTGGAGCTGTGATGCCGTGGCGTCTTGCTGTTGCGAAAGGCGCTCGTGCTGCTCAATTGTTTGGGTGACGAGCCGCCTTTTTTCTCAGAGAGCAACCCCACCACCAGCAGGACGATCAGCAACCCAACCACGCCGAGGGCGATCGTGTAGCCGCGTGAGGGTCCGCGAGTCACCACGGCTGAGCGTGGGCGCCGGCTGGTGCTTGCCATCACCGCCGGCTGGTGCTCGACCTCGCTCGGCTGCTCGTAAACTCGCCTGTATTCGTCCACCAGCGCCTTGTCGTCGAGGCCGAGTGCCTGCGCGTAGGTCCGCAGAAAACTACGAACGAAGGTTGGGCCGGGCAGCAGGTCCCACTCTTCGTTCTCAAGCGCCCGCAGATACTTCGCCCGAATCTTCGTTTGCGCCTCGATCTCGGACACGTCAACGCGCGCGCGCATGCGCGTCTCACGCAGGGTCGCTCCGATTTCCGCCATGTCAGCGAGACAGGCTAGTGACTGTCTCGCACAAACGTGTTAGTGCAGGAACGGTTGCCGTCGGGAGAACGTTTCTCAACCGAGCACGGAGGTCTCGCTGGGAGCCTCAACGCTGCCGCTCGCACCCAGCGCAGCGAGCACGCGTGGCAGGTCTGCCTCGCTGATCAGTACCTGCCGCGGCTTTGAGCCCTCATAGCCGGAGATGACGCCGCGGCGCTCGAGCATGTCGATCAGGCGCCCGGCGCGGGTGTATCCGAGTCGCAGGCGGCGCTGCAGCATCGAGGTCGAAGCAGTCTGCATTTCGGCCACCAGCGTGATCGCGTCACGCAGCAGCGGATCCTCGTCGGGATCGAACTCGTCAGAGCCACCATCCTCGGGCTCAGCTGGCTCGACCTGCTCGAGCAACTCCTTGCGCAGCTCCGGCTCACCCTGCTTGCGCCACAGGTCGGTCAGCTTGGCGATCTGTGACTCGTCGATATAGGCCCCTTGGATGCGCTGCAGCCTCGATGAGCCGACCGGCGAGAACAGCATGTCGCCCTGGCCGAGCAGCGACTCCGCGCCGTTCTGGTCGAGAATCACACGCGAGTCGGTTTGGCTTGAGACAGAGAAAGCGATTCGTGAGGGGACGTTAGCCTTGATCATGCCGGTGATCACGTCCACCCTTGGGCTCTGCGTGGCGAGCACCAGGTGAATCCCCACCGCACGCGCCTTCTGCGCCAGGCGGATGATCGAATCCTCGACGTCGGCGGGCGCGACCATCATCAGGTCTGCGAGCTCGTCGATCACGCACAGGATGTACGGCAGCGGGGCTTCGGCGCGCTGAGCACGCGCCTTGTTGAGCTCCACCAGCGAGCGTGTGCGCGACAGCGACATGATCCCGTAGCGCTGCTCCATCTCCCTGACGAGGTTTTGCAGCGCGTTGGCTGCCATTCGCGGACTCGTGATCACAGGCGTGAGTAGATGCGGGATCGACTCGTAGTGGTTGAGCTCAACCTGCTTTGGGTCGACCAGAACCAACCGCAACTCGTGCGGGGTGGCGCGCAGCAGCACCGAGCACAGCATCGCGTTGATTGCCCCCGACTTACCAGCGCCGGTGGTGCCGGCCACCAGCAGGTGCGGCATCTTCGCCAGGTCCGCCCCGATTGCCTTGCCGGCCACGTCCTTGCCGAGCCACACCGTCAGCGGCGACCAATCCTTCGGCGGCTCCTGGAAAACGTCGCCCAAGCGAACCATCCGCCGCTTGGCGTTTGGCACCTCAACCCCGACCGCCTGCTTGCCAGGTATCGGCGCGAGGATGCGAATGTCGGTGGCCGCCAGCGCGTAGGCGAGATCGTCCTTGAGCTGGGCCACCTTGCCGACCTTCGTCCCCGGCGCCAGGCGCAGCTCGTAGCGGGTGATGTGCGGGCCGGCGACCGTCCCGATCACCTTTGCGTCCACGCCGAAGTGGCCGAGCGCCTCGATCAGGCTTGTTGCCGTGCGCTCCTGTCCGGCGGTGTCAGGACGCGCCTGCTCGGCGCTGGAGCGCGTCAGTAGGCGGTCGGGTGAAGGCAACTCCCAGGCAAAGTTCGGGTCATCTGTGACGAGGGCGCGCAACCGTCCTTGTGGAGTCAACGCGTCGGCGTCCACATGCGCGATGCCGGCGATCTGCTCGTCCGGCTCGTCCTCGGTGTCTTCACTCTGATCAGCAGCGAGCTCTGGTTCCAGCGACGCCTCCTCAGAGTGCTTGTCCTCGCCGGCGCCAGCCTCTTCGGCTTCCCAGCGCGTGAACATCTCATCGCGCGAGGGCGCCTCGACGTGAGTGGCGCGCACGATCAACTCCTCGGGAGCGGGATCGGGCGGGATCACGCTTGCGGCCTGCCGTGTCTGCGCTTCGTGTGAGCGCTCCTGCAGACGCTCTTTGGAAGCGCGCTCGAGCTCGGCCGCGCGCGCGCGGATTACACGGCTGGTATCCACCAGTCCGTTACCAGTCGCCTTCAGTGCTGCGGCCAGTGACGCTCCACTGATCAGGATCGCGCCTACGAGCGCCAGGAAGACGACAAGGATGTCAACGCCAACCGTCTGCACCATTCGGTGCGCTACCCAGTACAGCCCCTGCCCGGCGATACCACCGTGGTTCTGCAAGAAGGCCGAGCGCCACTGTCCAGACGAGGCGCGCTCAGGTGTGCCGTCACTGACACCGAGCGTTCCCGCGGCCAGCGCGAGCGTGATCGCTGCGAACAGGCACAGGCCGCCCGTGCGAAGCGGACGGCGCGCGGGCATCAATTGTGAGAGCAGCAGTGAGCCGCCACCGATGAGGAGCGCGATCGGCGCCAGGACTCGCGCTTCTCCTATGCACCAGCCGATTGCCACAGACAGGCCGTGGCCGACACGGCCCCCATTCCAGTGGCCATAGAGGACAAAGGCCATGAACACGCCGACAGCGACGAGGCTGAGCCCAAGCACGTCGCGCTGGTTCTGGTTCAGAACCGGCCAGGCCGGGAGACGGTCGAGCAGGCCGGCGGAGCGGCGCCCCCTCCCCCGCGTGCGTGCCCGCGAGCGCGTCTTCGCGCGAGCCCGGGCCGAGCGCTTGCGCGCCGGCTGGCGCTTGGGGCTCCTGCGGTTCGTGGCCATCAGGCGTGACTTCGACGTCAAGCGTCGCGCCCCTGCCCGGAAGATCGATCCGCTCGCGTTCGCAGTCGTGCACACAAGCAATCCGCGCGAGCAGATTTGCGGCTCAGGGCCCTTACCATGGCTTTAGTGCATTCCGCTACATACACCCGTTGACATGAGTGATTTTGCCCGCACACCGCGCGTCCTTGTGGTTGAGGACGACGAGGACATCGCTCAGGCCCTGCAGCGCTCGCTGCGCATGGAGGGCTATGAGGTCAGAGCCGCCGGCGATGGCAACGCGGCGATCGAGCACGGTCGCAGCTTCGCGCCCGACCTGGTCATCCTCGATCTCGGTCTGCCTGGCCTTGACGGCATCGAGGTGGCAAAGCGCCTGCGCGCTGATGACGACGTGCCGATCCTGATACTCACCGCCCGCGACGCGCTGGAATCGCGTGTAGAGGGCCTGGACGCCGGCGCCGATGACTACCTGGTCAAGCCGTTCGAGCGCCAGGAGCTGTTGGCGCGGATGCGCGCGCTCTTGCGCCGTCGCCCGCCACGCGGCTCGGCGCCGCTGAAGGTCGGCGACCTATCGCTGAACGTCGACACGCACGAGATTTCCCGCGGCGAGCGTCAGATCGAGTTGACCCAGCGTGAGTTCGAGCTGCTCGAGTACCTGATGCGCAACGAGCGCATCGTCATCTCGCGCCAGCGCCTACTCGACGAGGTGTGGGGCTACGACCCGTTCTCGACGACCAACACGATCGAGGTGTTCGTCTCCAACCTGCGTCGCAAGCTGGAGGCCGACGGCGAGCCGCGCCTGCTGCACACCATCCGGGGAGCCGGTTACGTCCTCCGCGCCTGAGCAGGAGCCGATCGTGCTCCCACGCGTGGCCCGGGCGTGGGCGGCGCGACAACTGACGCGGCTGTCGGGACTGTTTGACCGCCTGCCCATCCGCTGGCGCCTGGCGGGTGTCTCGGCGTTGCTGACGTTCACGATCCTGTGCGCCTTCGCGCTGGTCGTCGGCTCGCTGACGGTACATCGCATCCGCACCAACTTCGACCGCGAAGTGGCCGTCTCGGGCGACAACCTCGCCGGACTACTGCACCCGGAAGTAACGGGCAGCTATATCGAAGGTTTCAAGTTGCACCTGACCAACCCGCCCGACCTCAACCGTCTGGCCGAATCTGACGACGCGGTGATTCGGATCTTGAGCGAAGCGGGCAAGTTGCTCGCCGCCACCAACCGAGCACCCGCACTGGGGCTCCACAGCGAAGCCGACGTGCTCGGCTATCGTGTCCACACTACTCCGGTGGCTCTGGGCGGCCCGGTCGGCGGCACCGTGATTGTGCAGTACGGTCGCCGCCTGTCCGACCTGGACGCGACGATCGCCCGCGTCGAGCTGCTGCTGCTGCTCGGCGTGCTCGCCGGCACGCTGTTGGCGCTGCTGGCCGGGATCGCGATCGCACGGCGCGCGATGGCGCCGATCGCCGAGCTGACGAGCACGGCCGAGCGGATCGCGCGTACGCGCGACCCCTCGTTGCGCATGCCCGAGCCGGCGGCCGACGACGAGGTGGCGGAGCTGGCGCGAACGCTAGAGGGCATGCTCAGGGAGCTCGACGCCGCGCACGCCGAGACCGAGCAGACGCTAGCTCGCCAACGCCAGTTCGTCGCCGACGCCTCACACGAGCTACGCACGCCGCTTACAAGCGTGCTGGCCAACCTCGAGCTGCTTTCCGAGTCACTGCACGGCGAGGAGGCCGACGCGGCTCGCTCGGCTCTGCGCTCCTCGCGGCGCATGCGCCGGCTGGTCGCCGACCTGCTGCTGCTTGCGCGCAGCGACGTTGGGCGGATCGTGCGCCGCGAGCCCTGCGACCTGGCACAGGTCGTCGTGGAGGCCGCCGCCGAGCTGGGCCCGGTCAGCGACGAGCACGAGATCTCGATCGATGCCCAGCCGGTTGTCGTAAACGCATCGCGCGACGAGCTGCATCGGCTGGCGCTCAACCTGATCGAGAACGCCTTGCGCCATACGCCGGCGGGTACCGAGATCCGCGTCAGTACGTCCATCGACGATCGGTGTCGAGCGCAACTAGTGGTCGAGGACGACGGCCCTGGTGTGCCCGATCGGCTGGCCGGCAGCCTGTTTGAGCGCTTCGTGCGCGGCGCCGGCGATCGCGGCGGCTCGTTCGGCCTGGGTCTTGCGATCGTGCGCGCGGTCGCCGAGTCGCACGGTGGCAGTGTCGCGCTGCAGCCGACTCACCCCGGAGCACAGAGACCAGGCGCCCGCTTCGTCGTCATACTGCCTGCCTCGGATGTAAGCGGAGGCTCAGACCTCGACGACGACAGGCAGCACCATCGGCCGGCGACGCAGGCGGTCGTAGACTAGGGCCGCCAGGTCGTCGTGCAGCATCTGCTGGAGCAGGTCGACCTCACGGATCTCCTCCCCGGCCGCGCGCAGCACCGTCGCTTCCACTGTCGCGCGGATCTCCTCGATCAGCTCGCCAGCCTCCTTGGGGAATGGAACGCCGCGGAAGATCACCTCGGGGTCGGCAACCGAGCGGCCATCCTGCTCGGCGATTGTGACAACGACGACGAAGATCCCGTCGGCTGAGAGCATGCGCCGATCGCGCAGGGCGACGTCGGCGACGTCGCCGATGTCCACGCCGTCGACGAACACCATCCCCGACTGCTCGTGCTCTTTGAAGCGCGCGCGGCGCTCGTCGATGTCAAGCGGCAGTCCGTTCTCCCCTTGGTAGACGTTCTCGGGCTCGACGCCGACGGCCTCGGCAAGCTGGGCGTGCAGTCGCAGGCGCTTGAAGTCGCCGTGGAAGGGCATCACGTAGCGCGGTTTGACGAGGTTGAGCATCAGCTTGACCTCCTCTGCGTAGCCGTGCCCGGAGGCATGCACCGGCGCGTCGGCGGCGGTTACCACATCACAACCGATGTGATAAAGCCGGTCGATCGTCTCGTTGACCGCACGCTCGTTTCCGGGCACGGGCGTGGCTGAGAAGACAACTGTGTCGCCGTGGCGGAGCTTGACCTGCGGATGGTCGCGGTAGGCCATGCGGCGCAGCGCTGAGAGCGGCTCGCCCTGGGAGCCGGTGGAGATGATCACCATCCGCTCATCGGGGAAGTCCTCGATCTCGCGCGTGCCGACGAGCAGCCCCTCGGGTACTTCGACGTGGCCAAGCGTGCGGCCGATGCTGACGTTCTTTCGCATCGAGCGCCCGACCAGCGAGACCTTGCGGTCGAGCGCGGCGGCTGCATCGATCACCTGCTGTACGCGGTGGATGTTCGACGCGAAGCTGGTAACAACGATCCTCCCCTCGCAGCGCCCGAACGCCTCCTCGAGGTGGGGGCCGACAAGCGACTCGGAGGGTGAGAAGCCGGGACGGTCGACGTTGGTGGAGTCCCCGCACAGCAGCAGCACCCCTTCACGCCCGAGTTCTGCTAGGCGCGAGACATCAGCCGGCGGACCATCAACCGGTGTCTGGTCGAACTTGTAGTCGCCCGTGATCAGGACGGTGCCAAGCTCTGTGCCCAGCGCCACTGCGCTCGAGTCCGGAATTGAATGGGTCATGTGGATCATCTCAAGTGAAAACGGACCGAGCTCGAGCATCTCCCCGATCGCGATCTCGGAGCACTCGACATCGCGCAGCTTGTGCTCTTCGAGCTTTGAGCGGGCCATCGCCATCGTCAAAGGCCCGCCGTAGACGGTCGGAGCATGCTCGGCGCCCAGCTCGCGCAGTACCCAGGGCAGCGCGCCGAGATGGTCCTCGTGCCCATGCGTGATCACGATCGCCTCGATGTCCCGTGCGCGCTCGCGTAGATAGGTGAAGTCCGGCAGCACCAGGTCGATCCCCACCATCTCCGGCGTGGGGAAGCGCAGTCCGACATCGACAACGATCAGGCGACCGTCGTACTCGACGACCGTCATGTTCTTGCCGATCTCCCCCAGGCCGCCAAGGGGCAGGACGCGCAGTGTGCTCACGTGTGCGTCGTCCGCGCGCTGACAGCGGTGTCGCCCGCCGCAGACGCCGAGGAGCCGTCTCCTGCCAGCAGTCCATGCCGCACGAGCATCGTGCGCACGCCTGCCAACTCGTGCTCGTCGGCCTCGATCAACGGCAGCCGCAGGCCGCCGACTTTGTGGCCGAGCATGTTCAGCGCAGCCTTCGTGCAGGTCGGGCTGGCGGTCATGAACAGCGTGCTGTAGACGTCCTGCAGGCTCGCGTCGATCTCAGCTCGGTGCTCGGGCTCGTCGATCATTCGCCGCATCTCATCGCCGACGATGTGGCTTGCGACGCTGATGCCACCGGTGCCGCCGAGATCGAGCGTGCGCGCAAAGCTCTCGTCATTGCCGGTGTAGAGCTCGAGCCCGTCGATCTGTTGCAGCTCGGCGTCGTTTGATTGCTTAATGCCGTCGATGCGCTCGACCTGCGCAAGTCGCGCCAGCAGCTCCGGCCCCATGTTCACGGCTGTCCGTCCGGGAATGTTGTAGAGCAGGATCGGCTTGTCGGTGGCGCGCGCGACCTCTTCGTAGTGGCGCAGGATTCCGCGCGGACTGGGCTTGACGTAGTAAGGCGTGACGCTCAGCGTCCCGTCGACGCCGAGTTCGGTGGCCACCTTGGTCAGGTGGACAGCGTGGCGGGTGTCATTGGATCCGGTCCCCCCCACTATCGTCGTCCCGGCAGGCCGCTCGCGTACGGCCAGCTCGATCACACCGAGGTGTTCCTCATCGGTCAGCGTCGCCGCCTCGCCGGTCGTTCCACACACGACAAACCCGTCAGAGCCGTGTGCGACCAGATAGTGCATCAGCTCGACGAAGGACTGCTCGTCCACTTTGCCCTGCTCATCGAAGGGCGTAACGATCGCCGTCAGGATCGCGCCGAGGCCAAGGGTGCTC
>DATAQR010000049.1:0-7479 GCA_036264565.1 Solirubrobacteraceae bacterium | reverse complement strand
CGCGCGAGATCGTGCAGGCGATATCAGACGCCCCGCTGCCGGCGCGGATGACCGCCGGCACGCGGCGGCTGTCCGGCGCCCAGGTGCTCGTGTGCGGCACCGGTTACACGGGCGAGGACGGCGTCGAGCTGCTGCTGGCGCCCGCCGATGCGCCGGCGCTGTGGGACGAGCTGGTGCGCCGCGGCGCCGCGCCGTGCGGGCTGGCCGCGCGCGACACCTTGCGCTTGGAGGCCTGCTTTCACCTGTACGGCAACGACCTGTCGATCGAGCGCAACCCGATCGAAGCGGGCCTGGGTTGGGCGTGTCGCGAGGAGACGGGCTTCATCGGCGCCGGGGCGGTGCGCACGGCGCGCGAGCGGGACGCGGCCTGGCCGGCCGGCGAGGCCGTGGCGGGCGAGCAGCCCGATCGCCTTGTTGCCTTCGCGATCGACGGCCCCGGCATCCCCCGTCAGGGCAACCCGGTGGTAGGCGGTGGCGTGGTCACGAGCGGCACGCTGTCGCCGTGCCTGGATGTGGGCGTGGGCATGGCCTACGTTCCCGCCGCACGTAGCGGGATCGGCGAGCCGATCGAGATCGATGTTCGTGGCAAGATCCGCCCGGCCACCGTCAAGGCAAAGCCGCTCTACCGAAAGGATCGTTGATGGCCGACGTGAGCACCGGCGCGCCCGATCCGCGCTACCCAGACGACCTGCTCTACCACCCCGAGCATGACTGGGCGCGGATCGACCCGTCTGACCCCAGCATTGCGATCCTCGGAATCACCTGGTACGCGCAGGACTGCCTTGGCGAGGTCGTCTACTTCGACCCGCCGGCCGCCGGTACAAGCGTGAGCAAGGACGAGCCCTACGCCGAGGTCGAGTCGGTCAAGGCGGTCTCTGATGTGGTCGCGCCGCTCTCCGGCGAGATCGTCGAGGTCAACGCGGCCTTGGCCGACGCGCCGGACGCGATCAACGACGATCCCTACGGCGCCGGCTGGCTGGTGAAGGTGCGTCTCTCAGACCCGGACGAGCGCGACGCGCTGATGGACGCCGCTGCGTATTCGAGTTCGCTTGGTTAGTGACCGGCGGCCGGCGAGGAGGGCTGTTGGGATTGCTTTGCGAGATCGTTCCACCATGGAATCGTTCCACGATCGAATGATTCCAGCATTGAACTTTGCCGTTCTTCAAACACATAAGCCGCACCGCCCCGCGCTCGAACGGCCTCATGCCGGCAGCTGCCGGCTCAGTGGCTAGGCTCACTGTCAGTTGACCCGCTACACCTCAATCACCGACGCCGACCGCCGGTCGATGCTCGCCGCCATCGGCGTGGACAGCATCGAGGAGCTGTTCGAGCGTCAGATCCCCGAGGCCGTGCGCCTTGGTGCCCCGCTCGATCTTCCAGACGGGCTGAGTGAGCAGGAGGTCTACGAGCACCTGCGCGATCTTGCCGCCAAGAACAAGAGCGCCGAGGACGAGCTGAGCTTCCTCGGCGCCGGCATGTACGACCACTACGTGCCGGCGATCGTGGACATGCTGATGGAGCGCTCGGAGTTCCTCACCCCGTACACCCCGTATCAGCCGGAGATATCGCAGGGGGGGCTGCAGGTGATGTTCGAGTACCAGACCGCTATCTGTGAGCTGACGGCCTTGCCGGTATCCAACGCCTCGGTGTACGAGGGTCCGAGCGCCGTCGCCTCGGCCGGCTATCTGGCCAAGCTGCACAACGGCCGCGGCCGCTTCGTGGCCAGCGCGGGCCTGCATCCGCACACGCTGGCCACCCTGCGTACATACGCGCATGGCTACGGCATCGAGGTGGTCGAGGTGCCGGTGCTCGCTGCCGGCGAGGGTGAGGGCGAGGCAGCCGGTGCGGGCGCGGGCCTGACCGACGGGACCGGTGCGGGCGCCGGCGTGACCGATCCCGACGCCTGGGCCGAGGCGATCGATGACGGTGTCTCGGCGGCGATCTTCGCCCAGCCCAACGTCTACGGCGCCGTCGAGGACGCCGCGGCCCTGAGCGCGGCGGCCAAGCAGGCCGGGGGAGAGCAGCTCGTGACGATCGCCCAGGTCGATCCGATCGCGCTGTCGGTGCTCGCCCCGCCGGGCGAGTGCGGCGTCGATGTCGCGGTCGGCGAGGGCCAGTCACTGGGCAATCGCCTCGACTTCGGCGGCCCCTCGTTTGGCTTCTTCGCCGCGACCGAGGCCTATCTGCGCCGGATGCCGGGCCGCATCGCCGGCGAGACCACCGACGTCGACGGCCGCCGCGGCTTCGTGCTGACGCTGCAGACGCGCGAGCAGCACATCCGCCGCGAGAAGGCCACGTCGAACATCTGCACGGCGCAGGCGCTGAACGCGCTCGGCGGCGTCGTCTACCTGGCATGGCTCGGTCGCCAGGGTTTCGTCGAGCTGGGCGAGTTGCTGCTGCGCCGCACGCACTACGCGCGCGAGGCTTTGTGCGCGCTCGAGGGCGTCTCGGCATTGCACTCCCAGCCCGTCGTGCGCGAGTTCGCCGTACGCGTCGATGCCGACGTAGCGGCCGTGCGCCGTCGCTGTTTGGCCGAAGGCGTCAATCCTGGTGCCGATCTGTATGCGCTGACGGCCCGCGAGCAGGATCGCGGCGGCCTGCTGGTGGCGATCACCGAGCGCCGCTCGCGGGCGGACATCGACCGGCTCGTCAACGTACTCGGCGCTGCCGTCTTGGCTGAGCGACGAGAGGCCGTCGCGGTATGACCGGAACTGCTCTGCAGCGCGAAGCGGCGGTCACGATCTTCCAGCGTGGCGCGGCTGGGCGGCACGCATTCCAATGCCCGCCGCTTGACGTTCCCAAGGCGCCGCTCGACGAGCTGCTGCCGGCGCATCTGCGCCGCTCGCAGCCGGCGCGGCTGCCCGAGCTCTCAGAGCCCGAGATCGTGCGTCATTACGTGCGTCTGTCCAAGCGCAACTTCGACCTCGACTCGGGCTTTTATCCGCTCGGCTCGTGCACGATGAAGCACAACCCGCGCCTGCACGAGCGGGTGGCGGGGCTACCTGGCCATGCCCGCTTGCACCCGTTGCAGGACCCAGAGCGCGCACAGGGGGCCTTGGAGCTGATGTGGAACCTGGAGCGAGCTTTGTCAGAGATCTCGGGCCTGCCGCACGTCTGCCTGCAGCCTTCGGCCGGCTCGCACGGCGAGCTTGCAGGTGTGCTGCTGACCCGCGCGTATCACGAGGCGCGCGGCGAGACGCGCCACAAGGTGCTCACCCCCGACACCGCGCACGGCACCAACCCGGCGACGGTGACGATGGCCGGCTTCGCAGCGGTCAAGATCGCCACCGCGCCCGACGGCGGCGTCGACCTCGACGATCTGCGCGCCAAGGCCGACGAGGACGTGGCCTGCTTGATGTTGACGAACCCCAACACGCTCGGCCTGTTCGACGCCAACATCAAGGAGATCGCGGCGATTGTGCACGAGGTGGGGGCGACGCTTTACTACGACGGCGCCAACCTCAACGCGGTGATGGGCATCTCCCGCCCCGGGGACATGGGTTTCGACATCGTGCACTTCAACCTGCACAAGTCCTTCACCCAGCCGCACGGCGGCGGCGGCCCGGGTTCAGGCCCGATCGCGGTATCCGATCGGATCGAGCCGTTCCTGCCGCTGCCGCGGATCGTGCGGCGTGAGGCCGCGACCAACGGCGCCGGTGTGAGCGACGCAGGCACGAACTGCTCCGGCGCGGATCGCCAGGGCGCGACGTTCGAGCTCGTCGAGGACTGGCCGGGAGCCAAATCGATCGGACGTCTGCGCGGCTTCCAGGGCAACTACGGCTGCTTCGTGCGCTCCTACGCCTACATCTGCTCGCTCGGCGCAGCAGGTTTGAAGGACGCCTCAGAGGTGGCGGTCTTGAACGCCAACTATCTGCTGGCGCGACTGGGGGAGCTTGGTGTGTTGAAGTATTTGCCGCTTGCGTATGCCAACGCGAGCTCGAACGCCTCTATCCCCGTAGGGGATGAGGCTGTTCGAGGTCTGTGCCTGCACGAGTTCGTCCTCTCCGGCGGCCCGATGAAGCGCGAGCTTCAGATCAAGACGCTCGACCTGGCCAAGCGCCTGCTCGACCACGGCTACCACCCGCCGACTGTCTATTTTCCGCTGCTCGTGGACGAGGCGTTGATGGTGGAGCCGACCGAGACCGAGACCAAGGAGACGCTCGACGCCTTCGCGCAGGCGCTCGCCGAGATCCTGCGCGAGGCGGCCGAGGACCCGCGGATCGCCCAGGACGCGCCATACACGACGCCGGTCAGGCGCCTGGACGAGGTCGGGGCGGCGAAGCGGCCGGTTATCCGTCAAGCGCTTTGAGCGTGGTGTCGGTCCCCGCCACCGACGGGCTGTAGCCTGCCTGGCCGTGCGCATCTTCTCCGGCATCCAGCCCACCGGGACGAAGCACCTGGGCAACTACATCGGCGCGATCCGCCAGTACGTGGCTGGCCAGGAGCGGGGGGAAGCGCTGTACTGCATCGTCGACCTGCACGCCACCACCGTCGCGTATGAGCCGGCCGAGTTGCGCCGCAGCCTGTACGACCTGACCGCTCTGCTGCTCGCTTCCGGCCTTGACCCCGCGCGCTGCATCCTCTTCCGCCAAGGCGATGTGCCCGAGCACTCCGAGCTGTGCTGGATGCTCTGCTCAGTCACCGAGCTGGGCCGGCTGCAGCGGATGCACCAGTTCCGCGACAAGTCCGTCCAACAGCGCGAACTGGTATCAGCGGGCCTGCTCGTCTACCCGGTGCTGCAGGCCGCCGACGTGCTCGCCTACCGCGCCCACGAGGTCCCCGTCGGCGAGGATCAGCGCGAGCACCTGGAGCTGATGCGCGACGTCGCGCGCCGCTTCAACGCCCGCTTCGGCGGCGGCGAGGAGGTGTTGGTCGTCCCCGAGCACTGCATCCCGCAGATCGGCGCGCGGATCATGGACCTGCAGGACCCCACGCGCAAGATGTCCACGACGGGAGGCTCGGAGCAGGGCACTGTATACGTGCTCGACGAGCCCGACGCGATCGTCAAGAAGCTGAAGTCGGCCGTCACGGACTCCGGGCGCGAGATCGAGCGCTCACCGGAGAAGCCGGGTGTGTCGAATCTGATCGACATCCTCGCGGTAGCGCGCGGCGTCACGCCTGAGCAGGTCGAAGTCGATATGCGCGAGGCGCGGGGATATGGCGACCTGAAGCTCGCCACCGCCGAGGCGGTCATCGAGATGCTGGCGCCGGTGCGTGAGCGCTATCTGCAGCTGCGCGAGGACGAGCAGGCGCTGGAGGCGGTGCTTGCGGCTGGTGCGGCGCGCGCACGCGCGATCGCGACCGAGACGCTCGCCGACGTGCGCGAGCGCATGGGCGTCGGGCGGCCCAAGCGCGTTGCCGCTGGACCCGAGAGCGTTTCTGCGCCAAGTTGACGCTCACCGCCGCGAGCCGTCGGGCCTGGTCGGTACCGTGAGGCGGTGACGCTCCCCGTCCTCGACCTCGACCTCGAGATCTTCAGCGGACCGTTCGACCTGCTGCTCGCGCTCGTCCTGCGCGAGGAGATCGACCTGCTCGAGCTGGAGCTGGCCGACGTCGTGCTCGCCTACCTCGACCACCTCGAGGGCCGCGGCGAGCTCGACCTGGAGACGGCGACCGAGTTCATCGTCCTGATCGCCGCCCTGCTGGAACTGAAGTCGCGGCTGATGCTCGCCGACGACGACGAGGAGTTGCTTGACATCGAGCCCGGCGAGGCCGCCGAGGAGCTGCTCGAGCGGATGCTGCAGGCGCGTCGCTTCCGCTCAGCCTCCACCCACCTGCAGGAGCTGTTCGCGCGCGAGGCGGGCGTTCGTTTTCGCTGCGCCCCGCCGCCGTCGCATCTGCGCAAGGCTATCCCCGCCCCGGCCGACGGCTCCGCGGACGCCGGCGTGCTCGGTCAGGCGATCGGGCGGCTGTTGGCGACGCCGCCGAGCATCAGCCTGCGCCACATCTCGACCCAGCGCGTGACCGTCGCCGATCGCCTATCCCATCTGCGCGGCCTATTGCGGCGCGGCCGCTTCTCCTTCGATGAGGCCGTTCGCGGCGAGGACCGGTTGACCGTCGCCGTCACGGTGTTCGCGCTGCTTGAGCTGTACAAGCGCGGCGAGGCGCTGTGGGAGCAGGACGAGAACTTCGGCGAGATCGCGGTCCAAGCGGTGGCGGCGGCCCATCCGTCGATGGCCAGCGCGAGCGCCGGATGAGCGACGCGCACGCGCGCGACATCGAGAAGGACGCAGAGGTCGCGGACGCCGAGGCAGTCGCAGACGAACGGCCATCTGAGCACACCGCCGCGCTCCTGCACACGATCGAAGCGCTGCTGTTCCTGGCGCCCGATCCGCTCACCCCACAGGAGCTGGCCGACGCCGCTGCGGCCGAGGAGGCTGCGGTGCTGGCCGCACTGGGCGTGCTGGCGCAGCGGCACGCGCCCGGCGTCAGCGGCATTCACCTGCGCGCGCTGGCGGGAGGCTTCACGTTTGCGACCGGACCGGAGAGCGAGGACGCCGCCAAGCGTCTGTTCAGCCGTCCGCGCGCCGCCATGCTCACGCCTGCGCAGGCCGAGACGCTTGCGATCGTCGCCTACCTGCAGCCGGTCTCGCGCCCGGAGATCACCCGCATCCGCGGCGTCAGCGCTGACTCGGCCGCCTCGACGCTGCTGGAGCGCGGCTTGATCGAAGAGTCCGGTCGCTCGCAGTTCGGCGCGGTCATGTACCGCACGACGACCCAGTTCCTGAAGCTGTTCGGCCTGAACGCGATCGATGAGCTCCCCGACGTCGCCCAGTGGGATCCCACGCCCGAGGAGCAGGCGGAGTTGCGGGACAGGCTGTTGCGGGCCGGCGAGGCCCGAGCGGGTGGGGCACCGCCGGCCGCCGAGTAGCGGCGTGGCTATCGAAGCCAGTGAATAAAGCTCGGGTATGGGACGTTGCCGGCGAGGAAGTCCCCGAGTGCACGAGCGAGCGGTCCAACAGACTTCCTGGGGAAACGGCGCGAGCTGACGAGGATGACGCCCGCGTGCGCCCGGTCGGCCGCGCGGAATTCACGGTCGAGGTCGAGGAAGTCGTCGACGTTGTAGGTGACTATCGCGCGTCCCATGTCCTGTGCTCGCTCGAACAGGTCGGGGTCTGAGAGCCCGCGCAGGTCAGAGCGCTCGGTGACCGCGATGGCGTCGTAGGAGCGCGCGCGCAGCTGCTCCGCGATGGCTCGCGGCATGTGCTCGTCGAGCAGTATCTTCACGCAAGCGCCGCTTGTTCACGCCGCCACTCCAACTCGGACGCCTCGGCACGGTAGCGATTTTGCTTGATGCGCTGGTCGATCTCCTCCGCGTATTGACCGTAGTAGCGCACGGCGCTGCGGACGCGCTCTGGGGATAGGTCGAGCCACTCGGCCGCGTGGGCGACAGAGGCCTCTCCGCGCTTGCCGCTGTCACGGATGACATCCACGACCTCCCAGACATCCGGACCGCCCGCCAGCGCGGCGCGTCGCCCG
>DATAQR010000144.1:0-25856 GCA_036264565.1 Solirubrobacteraceae bacterium | reverse complement strand
CGCACAGCAACCCGAGCGTAACCGCCACCAGACCGCGGAGTCCGGGCGCGATGAGCCGCCCGCCGGTGTCCGTTATACCTGCCACCTGCCCTTTCAGGACACCCAAACGCGGCGAGAGTTGCACAGCACACGGCCAGAATGCCTTCACGGCGACCTAAGCCTAGAAGACGTGTCCGGCGGCAGCGCCCATCACCTGGAGTGGGTCGGGGCGTCGGTTGCAGCGATCGTTCCGCTCGAACCGAACATTCGTCCAGGCACGTGAGTTCTCGTCGCGGAGCACGTCCTAGCACCTGATCCACCCTCACCCAAACGCGCCCAAGGGCGCACGAAGGAGGAATCCCGTAAATGAGACTGAGACTGCTGACGGTCGTGGGCGCCTTTGCGCTCGCTCTGGCCGTGCCGAGCGCCGCGCTCGCCCATCACGGCCGCGGACACCATCACAGCCACAAGGCGAAAACTAACGCCAATGCCCACCACGCCAAGTTCCGCTTCGAGCACGTCGGCGCCACCGGCGTCAGCGCGCCGAGCACGACCCCGAGCACGCCCACGACAACGCCGACGACACCCACCACGCCTGAAAACGCCGGCAATGTCACCTCTTACGAAAAAGAAGTGCTGACGATCACGCTGAACGACAAATCGACCGTCACCGGCAAGGTGACCTCCGACACGCGCATAGAGTGCGTCAGCGCCACGCCCCCACCCACCACCGAACCGGGTGACGAGGGCCCCGGCGACGACAACGGCCAGGGCGACGACCAGAGCCGCGGCGACATGAGCCAGAGTGACCAGTCCAACGGGGGCGATAACGAAGACAACGGCGATGACGACGGTGGCCCGCAGGGCACGCCCGAACCGCCGTGCGACACCTCTCTACTCGTCGCCGGCGCAATCGTGCGCAGCGCCGAGCTGAGGATCGGCCCGTCGGGTAACGAATTCGAGTCGATCGTTCTAGTGCGATAATCCCGGCGCATGAGCCCATCGGTCTCCGTCCGCCTGCTGCTCACCCAGAGCGACGAGCGACTGGTGGGCTACGCGCGCGCTGGGCACGAGCGCGCCTTCGAAGCTCTCGTACAGCGGTACCGCCGGCAGTTGCACAGCTACTGCCGGCGGTTGCTGCTCTCTGAGGAGCGCGCCGAGGACGCCCTGCAGCAGGCGCTGCTGCAGGCGTGGGTGGCGCTGCGCGACGGAACCGAGGTGCACGACGTGCGCCCATGGCTGTACCGGATCGTCCACAACGCCGCCATCAACGCGCTGCGCGTCTCCGGTTATGACTACTGCACCCTGAACGAGAGTCTCTCCGGCGCCGACGCGCCGCAGGCGGACCTCGACCGCCGCATCGCCGTGCGCGAGGCGCTGGCCGGGCTGGCCGCCCTGCCGGAGATGCAGCGCGAGGCACTGCTGCGCACCGCGTTGGAGGGCCACAGCCACGAGCAGGTGGCACGCGACCTAGGCGTCAGCCAACCGGCCGTGCGCGGCCTGATCTACCGCGCCCGCACAGCCTTGCGCGCGGCGGCGGGCGCGATCGTGCCGCCGCCGCTGCTCGGCTGGGCGCTGGAGGCGGGAACGCGCGGCACGCCGGCGCTCGAACAGGTCGCGGGCCTCGGCGCCGGTGGCGGCTCGGCCGGCCTCGCCAGCCTGGTCGTCAAGGGAAGCGCCGTCGCGGTCACGGCCGGCGCGCTGGCCGGCGGCATCGTCGCCGCGCACACGCACAAACCCAAGCGCCAGCCGCAACTGGTTATCGCGCATCCAAACGCGCGGGCCAGCGACGCGGAGCGGAGCCCCTCACCGCCCGCGCCGGGCACGGGCGCGTCCGCGCGACCGGCGGCGTTCACGCAGCCCTCGCGCGCCAGCCACAAAGGCAGGACGACCGGCGGCGGCGACCGCTCGACGCGCGCGAGCGACCGGCTCGGCCATCGACGAGCTCCGGAGCGTGTGCACACCCCCCGCACGCCCGCCCCCGCGCCGACCTGGACGCCGCACGGCGACGGCGGCGGGCAGCAGGGCGAAGGTTCGCGTCCGTCCTTCGGCGCGCACTACGACCGCCACGGCGAAGGCTCTGGCGGTCCGGGTTCGCACGACGGGGGCGCCATTGAAGGCTCCGCCGGCTCGACCTCGCACGACAGCCGGGTCGAAAGCTCCGGGGGATCGTATTCGCACGACAATCAGGTTGAAGACTCAGCCAGTTCGACCTCACACGAAGGCCACGACGCATTGAGTCAGGAATCCGGAGATCGCGAACAGCACGACGGCAGCAGCGGAGGCGAAGGCGAAACGAGCCAGCGCACAGGCGTCGGCAGCAGCCAGGAAGCTCGCAGCCCCGGCGAATCGGGCGGCCAAGACGGCTTCGGCGGTTCTAACGGCCCTCGTCGGTGAAGTGCCCGATCAGCAGCTCGTTCACGCGCTCAGGCGCGTCGTGCTGTACCCAGTGCGTGGCGTCCTCGATCTGCTCGACACGCGCGTTGGGCACCCACTTGCGCGGGGGATCTGCCAGCTCGCTGCCGAGGTAGCGGTCGCGCATGCCCCAGATCACGAGCGTCTCGCACTCGATCGGCGCCAGGCGCGCCTCGGCGTTGCGCGGCGAGCGGCGCAGCGCCGCTCGGTAGTAGTTGATCATCCCCGTCAGCGCGCCGGGCTGTGACCAGGCCTCGACGTAGCGGTCGAGATCCTCGTCGGTGAAGGCGTCTTTGGAGTCCGAGCGCAGCGAGCGCTTGGCAAACGAGAAGTCATCGCGGGCGATCAGACGCTCGGGCAGCCGCGGGATCTGGAAGAAGAACATGTACCAGCTCTTGCGCAGCTGTCTGAGCGTCCTGAACCCTTCGAGCATCCGCACGGGGTGCGGTACGTTGAGGATCGCCAGGCGCCGGATCAGCTCGGGGTGGTACATCGCTACGCCATAGGCGACCGCCGCCCCCCAGTCGTGCCCGGCCAGGTAGGCGCCGTCCTCTCCGAGCGCGCGGATCAGGCCGGCGACGTCGCCGGCGAGCAGCGGCAGGTCGTAGTCGCGCCAGCCCTGAGGGCGCGAGGACAGGTCGTACCCGCGCATGTCCGGCGCGACGACGCGGTAGCCCGCGGCCGCGAGCGGCTCGATCTGGTGGCGCCAGGAGTACCAGAACTCCGGAAAGCCGTGCAGCAGAACGACGAGCGGCCCCGATCCGGCTTCCACGTAGTGCAGGCGAATCCCGCTGCCCACCTCCACCTCGGCGTGGCGCATCGCTGCCTCGGTCGCGCTCATCGACCAATCGTAGACCTAGCTGTCCGAATCCGCTGTCAGGGTGTGTGCCAAGGCTTTTGATTGGGGGATTTATGGTCGCGCTGATGGTGATAGTAGGCATCGTGGTTGGCGCCTTTGGAGGCGCCGCCATCGCCGTTGCCGTAACCGGGGCCAGCCGCAAGCGGCTGCGTGCCGATCTGGATCAGATCGCCGGTTCTAACCACCAGCGCATGCGCGACGAGATGACCGCCATCTCCGCCGAGGTGCTCAAGCAAACCGGCGACTCGCTGGCCCAGCGCCTAGCCGACCAGCGTCGCGCCGAGGAGGAGCGCGCGGCCGGCGAGATGGCCAGGCGCGCCGAGGAGATCAAGGGCCTGGTCGCCCCAGTCAACGAGAAGCTCGGCAAGGTCGAGAACGAGATCGGCCGGCTGGAGCGCGAGCGCAAGCAGGCCCAGGGCGAATTGGCGAACATGGTGCGCCAGTTGCACGAGGGCGTCGGCGGCCTGCGCCAAGAGACTGGCAACCTGGTCTCGGCGCTCAAGCGCCCCTCCACGCGCGGCTCATGGGGCGAGATCCAGCTGCGCAACGTGATCGAGATGGCCGGCATGATCGAGCACTGCGACTTCCTGCAGCAGAGCACGATCCGCTCCGAGGAGGGCCCGCTGCGCCCCGACGTGCTGGTCAAGCTGCCGGGCGAGAAGGTGATCGTGGTCGACTCCAAGGTGCCGCTGGACGCCTATCTCGCGCACCTGGAGGCCCAGACCGACGCGCAGCGCGAAGCCGAGATGGCACGCCACGCACGCCAGACGCGCGACCACATAACCAAGCTTGCCTCCAAGGGCTACCAGAACCAGTTCGACACGACACCCGACCTGGTGGTGATGTTCGTGCCCTCCGAGGGCATCTACCATGCCGCGCTAGCCGAGGATCCGGGCCTGATCGAGTACGGCGTCCACCAGCAGGTGCTGATGGCCACCCCGACCACGCTGATCGGCCTGCTGCGTGCCGTCCACTACGGCTGGCGCCAGGAGCTGATAGCGGAGTCCGCGCGGGAGATAGCGGAGTCAGCCCGCGAGCTGCACCGTCGCCTGGCGCGTTTCGTCGAGCCGCTGGCGAAGGTCGGCCGCCAGCTCGGCTCGGCCGTCGGCGCCTACAACGAGGCGGTCGGCTCGTTTGACAGCCGCGTCGTCCCTCAGCTGCGCCGGATCGAGGAGGCGGGCGCTAAGTCCGAGCGCGAGCTGACCGGACCGACCCCGATCGAGGCCAGCCCGCGACCGTTGACATCCCAGCCGTCCGCGCTTGAGGATCTGCCCGAAGGCGAGCCGATCCTCAAGAGGATCAGCAGGGCGAGCGCCACCGGCACGGTCGCCGGCAACTCATCGACGGCAAAGAACAGCAGGTCAAACGCGATCGCAAACAGCGCCACCAGCAATGCGCCACGGGACTGAAGTCGGCGATCGCCACTCACCGCCAGCAAACCACCGAGCACACCGGCGACGAACAGGTCGCCATAGCCCATCGCGGCCGAACCGAACAGCTCCGCCTGCAGCCGTGGCAGCCCGGCCGGCGGATGCGCGGCGTTGAGCGCGTTGTTGGGCTGCTGCAACAGGTCGGAGATCACCAGCGCAGAGTCGGCAATCGCCATCGCGACGATCCCCAGCGCCAGCCAGCGTGTCGGCGTCACAGCGGCGATTATGGCGCCCAGCGCCACACAGCTGAGCGCCGACAGCGCGGTTGCCGCGCCCTCGCCGGCGAGTCCGCCGCGATCGGCCCAGGCCAGCGCAAAGGCGACCGGCACGAGCAGGACGAGCGCCGGGCGCGCCCCGTGCATCAGCCAACCCAGCGCGAGCGCCGCCAGCAGCGGGACGGCAACAAGCGCGATATATGTGAGCGCCGTAGCGCTGGCCGTTTCTGCGGCGCTGCCGATCGCAACAAATCCGATTACCGAGATCGCCGGGATCAACGCCCACCAGGCACTGCGCAACGCCTGCAGGCGCGCCGGCGCCCACCGGCGTGGGAGCGCGACGACAACGCCCTGGCACAGGGATAGGACACCAATTGAGACCCAAAACGGCGGCATCTAGTCAAAATAGAGGCGCATGACCGGCAATGGCCCGCGCCCGCAGGCGCATCCCCCGCATGTGTTCCGGCGCCGCCGAGCGGCGGCGGGCATTGCGGCCCTCGTGATCCTGGTGCTTTTGATCGCCGCGATCGGCTCCAAAGGCGGTTCCGGCAAGGCCCACCCCTCCGCCACCAGGGCCCATGTCGCCAAGCTCACCCCGAGCGCCGCAGTGCTTGCTGCCGAGCAGAGCACAGACGAACAGAAGGCGATCAACAACGTCCTCTCCTACACGCCGGCTGTCACCAGTGGCGGGCCGACCGGCAACGAGGTCGCGCTCACGTTCGACGACGGGCCCGGCCCCTACACGCTGCGGCTGGTGGCCGAGTTGAACAAGCTGAAAGTGCACGCAACCTTCTTTGCGATCGGCGACCAGGAGCAGTACTTCTCAGAAGGCACGGTCGCCGAGGTCAACGCCGGCGACGTGATCGGCGACCATACCGAGACGCACCCGATGATGGTCCAGTTCTCTGCGCACGAACAGTACAACGAGCTATTCGAACAAATGGCTCAGATTGAGGTCGTCGGCGGCAAGCGGCCGCGGCTGTTCCGGCCTCCGTATGGATCGTTCAACGAAACCACATTCAAAGAGCTGCACCACCTGCGCCTGCTGATGATCCTGTGGTCGGTGGACACCTCCGACTACAGGATGCCCGGTGTGAGCGCCATCGTGCACACGGCGCTGGAAGGCGCCAAGCCGGGTGCGATCATCCTCATGCACGACGGCGGCGGCGACCGCTCGGAGACGATCGCGGCACTGCCCGGCATCGTTTCGGGGTTGCGCAAACGGGGCCTGTACCCGGTCACCGTACCGCGGCTGCTCGAGGACGACCCTCCACCGCGTGGGCTGCCGCTTCCGACGAGTCTCGCGGGGGACTGACAGCTCTCTCGCGACGCAAGCGCCGATCCGCGACCAGGCCTTTATGGGGCGCGGGGCGCGTCCGCAAAACGGCGCGTCAGTGCGCAAGCTGGGCCGTCTTTACGGCCAGCAGCACCATCGCCACGACCAGATAGCCGCGCAGCAGCAGCATCCCCGCCTTGCGTCCGGGCGACCACACGGGGCGCTGGAGCAGAGCCAGCGGCGGCATCGTCCAGGTGCTGCGATCGACGGCCGGCTCGGCGCCGACCACCTCGCTGCGCGCGCGCCGCTGGCGCATGACGTAGGCCCCGGCGAGCGCCAAGCCGGCGAGCGTTCCGAGACTGAGGTACTCGAACAGGCGCGTTACGTCGATGCTCGGGAACATCGTGCTGGCCATCAGGATCAGCGACAACTCGACCAGCACAGCGATGATGACGCTTGCGATCGCATTCAGCCACGGCGGGTTCGACCACGGGCCGAGCACCTCGCGGTCGTTGCAGAGCAGCAGCAGGAACACCGTCGCGCTCGGCAAGAGCACGCCGGCCAGCGCCTGCACCGAGGTCGTGATCAGGCCGAGCGGCGCGCCCGGGATCAGCACGATCGCCGCCGCAAAGCCGACCATCAGGGCGAAGCTCGCGTAGAACAGCTTCGCGTCGCGCAGGCCACGGTTGAGCGAGTGCCGAGCGCCGAACACGTCGCCGAACGCGTATGAGGTGGAGAGCGTGACGGCCGCCGCTCCGATCAGCGAGGCGTTGAGCAGGACGATCGCGAAAAAGGCGCCCGCGGTGGCGCCGAGTGTGCGCGAGAGTCCCGCGGCCACCGTCCCCGCGTCGTTGAACTGCCCCGCATAGGGGGTGCCGCCGAAGGCGAACGCCGTCACTGCGATCAGCGCCCCGGCACCGATCACGACGACGAAGGCCCCGATCACCGTGTCGGCGCGCTCGTAGTTGATCCAGCGCGGCGTTATCCGCTTGTCGATGATGTTCGACTGCTGGAAGAACAGCTGCCACGGCGCGACCGTGGTGCCGACGATGGCGATTATCAGCAGCACCGCGGTCGAGTTGGCGCCACCCTGGATCGAGGGGACGAACGTGCTTTGCGCAAGCGTGCCGACGTGTGGATGGGCCAGCACCAGCAGCGGGATCACCAGGAAGTTCGCCACCACGAACACGTACATGAACCGCTCCCAACTGCGAAAGCTGCCGGTCGAGGTGATCGCCACCAGCGTGAGCGCGGCGGCGGGGACGGCGATGTAGCGGCTGATCCCGAAGTACTCGAGCGCCAGGCTGACGCCGATGAACTCGGTGACGATCGTCAGGAAGTTGAGGATGAATAGGTCGCCGACCGAGAACCACCCCCAGAAGCGCCCGAAACGCTCGTTGATCAGGCGCGCGTGGCCGACTCCCGTGACCGCGCCGAGGCGAATCACCATCTCCTGGTTGACGATCAGCACCGGGATCAGCAGCAGCAGCACCCACAGCAGGCTGGTCCCATAGTTCTGCCCCGCCTGCGCGTAGGTCGAGACACCGCCGGCGTCGTTGTCGCCGACCATCACGATCAACCCGGGCCCCATGATCGCCAGCAGCGCCAGTAGGCGCGCACGCACGCCGTGACGAGCGCCCGTGTCGTGCAGCTTGATCGTGCCCAGCGCGCCGCGGATGTCGCCGATATGCGCCTCGTCGAGGACGGGCGGCACGCCCTCGGGGCGTGGCGGAGCCTGCTTGTTGAGCGTCGTGTCCTCGGCCATCTTGTGGGGGTCAGGCTATGTCAATCGCGGGCGAGGCCGAACCGGCGTCGCCAACCGGCGGGAAGCGTCTGCTCGAGCACGTCGTCCACGGTGACCACACCGACGATGTGCTCGCTCTCGTCGAGCACCGGCAGCATCACAAGGTTGTAGTCGGTCATGATGCGCGCCACCTCCGGAAGATCGGCGTCTGTGGGCGCCGACTCCGGCTCGCGATCGGCGATCTCTAAGAGCGGCGTCCGCGGGTCGCTGCGCAGGAGCGTCACCACCGGCGCCGAGCCTGACAGCTTGCCATCGCCGTCGCGCAGGAAGACGGTAGTGAGCGTCGTCGGCGCGATCTCGCTGTCGCGCAGGCGCTGCAGCGCCGCGGAGACGGGCTGCTCCTCGGCCAGCGCGATGAAGTCGGGGCTCATCATCCCGCCCGCGGTCTCGGGGTTGTAGCCGAGCAGCTTTTCGATCTGCAGCTCCTGTGTCGGCGGCAGCAGCGCGAGGATCCGCGCGCGCCTGTCCTGGTCGATCTCGACGATCAGGTCTACCGCGTCGTCGGGCGCCATCCGCGCGATCACGGCCGCCACCTGCTCGTCCGGGCGCTCGCGGATGAACTCGAGTTGGTGGTGCTCGTCGAGCTCCTCGAAGACATCGGCCTCCAGCTCGCGGTCCTGCCCGACGGCCTTGATGATCTCCTCACCCTCCTCGTGGGAAGCGGCCTCGACCAGATCGGCGATCTCGGCCGGGTGCAGGTTGGCGAGCTTGCGGTGGGAGAAGCGCAGGCGCGCGCTCGGCACGTGTCCGACGAACGGCTCCAGCGCCGTCCAATCCAGGAACGCCTGATCGCCGATCAGGTGCTTGAACGGGCGCGGCAGCCGGCGGCGCAACCGCGCCCGCGCCGCGTTGTCGACCCCGACCACGCGCCACCAACCCTCGATGCAGGCCAGCTCGATCTCATGCGCGGTCACGAGCACCGGCGGGTCGGCCTCGACGTCCACGAGCGTACGCCCGAGCACGTCCTGGCCGAGCAGCACCTCGCCGGCCCTGCGCTCGAAGCGCCCAAGGCTGAGTTTCTGCCCGGCCAGCCGTACCGCCTCGGGCTGCAGCTCGGCGACTCGCGCGATCGGCACGAACAGCTCGCGCCCACCGATCCGCGCCTTCAGCCCGGTCACCGGCGGATAACCGCCGTCGGCGAGGCGCACGATCAGGTCCTCGACACGTCCGAGCCGCTCGCCTTCCTTGTCGAGCAGCGGGCTGCGCAAGACCGTCGAGAGATGCATCACCGGCTGGGACAAGGCATCCATACGTTACGGCTCCAAGCGGACCATACCGCGCCCGCGGGGTTCCTTCACGCTATCGCGTGTCCCACTCGGCGCAAAGCAACGCCGCTCCGAGCGCGCCGCCGAGATCGCCGAGCGCGACCAGCTTGATCGCGGGCGGGTTCGCGTCGTTGTAGAGGTGGGGCTGCATCGCCGCGCCGATCCGCGCCAGCATCGGCTCACCGAAGCGAGTGCCGAGGCCGCCGCCGAACAAGACCGTCTGCACATCGAGCAGGTTGACGGCCGAGGCGACGCCGGCACCGAGCGCCTGCACGGCGCGCTCGATCAGGCGCTCGGCGAGCTTGTCCTCGCGCGCCAGCGCCTTGGCCCAGACGCCGCTCGAGAGCGTCTCGCGGCCGCGTTCGCGCATGATCTTGAACAGGTCGGTGTGGTGACCGTCCTCGTGCAGGCGGATCGCCTCGCGTTCCATCGCGCGCCGGCCGGCGTAGGCCTCCATACACCCCTTGCGCCCGCACGGGCAGCGCGCGCCGCCCTGCTTGACGACCATGTGGCCGATCTCCCCAGCGTCGCCGCGACCGTGCCAGAGCCTGCCTTCGAGCGCCACGCCGCCGCCGACGCCCGTGCCCCAGAAGACCGCGAGCAGCGAGCCGTCGCCCTGGCCGGCGCCGAGCAGCAGCTCGGCGTGCGTGGCGACCGACACGTCGTTGCCCAGGCGCACCTTCGTGCCGAGGCGCTCGGCGAGCGTGGCCTTCAGCGGGTAGGGCTGCTGCCATTCGGACAGGTTGGTGGCTTTCGCGAGCGTGCCGGCGATCACGTCGACCTCGCCGGGGACACCGACGCCGATCCCGCTGAGCTCAGCAAGCTGCATCCCCGCGGAGTCGGTCGCCTCCGTCATACAGTCCACGAGCGCATCCACCACCGTCGGCGGACCGCCCTCGTGCGGAGTCAGGCTGCGCGCCTGCCCAAGCACCTCGTGGTCTGAGGCGCGCATGACGATCGCCTGGATCTTCGTCCCCCCGAGGTCGATGCCGCCATGCGTGGCCATCGGCGCGCATGATCGCAGACGCCCCGCCGTCATTCGGCCGAGTGTCGCCGAATGCGAGAACTTAGCTGTCCTTGTGCTGTTTCTTCGCGCCTTCTTACGCGCTGTCACAAGGATCAGAGGTAGCCATGACCGAGCGCACAGGACGCCCCTGGCTCAACTACGTGCTCGGCCTGCTGTGTGTGGGAGCGATCGTCGTCGCGATCGTCGTCGTCGGGCCCGCCTCTCCCAGCAGCGCCACCACCCGCCGCACAGCCAAGGCCGCGCTCGGGGTCGTGCAATCGACCGTCTCGGGTAGCGGCAACCTCGAACCGGCCAGCCAGCTGAACCTCGGCTTCAAGGCGGCCGGGACCGTCGAACACGTCTACGTCAAACAGGGGCAGTACGTGACCGAGGGCAGACTGCTCGCCACGCTTGACCCGGTGCCCTCCGAAGTCACGCTCGAACAGTCGCGCGCAAACCTGCAGTCCGCGCAGGCGACGCTCGCCAAGGAGGAAGAAACCGGCGGCGAAGAAAGCGTCGGCGGCGGGACGGGCAAGCACGAAGCCGAAGGCCGGCGCGGTTCGAGCGTCTCCCCTACGACGTCAGCCCGGTCGGCGGCGGCGGCAAGCGGATCGAGCGCCGCCCTCAGCGCCGCCACCCGTGCAGCCAATATCTCATCCGCGCGAGCCGCCGTGAGCAGCGATCGGCTGACGGTGCGCGGCGACGAAGAAGCCCTTGCCGCCACCAGGCTGTACGCGCCCCAGAACGGCACGATCGCCACGTTGACGGGACGAGCGAGCGATTTCGCCGTGCTCAGCGACCTCTCTTCGATGAAGCTAGTCGCCGCGCTCAGCGAAGCGGAAATCGACAGGGTCAAGCCGGGGCAGATCGCCACGGTCACCGTCGAAGCGCTGGAAGGGCACAAGCTGGCCGCGCACGTCAGCGAAGTGGCGACGCTCGCCACCACCAAGAGCGGCGTCGTCAGCTACGACGTCACCTTCGCGCTCGACCAGATGGACGCCGGCCTGAAGCCGGGGATGAGCGCCACGGCCGAAGTCGTCGTCAAGCAGGAAGAAGGCGTGAGCGTCCCCAGCAGCGCTATCTACGGCGGGTCGGTGACGGTCGTGCGCGGCGGCAAGGACGTGCGCCAGGCAGTCAGCACCGGCCTGGCCGGCAATAGTTCGACGATCGTCCTCAGCGGGCTGCAGGCCGGCGAAACGGTGGTGTTGCCGCAGGCATCGAGCGCCAGCTCCACCAACCTCAGCTCGCTGCTGCGCAGCCGACTCGGTGGTGGTGCTGGCGGCGGCGGCGGTGGCGCTTTCCTCGGCGGCGGCGGCGGCGCGGCGATCTTCAGGGGCGGCGGCTGATGGAACGCCCGCCCGTGATCCAGGTGCGCGAGGTGAGCAAGGTGTTCGAGCTGGGAGCGATCCGCGTGCAGGCGCTGCGGGCGGTGTCGCTGCGGATCGAGACGGGCGACTTCGTCGCGATCATGGGCAGCTCCGGCAGCGGCAAGAGCACGCTGATGAACATCCTCGGCTGCCTGGACGCGCCGACGAGCGGGCGCTATCTGATCGACGGCGTCGACGTCAGGCACAGGGACGAGGACGACCTCGCCGACCTGCGCAACCGCAAGATCGGGTTTGTCTTCCAGAGCTTCAACCTGGTACCGCGTACCACCGCGATCGCCAACGTCGAGCTACCGCTCGCCTACGCCGGGCTCAGCCGCGCCGAGCGTCGTCGGCGCGCTGAGGCGGCGCTGGAGTCGATCGGGATGGGCGACCGCCTCCAGCACATGCCATCCGAGCTCTCCGGCGGCCAGCAGCAGCGGGTGGCAGTGGCGCGCGCGGTCGTCACCAACCCCTCGCTGATCCTCGCCGACGAGCCGACCGGCAACCTCGACTCGCACTCGACCGAGGACGTGCTCGACGTCTTTGCCGACCTCAATGAAGACGGCCGCACCGTCGTGCTGATCACCCACGAGCCCGACGTGGCCGCCCGCTGCAAGCGCGTGATCCAGCTCAGCGACGGCGAGATCGTGAAGGACCATCGTGTCGCCGGGGTGCACGACTCGCCTCCGGTCGTGCACGCCCAGAAGTCCGCCCACCACACCCTCGCCGGCGCTGACGGAGCGCAGCGATGATCGGCGCCGACGGGACCCAGATCTTGCGGATCGCCTGGGGCGGGATCGCCGCCAACAAGCTCCGCTCGGGGTTGACGATCCTCGGCATGACGATCGGGGTGGCGTCGGTGATCGTGCTGATCGCCGTCGGCAACGGCTCCTCGAAGGCCGTGCAGTCGCGCATCCAGAGCCTCGGCACCAACGTGTTGATCGTGATGCCGAGCGGCGGCGGCTTTCGCCTCGGGAGGCGGGCTAGCGCGATCGTCGGCGGGACGAGCGCGGGCGGCGGCACCGCGAGCATCTCGCTGACCAAGCAGGACGCGGAAGCGCTGCAGAATCCGAGCCTCGCGCCGGACGTCAAGAACGCCTCGCCGGCGGTGAACGCGAGTTCGGTGAAACTCGTATACGGCAGCTCGAGCTACGAACCGTCGTCGTTCGTGGGCACAACCCCCTCTTACCTGGAAGCCCACAGCTACAAAATCGCCGAAGGCTCATCCTTCACCTCCGCCGACGTCAGCCAGCACAAGCGCGTGGCAGTGATCGGCCAGACGGTCGTGCAGGAACTATTCGCCGGGCAGAGCGCCGTTGGACAGAACATTAAGGTGAACGGCAGCAACTTCGAAGTGGTGGGCGTGCTGGCATCCAAGGGCACGAGTGGCATCACTAACGAGGACGACGTGGTGATGGCTCCGATCACAATCGTGCAGAGCACGCTCACCGGCGCGGGCTCCGTCGACTCGATCACGGTGCAGGCCACCTCCGAGTCTTCGCTGAACGCCGCCGAAGCGGAGGTCTCGACGCTGATCGAGGAACGCCACAAAATCACCAACACAGCCGAACCCGGCTTTCAGGTGCTCAACCAGGGCTCACTGCTTGAAACCTCCAACTCCACCAGCAGTGTGTTCACGACGCTGCTCGGAGAGGTCGCGGCGATCTCGCTGCTGGTCGGCGGGATCGGCGTGATGAACATCATGTTGGTGAGCGTGACCGAGCGCACGCGCGAGATCGGCATCCGTAAGGCGATCGGCGCGCGCCGCAGCGACATCCTCACCCAGTTCCTGACCGAGGCCGTGCTGGTGTCGCTGATCGGAGGGCTCGCCGGCGTTCTGCTGGGTGTGGTCGGCAGCCAGTTCGAAATCGCCGGCGTGCACCCCGAGATCGCGACCTATTCGATCTTCCTCGCCTTCGGCGCCGCCGCCCTGTCGGGGCTGTTCTTCGGTACTTACCCGGCAGCCCGCGCGGCTGCGCTCAGACCGATCGAAGCACTGCGCTTCGAGTGACCATGGAGACCACCATGCAAGAGGAGTTGATCGAGCACGAGTTGCCGCCCCGGCCACGGCGCCGATTGTTCAGTCCCCTACCAATAGCTCTGCTCTGCGTGCTGCTGACGGCGTGCGGTTTTATCGGAGGTGTGCTTGTAGAGAAGGGTCAGGGCTCCTCGACATCCTCGAGCTCAGCCGGCGGGGCGGGCGGATTCGCCTCGCGCCTTGCCGCTTTGCGCTCGGGTGCGGCGGGCGCGACAGGGAGCGCGCGAGGCGCCTCGGCTGGGGGTGGAGCCGCGTCGCTGTTCGCTGGCGGCGGCGCCACGATCGGCCAGGTCGCCTACACGTCGGGGCACACCCTGTATGTGACCGACTCCGAAGGCAACACGGTAAAGGTCACCACATCGGCAGCCTCGACGGTGACCAAGACCGTCAAATCGGACGTCAAAGCGATCCACCCAGGCGAAACTGTGATCGTCACCGGAAGCGCAAGCGCCAGCGGCGCCGTCAAAGCTGACTCCATCCGCGTCAGCGAAGCCAGCGCGGGCGGCGCTCTCGGCGCCCTGTTCGGTGGCGGTGGCGGTGGCGGCCACGGCAGTCGCGAAGCGGGCGGCGGCGCAAGCGGTGGCGGTGGAACCGGCGGCGGCGAAGGACCGGTGCTGTTCGGCAAGTAGACGTGCGAGAGTTGATCGTCAACCCATGAAAAGAGGAGATCGATGCATCAGATGAGAGACGCGCTGGGAGCACGGTTTGGCGTTGTCCTTGCCGTCAGCGCCATCGCCGCGCTGGGCGTGAGCGCCTGCGGGTCGTCGGGGTCTTCCACGACGGCAACCCAGGCCAACGCTGCGGCGACGAGCACAACAGGCGGATCAGGCGCAGCCGGCTCCACGTCCCATAACGGCGCGACCGGGCCGGGTGGAGCCGCCAGGCGACAGCGCTTCACCGGGGTGCGCGAATGCCTGCAGAAGCAGGGCGTTCAGCTGCCGACCCGCCCGGGCGGCGGCGGGCTGTTCCTCGGCGGCGCGAACCTGCCGAAGGGGGTCACTCGCGCCCAGCTGCAGAGCGCCATGAGCAAGTGCCTCGGCGGCGGCCGCGGCTTCCTCGCGGGCAGGCCTGGCGGCGCGCACTTTACGCGCTCCAGCAGCCCGCGTTTGAGACTGGCACTCAACACTTTCGCCGCGTGCCTGCGCAAGAACGGCATCAACGTGCCACAGCCGAACACGTCCGGCAACGGCCCCGTGTTCAGCACGAAGGGGCTCAACACAGCAAGCCCTCAGTTCAAGGCGGCGACGGCAAAGTGCCGCTCGGCTCTGGCCGGCGCGTTTGGGCTAGGCGGCGGTCGTCCTAGGGTCGGAGGCTAGAGGCGGCGGCGAGTCAGGGCAGCGTGCGGGTGCTCGCGCCGCTGCCCGGCGCGGTTGCGTCGCGGATCGCCGAGGCGCTCGGCGCGACGGAGACCGTCGGCTGCTGGATCGAGGCGATTTGATCGATCAGGTGCTGCCACTCGAACGTGTCGAGCGAGAGGCTGCCGGGCCGGGTCGCCTTGCTGGAGCCGGCCGTCGCCGCCCGTGCGGCGCCAGAGCCAGCCGCGGCCGCTCCACCGGCGCCGGAGCCAGCGCGGACCGATGAGACCGTCGGGACCTCCAACTGGATGAAGGTCGAGTGGTCGCCTGCGGCGACGGTGCTGGGGGCGCCCGGATAGCTCATCAGGCTAACGATTCGCGTGGGCGCATAGTGGTGCTTGACGGTCAGCAGCGTACGGATCGTCACGTCGGTGATCGTGCCCGCGCCCTGGTTGCCGGCGATTGGCACGCCGTTGATCGCCGCGATGTCAAGCGTCCCCGCAGCCGGGAAGACGGTCTGGACGCCAGCCGCGGTGCCCTGCACCGAGCCGCAGTGAAGCTCGCCGACCGTCGGCTTCAAGCCGCTACGCGAGAGGAATACGAGCAGCGCCAGCGCGTGCGGGTCGACCTTGCCGGCCACCACCTGGGAGCGATCGCAGGCGCCCATCCGGATGCCGGGATCGGCAAGCACGGCGCGCTCGAGTTCGCTGGACGAAAGCTGGAAGGCATCGGCCGCCGTGGCGCCTGCCAGCACCGCGCCGGCCTTGGATCCGCGCGGGTGCAGGGCCGAGGAGAGTTGGCGCCAGTTCTCGAGGATCGGGCGTGGGTCCACAGCGCTCTGGGCGCCAGCGGGGCGGATCGCGAAGCGAACGCTTGCGTCCTTGCCTTCGCCGCTGCCGGACAGGTGGCCGAGCACGGTGCCCTGCGAGACGAGCGAGCCGCGCTGCAGCACCGCCCATCCTGCCGCCAGCGCTTTGTCCGCAGCGGCCTGTTCACGCAGCCGCTTAGCCGCGACCGCGTCGGGATTGCCGGGATGGGCGAACAGGCGCACCTTGCCGCCCGCCGGCGCCTGTGCCGCTGACACCTGGCCGGTGGTCCCGCTTGCCGCCGCTGTAGCCGCTGGCTTGCGCGCGGCGACATGCAGCGTGACGGGTGACTGACTGCCGGCGGTCGCCGCCTGTGTGGGCGTGCTGTTCGCTTCGCCGCTCGGCAGCGCCCCTTTAGGCACCTGCAGCGGCGCCGGCTTGGACAGACGGTAGGCGGGAGCGATGCTGCCGAGGCCGCCGTAGGTGAAGACGTCGCCATAGGTGTCGCGCAGGACCATGTAGCGGCCGATCTTGCGCGAGACGCCGATCCCGACGATGCGCCCGTCCTCGACGGCGAGGACGGGGGCACGCTTCTTGCCGAGCAGTTCGGAGAGCTGCGAGGAAGGCGCCGCGGCGTTGGGAGCGCTGGCGGCCGGCGTCGGCGTGGAGCCCGGCGTTGCCTGTGTGAGCGTCCCGGCGGATGCGGTCGCGGCGCTTTCCTGCGGGGAGGGCGCCGGGCTTGACCCAGGCGTCGCCGATGAGGCCGACGTGGCTGACTGCGTGCTGGGAATCGGCGATCCGGGGGCGATGCGAGCCCCGGCGACGGGCAGCGAGCCCTCGGTCAGGCCGGTGAGCGTGGCGATCGCGGAGGACGGGTAGCTGGCGAACAGGCGCGCTCGCAGCAACACCGATTCGACGTAGGCTTCGGAGTGGTTGTAGGCGAGGATCGCGCCGCGCAGGTTCGAGGAGGCGCCGGCGGCGTGCAGGTAGCGTGCGGCGGCAAAGATCGCGTCGACGGGGTTGTAGGGATCGGCGTAGCCCGCTCCGAGCGCGTCGACGCCGTACTGCAACCAGGTTTCGGGCATGAACTGCATCCAGCCGACCGCTCCCGCGGTGGACACGGACAGGTCGGCGCCAAAGTTCGTCTCGACTTCGTTGATCGCCGCCAGCACCTGCCACGGCACGCCGTACTGCACGGCAGCCGCCTGGTAGATCGGCAGCAGGAACAGCGGGATGCGATAGAAGCTCAGCGCTTGCAGGGACGCGGCCGAGCCGTTCATCATCGCCGCCAGCGCACCCGACTGGACTACCGCCAGCTGCGGAGCCGGGGCGATCGCGGTCGAACTCTTGGGGGTCGCGGGCGCTGTGGGCGACTTGGCGGCCGGCGCAGTGAGGGCGGGCGTCGTCTGGGTGGGAGTGGTCGCCGTGCCCTGGCCATGCTGGACGACCGCCTTGGGACCCGTGCGCGGACTCGATGTCTTTTTGGTCGGTTTGGTCGGCGTGGTGCTGGTTTCGGTCGTCGTCTGTGTGGAGGTGGTCGTAGAGGTCGTTGTGGTCGGGGTCGTCCCAGTAGTAGATGTCGGCGTCGTGGTGGTCGCGGTCGTGCTAGGCGTGGTGCTGACCGGCGCCTGCGCGGGCGTGCTGGCTGCCGGGCCGCTGGGACTGGTGACGGTCGGGGCCTGCGCGACGGCGGCCGGGGCAAGGGCGGCTCCGGCGCCCGTGAGCGCGGCGGCTGTCAGACCACCACGGCGGAGCACGAAGCGAATCGCGCTCCCGCGAGCGCTGGTCTCGCTCATCGACCGGGCCCTTCGCTGCGACGCGCGCGCCGGGGGCGCCGGCGTGCGTGCGTCTGCTGGCCCTCAGTCATCGCTGGCCCTCGGTCATCGTGAGTCGGTCCCTTGCTCGTTGTTCGCAAACTGGGCGCCCGCGCTCCCGCATGGGCGCCCTCTGACCCAATTCATATCGGCAGGTAAGCACCGGTTGGTAAAGGATTCGTAATCGAAAGACTGCGGCCGGCATCAAATCAGTCGGTGAATCTACCGTCCCACCAGGCGTGATCCCCGGATTTGGCCGGATTGGCACCGTCGCGACCCGGCGCTGCACGCCGGATTGCACTACGTGTCGTGAGCCGGTACCTTTGGACGCGTGGAACTGATCCTCTCCGTGTTGCAGGTCTTCATCGCGGTCGGCCTGATCTTGCTCGTGCTGATGCACTCGGGCAAGGATTCAGGGCTGTCGGGCGCTTTTGGCGTCGGCAGCGGCCAGGGGCCGCTCGGTGGTGGCTCGATGGTCGAGCGTAACCTCAACCGCTGGACGATCGGCTTCGCGATCGTGTTCGTCCTGAACACGATCCTGCTGCTCAAGAAAGTTTAGTCGGCGGGTTTCTGCGCGTCGGCGGCCGGGCTGCCCGCGTCTAGCGCCTCCAGGCCGTCGAGGATGACCAGCGCCTCCGCGCGTAGCGAGGCATCGACCGCCTCGAAGTCCTCGCGTGAGAGCTTGCCCATGCGGTAGTCAAGCTCGGCGTCGCGGATCTCTCGATACTTCGCCTCGCGCGCGCTCTGAAGCTCGGCACGGTCAGCTGACTCGGGCGCAGACGCGCGGCGACGGCTAAATAGCGGCCAGCCGACGACAGCGATCACCGCGGCGAGCAGGACGAGCGTCAGGAGAGCGGCCATCGCGCAGCGAAACTAGACGCGAGCGAGGCCGCGCTCGGGGCTCGCCGGTGGGCGATCGAGCCGATCATCGGCCGAGCGGACGCCGACGCGCACGCGCTGACGTACCGCGCTGGGAGCGGGCCAGGCGGCGATCAGCGCGCCGCCGAGGACGATCAGACCGCCGATCCAGATCCATAGCACGAGCGGCGAGACGATCAGGTGAAGCTGGGCCGGCGGTGGCGCCTTCAGGTATTCGCGCACGAGCACGGCCAACGCGATCATGCCCTCGTCGGGGCGCACGAGCGGGATCGTCTTGTTGGCGATGTTCATCACCCGCAGCAGCCGCGGCGTCGATATGTCGGGCGCGATCGCGCTCCAGACGTCGCGGGTGACGCCGCCATCCATGCTGACGTGGCTGACGGCCTGCCCGCCGATCAGGTGTCCGACCGAACCCTGTGACGGTTCGCCGGAGTCGTAGAAGCCCTCGCTGGGCGTCAGCGTAGCGACGTGCCGAGCGGGGTGGGATCCGGTACTTACGTCGAGCACCGCGCCCAGGCTCATCGTCGCGCCCGTGTGAGCAGCGTCTTGCTTGGAGGTGATGGTGCCGGTCGGCCGCACGTAGCGCACGGTGTAGGCGCCGACCTTGGTCGACTGACCCGGCGAGAGCGAGAGCTCGGAGGCGTGCTGGAAGGACGAGGAGGCCGCCACGCCCACAAACAGCACGGCGATGCCGATATGCACGATGTAGCCGCCGTAGCGGCGGCGGTTGCGTCGCACGAGCGCAAGCGATGCCAGCGGCGGCGCCTCGCCTGAGCTCGCCCGTCGCAAACGCGTACCGCGCCAGTACTCCTGGCCGACGCTGCCCAACACGAAAGCCGCACAGCAGAACATCGCTATCGCCAGCGGTTTGCCGGTCGAGATACCGCTGGCCAGCAGCACCACGAGCACTACGAGCGCACAGGCGAGCGGGACCAGGAAGTTGCGCCGGGCGTTGGCCAGTGTCGCGCGTCGCCAGGCGATCACGGGCCCGATGCCACTGAGCAACACCAGGATCAGCGCCAGCGGCACCGTGTAGCGGTCAAACCACGGAGGACCGACCGAGGCTGAGTGGCCGGTAAGCGCTTCGGATATGAGCGGGAAGTAGGTGCCCCAGAAGATCACAAAGCAAAGCCCGACCAGTACGACGTTGTTGGCCAGGAAGATCGACTCGCGCGAGAGCAGCGAGTCCAGGCGATGCTCGCTGGCGAGCATGTCGCGGCGCGTGTAGACCAGGTAGATCGACGTGGCGATCAACACCCCGATCAGCACGACAAACGGGACCCCCAGCGTCGCACCTCCGAAAGCGTGGATCGAGGAGAGGATGCCGCTGCGCACAAGGAATGTGCCCATGATCGCCAGAGTGCCGGTGGCGAGCACCAGCGACACGTTCCATACCTTCAACATCCCGCGCTTCTCTTGGATCATCAGCGAGTGCAGGAAGGCGGTGCCGGTCAGCCACGGCATCAACGAGGCGTTCTCGACCGCGTCCCAGCCCCAGTAGCCACCCCAGCCGAGCTCGGAGTAGGACCAGCGCGCGCCGAGCATGATCCCGACGCCCAGGAACAGCCAGGCAGCAAGCGCGAAGTGACGGGTTGCGCGGATCCACTCGGCATCGACTTTGCGGGCTATTAGGGCGCCCATCCCAAACGCCAGCGGGATGATGCACAGCGTGTAGCCCGAATAGAGCATCGGCGGGTGGATCATCATGCTCGGATGCCGCAGCAGCGGGTCCAGCCCGACTCCATCCGCGGGCGCCGGGTTGGTGGTGGCGAACGGCGTGGCGTAGAAGATCATCAGGCTGACGAAGAAGCCGGCGAAGCCGAGCAGGATCGCGGTGGCGTAAGCGCTCTCCTCGCGCAGACGCCGGCGCGTCAAGAACAGGACGAGGCTCGACCACAGCGACAGCAGCCACGCCCACAGCAGCAGCGAGCCTTCCTGCGAGGACCACACGGCAGCCGCCTTGTAGAAAGTCGGCGTGGTCGTGCTGGAAGTGTCGGCGACCGTGTTGAAGGAGAAGTCGCTGCGCAGGAAGGCGAGCTCGAGCACCGCGAAGGCGACGGTCAGGATGCCGGCCAGCGCGTATACGCTGTGCCGCCCTGACAGGGCGAACTCGGGTCGGCCGCGGCGCACTCCATACAGCGACGCACCAATCCCGTAGGCGCAGACGCCGAGCGCCAGCAGCAGGCAGGCGCGTCCGAGCTCGGGCATCAGCTCGGCCGCGCAGCCCGCGCGCGGCTACGGGCGGCGAGACAGCCCATCAGTAGGTCTTGCCCTTGCTCGGCGTGACCTTGTACTTGGACGGGCACTTGGTGATCAACGAGTCGCGCTGCCCGATGTAGCGTCCGGCGCCCTTGACCACGGTGACGATCACCTCGCGGCCTTCCTTGAAGGGGTCAGGTACCTGGCCCGTGTAGCTGAGCGGGATGGCCGCTTCGCCGGCACGGTCCTGAACGGCGAAGTCCAGGGTCTGGCCTTCGTGGCGCACCGAGCCGGCCTTGACCTTGCCGGTCAGCTGATATTCGCGCCCGGCGACGCCTTCGCGCACGAGCTGGCCGGGCGTAACCGTTGGGCTGGCGGCGCTGAAGCTGGTGTAGATCAGGGCACTTGCCAGGATCACGGCGGCGCTGAGGGCCACGACCAGCCGCACCGTTCGCTTGCGAGCGGGGCTCATCGCGCTTGATTATCCCAAAACATCGGACCGGCGCCGGCGCATAGCCCAGTTCGCCACAGAGCGGGGGCATTACCCGCGGCGCGGCGCCAGGAGATCTCGGCTTGACAGCGAAACCTTTAGGCATCTCAGGTGTCTTAGGAGGTAGAGATCGATGCGCTCCAGCCTGCTACACCCACTGACCGCTTGGCGCCAACACGAGCACGCCTGCACGCCGCCGGCCGCAGCGGACATCGCAGTGCGCCGCATCCGCGACGCCGGCGGCCCCGTCGACGAGGCCTGCTACCCATGCTCGTGCGGCTACTTCTTCATCGCGCCGGTCTCCACCAGCGTGACGTGCCCGCACTGCGGCAAACACCAAGCCTGGTAGGCGACTGGCCTGGTCGCCGGCCGCCTACCGTCTTCGTTACTTGATGTACATACTTGGCTGGCCGCCCGCGGCGCCGGGGTCTTGTCAGGATCGACCCCCGTGCGTCAGCTCACGTTGATCGCGGTGTCGTCGATCACGAACGACGTCTGCTTTTCGTAGTCTTCGGTGCCGGTGAACTTCAGCTGGATCGTCTGCCCAATGTATGGGATCAGGTCGAAGCTGTGCTGCACATAGCCGGTGACGTGATCGAGGTTCGAGTACGTGTGCAACGTGCTCAGGACGGTGCCGGAGCTGTTGAGGATCTGGACCTTGAGCGTGTCATAAGCCGTCGTGGTCGAGGTCTCGGCGGTGTCTATGTGCAGCCAGAACGACATGGTCGCTTTGACGCAGTTGGACGGGATCGTGACTTTCTGGGACAGCGTGTCGGTGTGCGTCGTGCCGTAACCATCGAGCCACGCGTCCCAGCTCCCCGAGTGCGGCGGCTCGGCGCTGCTGTTGTTGATCACGCCGGCTGACGCGGTCCAAGGCGACGCCGTTCCCGTCTCAAAGCCGGGGTTGCCAAGCAGCTGCGCCGCGCTGCAGCCGGTGCTCGGCGGGTTGACCGTCCATGTGAACGTGGTCGAGCCCTTCGCCCGCGTCGGATCGGTCGCCGTGACCGTGACAGTCGAACTGCCGGCCGTGCTCGGCGTGCCTGAGATCAGGCCCGTCGAGCTGTTGATCGACAGACCGGCTGGGAGCCCCGCCGCGCCGTAGGTCAATGTCTGCCCCGAGGCCGAGTCGGACGCCTGGATCTGCAATGAGGTGGCCGTGCCAACCGTTGCGGTCTGGCCGCCCGGGTTGGTGACGGTCACCGTGTTGCCGGGACCGGAGCCGCCGGCGACGTTGAGCGCGAAGTCGTCGACCACAAACGAGGTCTGTCCGTTTCCGCTCTCGCTGCCGGTCAGCTTCAGCGTGATCGCCTGGCCCGCGTACGGCGACACGTTGAACGACTCCTGCGTGTAGCCGGTGTTCGCGTCGAGGTTGCTGTAGGTGTGCAGCGTCGTGAGCACCGCGCCCGAGCTGTTCAGGAGCTGGACCTGCAGCGTGTCCTGCGCCGCGGCGCTCGTGTTCGCGGTGTCGACGTGCAGCCAGAAGCTCAGACTGTCCGAGGTGCAGGCGGCCGGGATCGTGACCGTCTGCGACAGCGTGTCGGTGTGGACGGCGCCGTAGCCGTCGAGCCACGCGTCCCAGCTGCCCGAGTGCGGGGGCTCTGAGCTTGAGTTGTTGATCACCCCGCTGGTGGCGGTCCACGACGACGCCGTGCCGGTCTCAAACCCGGGGTTGCCAAGCAGCTGGGCGGCCGTGCAGCCACCGCCACCCGAGCCGCCTTCTCCCCCGCCGACGATCGCGTGCGAGACCTCGCATCCGCCCGCGCTGCCCGAATCGTTCGCCCACGTCGACTGGACGGCGAACGCGCCAGTGGACAGCGTGATGTTCTGGCTGGCGCCCTGACCGGAGGAGATCCACGCGCACTTGTCGCCGTTCTCCGCGCCGCTCGAATCCGTCCAGCCGCCTGCTGGGAATTGGTCGGTGATGGTCTCGGCGTACTCGTGACCACCGACGATCGTGAAGCCGTCGCCGATGCCCGCCGCGCCGGAGTTGACGAAGTTCTCGCCGCAGCTCGAGCCCGCGTCGGTGACGTAGGGCATGTTCGTGAACGCGATGTTCCCGTAAGGCGAGTTGACCGCGCCGCCGCTGAGCGTCGAGTCGCCCGTGTAGTCATGCCAGGCGCAGAATTCGCCGCTCGCGGTGTTGAACCCGTCGGGCGTCGTACCCGTCGGCGAGACGATGTCGTACTGAACGTCGCGGTTCGAGGCGCCGCTCGTGTTGCCGAAGTGGGCGGCGGCGGCCACCGCCTCGGCGCCGATCTGATTGCCGGTCGCCGACGCCGGCGCGGCGGCGGACCCGTCAACCCAGACTCCCGCCAATGCTCCGCCGGTGGGATAGCCGACGTGAGCCGCACCGGCCGGACACGACGTAGAACCGGCGGCGATCCCTTCGCAGTACTGAGTCATCACGCCAGACCAACTCTCGCCGCCCGTACCGAGCCCTTTGAAGAACGCCTGGATCACCGGTGCGGCGTTGTTGGGATCGCCCGACAGAGTTGTGTATCCCTGGCTGTTGGTCGACTGCGTGCCCCATTGCGAGCCCCAAAACACGACATAGACCTTGGGCGCGCCTGTGGTGACACCCACGCCAGCCACGCCGCCGCCGTACTGCAGCAGGCCGGCCTGCGCTGCCACGTTGGCACCTTTGTGGTGGGCACCAGGTCGCAGCGGCACGACGCCGTGTCGATAACGATGGCCGTGAGCGGCCGCTGAGATCGCGTTCGACGCCGCGGCAGGCGCCGCGAGAACGCCGACGATACCGAGTGCCGCGAGAGCGATGAATGGACTCTTATGGTGAGACATGGCGCTCAGCTCACGTTGATCGCGGTGTCGTCGATCACGAACGAAGTCTGCTTTTCGTAGTCTTCGGCGCCGGTGAACTTGAGCGTGATCGTCTGCCCGATGTAGGGGGTCAGTTCGAAGCTGTGCTGCAGGTAGCCGGTGGCGTGATCGAGGTTCGAGTACGTGTGCAACGTGCTCAGAACCGTGCCGGAGCTGTTGAGGATCTGGACCTTGAGCGTGTCATAGGCCGTCGTGGTCGAGGTCTCGGCGGTGTCGATGTGCAGCCAGAACGAAAGCGTGGCCGTCATGCAGCTCATCGGGATCGTGACTCCCTGGGACAGCGTGTCAGTGTGTGTTTTGCCGTAGCCGTCTAGCCACGCGTCCCAGCTACCGGAGTGGGGCGGCTCCGAGCTGCTGTTGTTGATAACGCCACTGCTCGCGCTCCACGGCGACGCCGTACCGGTCTCGAAGCCCGGGTTGCCGAGCAGCTGTGCAGCGGTGCAGCCGCCCGAGGAGTTGATGGTCCAGGTGAACGTGGTCGAGCCCTTCGCCCGCGTCGGATCGGTCACCGTGACCGTGACCGTCGAGCTACCGGCCGTGTTCGGCGTGCCTGAGATCAGGCCGGTCGAGGCGTTGATGGACAGACCGGCCGGCAACCCTGTGGCGCTGTAGGTGAGCGTCTGCCCGGACGCCGAGTCGCTCGCCTGGATCTGCAGGCTCGTGGCCGTCCCCACGGTCCCAGTCTGGCTACCCGGGTTCGTCACCGTCACTGTATTGCCGCCGCCGGAGCCGCCGGCTACGTTGAGCGCGAAGTCATCGGCCACGAACGACGTCTGACCGCTCGCGTCTTCGGTGGCGGTCAGCTTCAGCGTGATCGTCTGGCCCGCGTACTGAGAGAGATCGAACGTGCGTTGCTGGTAGCCGCTGGCCGCATCGAGGTTCGAATACGTGTGCAGTGTCGAGAGCACCGTCCCTGAACTGTTCAAGATCTGCACCTGCAGTGTGTCCTGAGCGGTGGTGCCCGTATCCGCGGTGTCGATGTGCAGCCAGAACGAGAGGCTGTCCGAATTACACCCGGACGGGATTGTCACGCTCTGCGAGAGCGTGTCGGTGTGCGTCGTGCCGTAGCCGTCGAGCCAGGCGTCCCAGCTTCCCGAGTGCGGAGGCTCGGTGCTGCTGTTGTTGATCACCCCGGAGGTGGCCGACCACGGCGAGGCGGTGCCGGTCTCAAAGCCCGGGTTGCCGAGCAATTGCGCCGGCGTGCAGTTGCTCGCCGTCGGCGTGGCGGAGGCCTCACCCGACTGCGCCCCCTCGCCGATCGCGTTCACGGCGCTGACCTTGTAGAAGTAGGCCTGTCCGGCCGTTAGGCCCGTGTCCGTACACGACGTGACGTTGCCGAGGCCGCTGCAGCCGCCGCTCGTGAGCAGCGTCTCGCTGCCGCTCGAGGTGCCGCGGTACACGCGGTAGGAGGTGATGTTCACGCCCCCGTTGCTCGAGGGGGCCGTCCAGCTCAGGGCGACCTGGTTGGTAGCGCCGGTCGCGGTCAGACCGGTGGGCGCGCCCGGCGCCGTGCCGGCGATCGGCGAGACCGTGATCGTGACGTTCGCCGTGGCCGTTTTCGCCGGCGAGGCGCTGTCGGTGACCGTCAGCGTCGCGGTGTAGGTGCCTTCGGCGTTATACGTGTGGCTCGGGTTCTGCGTGGTGCTCGCGGCGGAACCGTCACCGAAGCTCCAACTGTAAGAGTACGGCGGGGTTCCGCCGGTGCCGGTGCCGGTGAACGCGACGTTCAGCGGGGCCTGGCCCGAGGTCGGCGTGGCGGAGGCGCTGGCCGCAAGCGGGTTGCCGACGGCGTTGACGGTGACGGTGACTGTCGAGGTCGCCGTGTGGGCCGGCGAGGCGCTGTCGGTGACCGTCAGGGTTGCGGTGTACGTCCCGGCCGCG
>DATAQR010000046.1:0-3258 GCA_036264565.1 Solirubrobacteraceae bacterium | reverse complement strand
CTGATTCGTAGGTCATCGTCGCCTTGTCCGTCTCGATCTCGACTAGCTCCTCGCCGCGCGCGACCTGTTCTCCGTCGCGCTTGAGCCAGCGCAGGATCGTGCCCTCCTCCATCGTGTCCGACAGCCGCGGCATCACCACGTCGCTCATCTGGCCCCCTTCGAACCGGCGACGCTTGCCGGGTCGCCCCCAAGCACGGCCAGGGCGGCGCGCACGACGTCGGGCTCATGCGGAAACGCGATCTCCTCCAGCGGCTTGGAGTACGGCATCGGCACATCCGCCCCGCTCACACGCGTCACTGGGGCGTCGAGATCATCGAAAGCCTGTTCTGAGATCAACGCGGCCAGGTTGGCACCGACGCCTCCGTGCGGCCAACCCTCCTCCACCACCACGCAGCGGTTGGTCTTGGCGACCGACGCCAGGATCGTGTCGAGGTCGAGCGGGCGCAGCGTGCGCGGGTCGATCACCTCGGCCTCGATGCCGTGCTCGGCCGACAACACCTCGGCGGCACGCTGCGACGTCAGCGCCATCCGCGAGACGGCCACGATTGTCACATCAGCCCCCTCGCGCGCGACGCGCGCAAGCCCGAACGGCAGCGGAACGTCATCCGCCTCGTCCACCTCGCCGCGCACGCCGTACAGCGACTCGTGCTCGATGAAGATCACCGGGTTCTCGTCGCGGATCGCCGCCTTCAGCAGGCCGCGCGCGTCCGCCGGCGTGGCGGGGGTCGCCACCAGCAGGCCCGGGACGTGCAAGAACATCGACTCAAAGCTGTGCGAGTGCGTCGGGCCCAACTGATGCCCGGCGCCCTGCGGCATGCGCACTACTAGCGGTACGCGCGCGTGCCCCCCAAACATGTAGTGAATATGCGCTGCATGATTGACGATCTGATCGAACGCGAGCAACGCGAAGTTGACCGTCATCAGCTCGACGACCGGGCGCAGGCCCACCATCGCGGCGCCGACACCCACGCCGACGATCGTGTTCTCGGAGATCGGCGTGTCGCGCACGCGCCGCTCGCCGAACTCCTCCAGCAGCCCGGACGTCACCTTGAAGGCGCCGCCGAAGACGCCGATGTCCTCTCCCATCAGGATCACGTTCTCGTCGCGCGCGAGCTCTTCTTGGAGGGCTAGTTTGAGCGCGTCGCGGTAGCGAAGCTCGCTCATCGTGAACGGTCCCCGGCCCGTGTTTGGGGGGATAGTTTGAGCGCGTCGCTGTAGCGAAGTTGGCTCACTTCGAGCGTCCCCCTAGCAGTGGCTCACCGGCGGCCGCGGCGGCAGGCCGCCGCGCGTGCGACTCGTCGTCACCGTGGTAATGGCCATGAACCTGCTCGTCGAGGACGTATACGTCGTCGTACAACGTGTGTGCCTGTGGGAACGGGGACTGCTCGGCGAACTGCACCGCCGCGTCCACCCGCGCCAGCGCGTCGCGGTCGATCTGCTCGCGCTGCTCGACAGTGAGCATTCCCTCGCGTTCGAGCTTCTCCGCGAACGCCGGGATCGGGTCGCGCTCGCGCCACTCGGCGACCTCCTCCTTGGAGCGGTAGTCCTCGGGGTCAGCCATCGAGTGGCCCCGGAATCTGTACGTGACCGCCTCGATCAGCAGCGGCCGGCGCTGCTCGCGCACGCGGCGCAACGCCTCAGAGACGACGGCGTGCGTGTCGAGCACGTCCATCCCGTCGCAGCGTATGCCCGGCACGCCCAGCGACTCGCCCTTGCTCTGTAGGTCGGTGACGGCCGAATGGCGACTCAAAGAGGTGCCCATGCCAAACTGGTTGTTGATCACCATGAACACGACCGGCAAGCGCCACAGCGCCGCTAGGTTGAGCGTCTCGCCGAACGTGCCCTGGTTGGAGGCGCCGTCGCCAAACGTGCACAGCGTCACCTCGTCGTTCCCGCGCTGCTCACACGCCAAGGCGATGCCCGCCGCGATCGGCAGGTTGCCGCCGACGATGCCATACCCGCCCATGAAGCGGCGCTCTGCGTCGAACATGTGCATCGAGCCGCCGTGGCCTTTCGAGCAGCCATCGACCTTGCCGAACAGCTCGGCCATGACACGCTCCGGCGGCGTGCCGCGGGCGATCGCGTCGCCGTGAGAACGGTATGTCGAGACCAGGTAGTCCGTCTCGCGCAGGGCGCGGGCGCTGCCGACGATCGTCGCCTCCTCGCCGATCGCCAGGTGCAGGAAGCCGCCGACCTTCGCGCGTGCGTACATCTCCCCCGCGCGCTCCTCGAAGCGGCGGATCAGCGTCATCGCGGCGAGCCACTCGCGCGCGAGAGCCGGTTGGGGTAGAACGGGCGTCATCGGCTTGCCGCTGGCGGTGCGCACATCAGTCTTCCACGGTACTCCAGCGCGCTAGGAAGTCCTCGCGCTCCATCAGGTTTAGATCCTCGCGAACTTCGCGCGCGACGCGCGAGGTGGACTGTGGCGTCAGGTCCCACAGGAACACGACCTCACCGCCCTCGATCTCGACGACCTCAATGTGGTCGAGCCGGTCGGGGTTGGCTAGAAACGCCGGCATCAGTCCGCCGCGACGGACGATCACGCGCAGGCAGCGGCCAGCTCTCATGCGCGCCCTCCAGTGGAATTGACAGCGGGCGCCGGCCCAGCGTCGTGTTTGGTCGTGTGGATGCCGGTCCTGGTGCTCTCTGCGGCACGCATGGCGGCATCCTCCAGTGCGCGCTCGCCGTGGAAAACGCGCCCGCCGACGCGAACTGCCGGCACGTCGCGCAGGCCCTCTACAGCGGCCTGGGCGGTGCTCGCCGCCAGTTGCTCGGCTACCGAGCTAAGCTCCAGCGCCTTCAGCACCGCCGCGGGGTGCATCTCGCAGGCAGCGGCGGCGATCAGGATGTTGTCGGTGTCGGCCAGCGAGCGCCCGCCCGCAAACGCCTGACGAAACGCCGCCTGAGCAAATGGCACGGCTCGCCCGATCGACTTGGCGTAAGTCGCCGCACGCATGGCGTTCTCGCCGTCGAACGGGAACGGTTCGGGCCAACGCAACTCCTGCAGGCCCAGCTCGCGCGCGCGCCGCTCCACGTTCAGGCGGAAGATGTCCTCGTCTTCGCGGCAGCGAAAGCCCTCGAACGTCTCTCCTCCCGGCAGCTCTCGTGCGAGTACCGGATGCCACTCGCAGGCGACCGGCATCGCCTGCAGCACCCGCTCAGAGGCGAGGTAGGCCAGCGGCGAGGCGAGGTCGAAATAGAAGGCGGCGTCCGCTGTCGACATCCTTCCGAGATTAGTCGGACTGTCACTGAGGAGGG
>DATAQR010000039.1:0-13685 GCA_036264565.1 Solirubrobacteraceae bacterium | reverse complement strand
CGGGCTTGCCCTTGCCGCCAGCAAGGGCTTCGCCCTGCGTCCTTGTCCGGGACGACGATCCACTCCCCGGATAAACCACCGTACCTGCGGAAGGGGCCACTAATGGGAATGCTCGCTTGGGTGATGATGGGCCTGTCGATCTGGCACTTCACGATCTCCCTACCGGACCGCTTCTGGGGCGGGATCGTCGGCGCCTTCGTCGGCGCGCTGGTTGGAGCAGTGGTGATCGGGCTGTTGATCTACTCGATCAAGACCTCCTCACTGCAGGTCCCGGGCGTCAAGGGCACCGACATCGCCGTCGTCCTGTATGCGGTTCCCGGTGCTCTGCTGGGTATCGCGCTGGTCTACTACGAGGGAGTGCGCCGCAGCCGCATACCCGCAGCCGGCGGTTCCGTCTAGACCGAGCCGTAGTGTGCGCGCACGATGGTGCGCTTTGACATAGCCGACTGCGACCGCGACGCGGTCGCCCAGTTGTGTGAGCGAGTGGGGGTGAGCGATCCGATCGCGCAGGCGCTGGTGCGCCGCGGCTACGCCGACCCTGATCGCGCGGCAGCTTTTCTGGCGGCGGATGAGCGCCATGGCCTGGAGGATTTCCCCGGCCTGCTGGACGCCGCGCGGCTGATCGTCGATCGCGCGTGCAGCGGCATGCGGATAACGATCCACGGCGACTACGACGTCGATGGTGTCTGCTCCACGGCTGTGCTCGTACGCGCCCTGCGCAAGCTCGGCGCCCACTGCGACTGGCATCTGCCTGACCGAGCCGAGGGCTATGGGCTGAGCGCCGAGACGGTCAGGCGCCTGTACGAGCGTGGCACCGGCCTGCTGATAACCGCCGACTGCGGCATCACCGCCGTCGAGGAGGTCGCGCTGGCGCGCTCACTGGGGATCGAGGTGATCGTCAGCGACCACCATCGCGCCCGGCCCGATGGCGTGCTCCCAGACGCGCCAATCGTGCATCCAGGGATCAGCGGCTATCCCTGCCCCGAGTTGTGCGCCACCGCGGTCGCCCACAAGCTCGCCCAGGCCTGCTTTGCGGTCGCCGGCTCCTCAGATCACGATCCACGCCAGCTTGAGGAGGATCTCGACCTGGTGGCGCTGGCCACGATCGCCGACGTGGTGCCGCTGCTCGGCGAGAACCGCTCGCTCACCCGTCGGGGCCTGCGCGCATTGGCGGGCACGAACAAGCCAGGGCTGCGCGCGCTGATGGCGGTGGCGCGAATCGACCCGAGCAAGGTGACAGAGCGCGCTGTCGGCTTCGGGCTCGCCCCGCGCATAAACGCCGCCGGGCGCCTGTACCGCGCCGATGCCGCGCTGGAGCTGATCATGACCGAGGACCGAACGCGCGCCGCTGTGCTGGCCGAGGAGCTGGACCGCGCCAATTCCGAGCGTCGCCAGGGTGAGCAGATGATCCGCGGGCAAGCCGAAGCACAGATCGCGCAACTGCCGGACGTCGGCGAGCGGTGGTCGTACGTGCTCGCCGCCGAAGGCTGGCATCCAGGCGTGATTGGGATCGTCGCCTCGCGGTTGGCCGAGATGCATGGCAGGCCGGTGGTGTTGGTCGCGATCGAGCAGGATCGCGCGCGCGGCTCGGGACGCAGCGTCGAGGGCTATGACCTGCTGGCCGGTCTTACCGCCTGCTCGGAGCATCTCGGACGCTACGGCGGGCACAGCGCCGCCGCCGGCGTTGAGTTGGGACGCGAGTCGCTCGAGGATTTCGCCGCCACCTTTGAGCGCCATGCCGCGGCGGCACTGAGCGGGCGCGATCCTGCACGCTGTGAGCGCGTCGATGCCGTCGTGACGGGACCAGAGCTCGGCATGGAGCTGGCCGAGGAGCTGGCCACGCTGGCCCCATTTGGGAGGGGCAACCCGACCGTGTCACTGCTCGTGCGCGGCGCGCTCGTGAGCGAAGTGCGCTCGATGGGGGAGGGCAAGCACGCGCGTTTTCGGCTCCAGGCCGGTGGCGCTCACGCCCGCGCGGTCGCCTTCGGCTGCGACGGACGCCTGCCCGTATCCGAAGGTGAGCCCGTCGACGCAACCTTTGCGCTCGAGGTCAACGAATGGCGTGGGGTAAGTGAGCCGCGAATAGTGCTCCGAGAGGCCCAGCCCGCCTCGCGGGAGGCTACGCTTACTACATGGCAGAGACACGGCCAAGCCCAGTCCACGCTGTTCCCGCTGCCGCAACTCCTCGACGCGTCCGCCGCGCCGATCTAAGCGACACCGAGCAGCGGCTGCTCGACGACCTGTTCGCGATCGTCTCCGAGCACGCCGCCGACGCAATCGTGGAGATCGACCGCGACCGTGTCGAAGACGCGTTTGTGTTCGCCTGCGAGCACCACGCCGCCCAGCGCCGGCGCTCTGGCGAGGATTTCATCACCCATCCGGTTGGCGTCGCGCGCATCTGCGCGGGGATGCGCCTGGACACAGAGACGCTGTGCGCGGCGCTACTACACGACACCGTCGAGGACACCTCCGCCTCGATCGAGGAGGTGCGCGAGCGCTTCGGCGAGGAGATCGCCGTCGTGGTCGACGGCGTCACCAAGCTGACTGGGATCACATTCCAATCGCGCGACGAGGCGCAGGCCGAGAACTACCGCAAGATGATGGTGGCGATGGCCAGCGACGTGCGGGTCATCCTGATCAAGCTCGCCGACCGGCTGCACAACATGCGCACGATCGATGCGATGCCAAAGCAAAAGCAGCTGGAGAAGTCGCGCGAGACGCTTGAGATCTACGCCCCGATTGCGCATCGGCTCGGTATCCATGCGATCAAGTGGGAGCTCGAGGATCTCGCCTTCGCGACGCTTCACCCGCGCAAGTACAAGGAGATCAAGGAGCTCGTATCCCAGCAGCGCGAGGATCGCGAGCGCTACGTGACCGAGGCCGGAGCCTACCTCGGGCACGAGCTCGAGCAACTAGGGATATCGGCACAGATCGCCGGGCGCGCCAAGCACTTCTATTCGATCCACTCGAAGATGACCAAGAAGGGGCGTGAGTTCAACGAGATCTACGACCTCACGGCGATGCGCGTGATCGTCGACTCCGAGAAGGACTGCTACGGCGCGATGGGCGTCATCCATTCGCTGTGGAAGCCGCTGCCAGGGCGCTTCAAGGACTTCATCGCGATGCCCAAGTTCAACATGTACCAGTCGCTGCACACGACCATCGTGGGGCCGGAGGGCAGGCCGCTGGAGATCCAGATCCGCACGCAGCAGATGCACGAGATGGCCGAGTTCGGCGTCGCCGCGCACTGGATGTACAAGCAGCGTCCCGGGTCTGGGAAGAACGGCTCCTCGCCCGGGAATCGTGGCCTGGAGTCAGAGGAGAAGCTGAAGTGGCTGCGCTCGATGCTCGACTGGCAGACGGAGATGTCAGACCCACACGAGTTCATGGAGAGCCTGAAGATCGATCTGTTCGAGGACGAGGTCTATGTGTTCACGCCCAAGGGCGAGGTCAAGTCACTGGCCGCGGGGGCGACGCCGCTCGACTTCGCCTACGAGGTACACACCGAGATCGGGCACCGCTGCATCGGGGCGCGGGTGAACGGCAAGATGGTGCCGCTTCACTACGAGCTCCATTCCGGCGACATCGTCGAGATCATCACCGGCAAGCGCGAGCGCGGACCCTCGCGCGACTGGCTGGCGACGGTCAAGACCACGCGTGCGCGCAACAAGATCAAGCAGTGGTTCAAGGCCGAGACGCGCGAGGGGACCGAGCACACCGGGCGCGATCTGCTGCAGGAGCACCTCAAGAAGCAAGGGCTGCCGGCGCAGAAGATCACCGGCTCGGCGCTGCTGGCCGACGTGATCCGCGAGATGGGATACCGCAAGGCCGATGATTTCTACATCGCGCTCGGCGCCGCCAAGATCTCCCCGAAGGTTGTCGTCAACAAGGTGCTGCAGCGGCTGAAGCGCGGCGAGGCCGCCGACGGCGAGGCTCCCGGCTCAGACCTGATCAAGGTCGGGCGCTCGCGCCGGCGCCCCACCACCTCGTCGGGCAAGTACGGGATCAAGGTCGAGGGAGTCGACGACGTCATGCTGCGCCTGGCCAAGTGCTGCCGGCCGGTGCCGGGCGATCCGATCCTCGGCTACATCTCGCTCGGGCGCGGGATCACAATCCACCGTAAGGACTGCCCGAACGCGCGGCTGCTTCAGCGCAACCCCGAACGCTTCACCGACGTCAGCTGGGAGGGCGAGCAGGAGACATCGTTCGTCGTTGAAATCCACATCGACGCGTGGGATCGCCACCGTCTGCTCGAGGACCTCTCGCGCGCCTTCTCGGAGTCGGGCGCGAACATCCTCGAAGCGCGTTGCCTGTCGATGCCGCCGATGGTCAAGAACCGCTTCGTGGTCGAGCTCGCCGACACCCAGAGCCTGAAGGGCGCGATCTCGCGTCTGCGTAACACCGATTCGGTCTTTGACGCCTACCGTGTCACGCCCGGCGGGGCGGCGTAGCGCCTGTTACCAAGCCAAGCCCGCTTTGGGGGACTACCGAAGACTCAGGAGACTACGGCCAGCTCGCGCGGCAGGACCGAATAGCGGGCTTCGCTCACCTCGCCGATGTAGTCGCCGTCCACCTGCAGCGGCAGCGGCTGCTCGTCGGTGGAACGGACGATCAGCTCGCTGGCCTCGGGCAGCGGCGTGACTTGGCGGTGGCGGGTGACGCTCGCACGCTGCGAAAAGGCGCGGTAGGCGATCGAGGGCATGTCAACCGGGCGGGCGCGGTGCAGCACGCACGCCTTCAGCGTGCCGGAGTCAAGCTCCGAGCCCTCCACGACCTCGATCGGGCGCTCCTTGAAGTAGGTGAAGGGGGAGGCGTTCTGCAGGATCGCGGTAACGCCCTCATGCTGCTGGCCGTCGGCCTCGACGACCAGATGCGGTGGTTTGAGGATGTAGCGGCGCGTGAACGTGGAGATCGCCGCCCACGTGAAGTAGTAGGCGCCGAAACGCGCCTTTAGGTGCGGGTTTGAGTCCACGCGCGCCACCACGCTGGCGTCCAGGCCGAGGCCGGAGGCAAACGTGAAGCAGCGGCCGTTGACGACGCCCAGGTCGACGCGGCGCGGCTGCCAGCGATCGGCCATCGCCAGCAGGTGCTCGGTGGCGTCCACCAGCTCGCCAGGGATGCCGAGGATCTTCCCGTACACGTTGGCCGAGCCGCCCGGCAGACAGGTCAGTGGCGTGGCCGAGCCGCGCAGGCCGTTGGCGGCTTCGTTGACGGTGCCGTCGCCGCCGAAGGCGACCACTACGTCGTAGCCCTCGTGGGCGGCCTCGCGGCACAGCTCGACCGCATGGCCGCGCGCCTCCGTGTCGAGAGCATCGACCTCGTAGCGACCCTGCAGGGCATAGACGACCAGGTGGCGCAGGCGGTCGGAGACAGTCGTCGCGTACGGGTTGACAATGATCAGCATCCGCTTCTTGGCGGCGGGGTCGAGCGGCTCAAACGCCTCTGGGGAGTCTGTTGGTGCGCGTTCGACCTCGACTGGGCTGGTGCTCATGGATAGGGCGTACACCAGCGCGCACGCTGCGTTACCCAAACACTCTTGTGTTCTGTCCAAAGGCCTCGTATACTGCCCCGCACATAGCTGGACACATCCAGAGGGGTGGAGGGACTGGCCCGACGAAGCCCCGGCAACCGCCGTCTAACCGCGGAAAGGTGCCAATTCCTGAGAGATGTGTGGCGGGCTTGCAGCTCTTCGCCACACGGTTTACCGGCGAAGTCGATTGCAAGGAGTCCCCAAAGTGGCTGTTACACACCTGAGATGCCGAGAGTGCAAGGCCGAGTATCCGCTGGAGGCGCTGTACGTCTGCGACCGCTGCTTCGGGCCGCTGGAGGTCGCCTACGACCATTCCGCGCTCGGCGAGGACGCCGACCAGTTGCGCCGCCGTATCCAGGCCGGGCCGCAGAACATCTGGCGCTATGCCGACTTTCTGCCCGTCGTCGACGGGCCTCCCGGGCCCTCGGGGCGGCTTGCCTCGCGCACCGGACTGCCGGCCGGCTGCACGCCGCTGATCAAGGCCGATCGCCTGGCCAAGCAGCTTGGGCTGCGCGAGGTTTGGGTCAAGAATGACGCCGCTAACCCGACCCACTCGTTTAAGGATCGCGTCGTTTCGGTCGCCACCGCGCGGGCGCGCGAGCTGGGCTTCCAGACGATCGCCTGCGCCTCAACGGGCAACCTCGCCAACTCGGTTGCGGCCCACGGAGCGGCTTTGGGGCTCGAGTCCTACGTGTTCATTCCGGCCGACCTCGAGGAGCAGAAGATCCTCGCCACCGGCGTGTACGGGACCAATCTGGTCGCCGTTAAGGGCAACTACGACGACGTCAACCGGCTCTGCACCGAGCTCTCGGCCGAGCGCGATTGGGCGTTCGTCAACGTCAACCTGCGTCCTTATTACGCCGAGGGTTCCAAGACGCTCGCCTATGAGATCGCCGAGCAGCTCGGCTTCGAGCTGCCCGACCGTTGCGTCGTGCCGATTGCCTCCGGGTCGCTGTTCACCAAGATCGCCAAGGGGTTTGACGAGTGGCGCGAGCTGGGGTTGATAAGGAACCCCACCCACCCGCTGCCGAAGATGAGCGGTGCGCAAGCCGACGGCTGCTCGCCCGTCGCCAGCGCGTTCGCAGCCGGGCACGAGGTGTGCAAGCCCGTGAAGCCGGACACGATCGCCAAGTCGCTAGCGATCGGCAACCCCGCCGACGGTCCCTACGCGCTGGAGGAGGCGCGCCGCAGCGGCGGCTCGGTCGACTCCGTCTCAGACGATGAGATCCGCGCGGGGATCGCGCTGCTCGCACAGACGACAGGCATCTTCACCGAGACCGCCGGCGGCGTCACCACGGCGACGCTCGCCAAGCTGGCCGCGCGCGGCGAGATCGATCCCGACGAGCGCGTCGTGCTCGTGATCACCGGCGAGGGGCTGAAGACGCTCGACGCGGTCAAGGGGACGTTCGAGACGCACACGATAGAGCCGAGCATCGAGCAGTTCGAGACGCAGGTCGAGCAGCGCAGCGCCAGCGGCGCCAAGGCGCTCGCGGCACTGGGGGTGTAGCGCAATGGGCGTGACTGTGAAGATCCCCACCCAACTGCGTTCTGCCGCCGGCGGCGAGAGCGAGGCGGTGCTCGACGGCGCGACCGTACGCGAGGTGCTCGACGGGCTGTACGCGCGCCACGACGGGCTCGGCGAGCGGCTGGCCGACGAGGACGGGTCGCTGCGGCGGTTCGTCAACGTGTACGTCAGCGGCGAGGACATCCGCTTCCTGGACGGGCTCGATACCCCCATTTCCGACGGTGCCGAATTGACGATCCTGCCGGCTGTCGCCGGCGGCTAGACCCAGCTTCCAACTGCGCTGCTCAGCTGGAGCCGGCCGTCTCGGCCGCACGCTCCACGCGCCGGCGCAGATCGTCGCCTCGCCCAGCCGCCACTGCTCGTGCCGCGCGCTCGTCGCTGATCGCGACGCCCTGGGCCTGAGCGAAGTCGAGCAGCTCCTGGCGTTCCTCGATCTCACGGGCGGTCCGTAGGAACAGCCAGCAGAACAGGCCGAGCGTGAGGAAGGACTCCTCGACCATCATGATCGCCCCAGCGAGGTTCTGGTCGGCGATCGGGCTGATGTGGTGGGCCGCGTCGCCGGTCAGGTAGAACGGGTAGAAGGCTTTGCCCGACCACAGGAAGATGTTCCCGAGCACGGTGCCGGTCAGGCGCACCGCCACGATATAGCCGAGCTTGGCGAGGTTGCCAAACCAGGACGGCTTCGGCAGTGGGCCGAACAGGCACATCCACATGTTGATCCCGAGCGCGATGAACATCGTGTGCTCGAGCGCGTGGATCGCCGTATGGTGCAGCGCCGCTTGATAGAAGACGGGCAGGTGCCAGATGTACATGTCGATCGCCCACAGCGGGAAGGCGATCAACGGATGGGTGAGGACGCGCAGGCGGTCGAAGAAGCGGATGCGAAGCATGGGCCCCAGCAGCGGGCCAGTCAGGCCGAGGACAATCAAGAGCGCGGCGATATCGCCCATCAGCAGGTGCTCGACCATGTGCATGTACAGCAGTTCGTCGCTGAGATCGCCGATGGGGGAGAGCAGCGCGAGCAGGATCGTCGCAAGGCCCGCGTAGAAGCAGGTCTGGCGCCAGGCCGGCACCGCGTGCGCCCCGCGCGCGAGCGTGTGGGCGCGGTGGGCATACAGCAGGCCGAGGATCGCCGTCGGGATGACCTGAACGACGTCCTCGACCGCGAGCACGGTTGCGGCTGAGCCGACCACGTCTGGAGCCTAATACCTCACGGTCTTGGCTTCGCCATGGACGAATGATCGGCTTGTGCTGTCCATGAGCGGGGCGTAGGCTGTGGCCGTCAGTTGGAAAATCGCTGGCATATGCGCAACCAACTTTGCTAGGAGGCCGTCAGTGGGCAGGTACGAGTTCAAGGTGGTGGTGTCGGGCGTCGAGCTCTCGGAGGAGCAGCAGAAGCACATAGGGCAGTCCATCTCCCAGGCGGGGGCGACAGCCGTCGCCGGGTTCTCAAGGGGCGGGCCGATAAGCGTGCCGGTCGACCTCAACCATCTCTGGATCGGCATCCCCGTGCCGGAGCTGCTGCACGATCTCGAGGGCTTCGCTCAGAAGCAAGTGGCGGAGGGTTAGGCCGCCGGGACGCCATGAGCTGAGACGAACGATGGCCCGCGACGCTGAGCTGGCGAGTACGCAACCAGGGCCGGAGGCCGGTACAGCCACCGCAAGCCGGCCGGCCGGCAAAAAGCCGATGGCCTGCCCCAGCGGGCCTTGTCAGGAGGGGGCGCTGCTGATCGGCGTGATGGGCCCCGGCGGCAGGCTTGCCTACCTGCAGCCGCCCACGCACGTCGACGCGGAGTTCGTGATGAGCGCCAGGGCCGCCGGGCACCCACAGCGCAGCTACCGTTTCTCGACGCCCTGCGTCGAATCTGCCTGCCCGCAGTGGGCAGGCGACAGCTGCGGGCTTGGCCACCTGATCGCCGAGCAGGTCGATGCGCTCGACGCGCCGGCATCGGGCAAACTGCCGGTGTGCGCGATCCGCAGCGGCTGCCGCTGGTACGCCGAGCAGGGGGCAAAGGCGTGCGCGGTGTGCCCACTGATCGTCGCGGACACCGGCGGGACGGGGACCTACTCCCAACCGAACGGCCTGCAAGCTGCCGGCGATGATGGCCCGCAAGGCGGATAGGGATCCCGTGGAGTCGGATCGCGTCGGCGCGAGCTTGACCGTGCGGCTCAAATAGAGCGCCGCGCGGACTGATCGACTGCATGATCGCCGCGGTCGCGTGGCGAACGCGGGCCAGTCTGCTTTCGGCGACCCGATCTAGATCGTGTGGCCGGGGTGGTGAGATCGAGCTCGATCGGCCGGCCTGGAGGATCCCCCCACACGCCCGGCGTGATTCGAACACGCGACCCTCCGCTCCGGAGTTGGGTGGGCGGATGGCGCGAATCCTTAGTCATAGAGCCAAGGACCGACAGAATCCCGCAGCGAGGCATAGTTGAAAATAGTCGTATTTTGCGGATCTTGGACGGGGGTTTCGTCCATTGGACGAAACCTTGATGACCCCAATGAACCGTCTTGTGGGCCGATCCGGGTTGGGGCTCTGAAGGCGGTCGAGGTTTGACGCCCGCGTAGTCGTTACCTCCCAGCGCTGGGGATGGGCGATCGGAGGCCAAGATGCAGTTGCGGAGAGACCGGCCACGGCATTCAGGTGCCGAGTCGTCGGGTCGAGGGCGTAGCATCGAAGCATGCTCACGGTCACAGAGGCAGCACAAAGGGTCGGCAAGAGCCCCGGAACGGTCCGTCGCTGGGTGCGGGAGGGTCGCCTGCCGGCCACGACGAGCCGTGGTAAGCACTTGATCGACCCCAGAGCCCTCGACGAGGTGCGAGACGAGATGTATCCGATGCTTCCGCTGCCGCCTGAGTGGCAGAAGCTGGAGGACGGAACGCCAGCGCCGAACTGGGTTGCAGCCGTCTCGCTGTCGCGAATCGGGCGTTGAAGCTCGTCATCGACGCCAACGTCGCGGTTGCCGCGGCTGCCAATCCCGTCGGCTTCGAGCGGTTTCGTAGGTTCGAGCTGGTCGCTCCACCGCTGATGTGGATCGAGGCCGTCTCAACTCTCCACGCTATGCTTTGGCGCGACGAGCTGCGTCGTGAGCAGACCGATCCGATGCTCGACCGCGTGCTTGCGGCGCCCGTACGGTGCCACGAGCCGGACCGGCTCGCGCGAGAGGCGTGGAAGGTCGCCGACGAGCTGGGCTGGGCCAAGACCTACGACGCGAACTACGTGGCCCTGGCGCGTCTTCTTGCCTGTCGTCTCGTCACCCTTGACGCACGCATGCGGCGGGGGACCGGACGGATGGGATTCGTTATTGGTCCTACCGAGCTGGATAACCGCTGACTGCGGTTTGGTCGCTGTTGAACAGCGGTTCGATCACGTCGAGGGCAGCTTCGGTGCTGTCCCGAATCTGCTTGAGGACGCTTGTGCCAATCAGGTTGCGACAGAGAACGTGATCGATGCCCACCGTCATGGCGACTTGGGGGTTCACTCTCGCATCAGGGTGGATGCCGGGCAACGAGAAGCGCATAACTACGTCGCCGTGTTCGAGGCGATCGTGCGGGACGATTTCGAGGTCGGTCGGCTCGACAAGTTGACCGTTGATGAGCACGTGGTACGCGGTTTCTGCTGGGATGATCGCGGCGGGGTGGACGATTCGGTGTCGATACTCGCGCGCAAGCTCGTGGAGCAGCCACAGGCCACGGGGCCGTCCATCGTAAGGCTGTACCGATTCGATGGCGTCCCGGTGCTCTTGGGGGAGCTTCTTTATTCGGTTCTGAGTCTTAAACACCTTGGGGGCGCGGAAGATCGGGAACTCGACAGCCTCTGGGATGAGGTTGCCCTGCAAAGCTGGGTCTTGCCCGAGGGCGTGCAGCGCGAGTTGATAGGTCGCGTAGTTGAGTGCAGCGCGGGTGTGATCGAGGAACGAGCCCAGTCTGCGGGCAAGTTCGTCGAAGGTCTCTGTCTCTGTGGCTGGCTCGATGAAGCGGTGCCAGGTCGCTTGCCAGCGATCACCCTCGCGTTGGACGTACACCGCATACGCGCCCGTGTCGCGGAGCCCCATGCTCAGGTCGCTGAAGGCGACCAACACCACCGACCCGCGAACCCGACAATCACACCACTACTGAATGATCCGGGCTAACTCGCGTCGAGGATGTCGCTGGCCAGAGCCCGGTATTGCGATCTTTTTTTCCGGGAGTTTGGGCAGGGCTGCCTTTTCGTGCGGTGTCCCGGCGAGCCAGAAGGCCGGAGCCGCCGTATTGAAGCCAGAGGCCTACTTGTTGCCGACGGGCTCTACCTTCGGGGTGACCTCGAACCGCTCCTCGCCGAACACGGCGGCGATCTCCAGATGACCGCCGAGCGCCTGCACATAGGAGCGCAGCGTCGAGAGGTAGACGTCGCTACGACCCTCCAGCCGCGAGACGTTGCCCTGCGAAATCCCAAGCTCCCCGGCGAGCTGCACCTGCGTGACGTGGCGCGAGCGACGCAGATCGGCAAGAGTCAATGCGTCCTCCATCGCACGCTGGCGCTCAGCGACCTGCTCATCCCAACCAGGATCGAGACGCCGCGCCTGTTCGCGCAGCTCATCGAAGTTTCGTGTCTTGGTGCTCATTTGCGTTGCTCCTTGTCAAGTCCTGCCAAGTGTTCGTCGAACAGCTTGTCGGCCAACGGGATCATCTCCGCGTAGAACTGCTGCCAGCGGTCGCGCTTGTCGCCGCCTATGAGCAGGATCGCGCTCCGCGCCGGGTCGAAGGCGAACAGCACACGCGTGGTACTCGCGCGCAGCTCCTTCATATTCGCGTGGCGTGAGCCCTCGACCGTGTCGACCAGCGGTCGCCCAAGCCCTGGGCCTCGCTGTTCGAGCACCCGCACAGCGGCGTCGATGCCTTGCTGCTCCGACACCGTGAGCGTGTCCCACCACTCGCCGAACTGGTCGGTGAATTCGACATTCCACACAACGGCACTATACCCTGTAGCGTATATGTTGTCAAGGGAATATAGGTGCAGAGACACAATCGCGGCGGCTCACTGCGCAATCCTGTCGAACTAGCCGCGTTCTGCCAGCGCATTTAGCGTGCTCATCGGCGTGCTCAATGCACGCGCGTCTCAGGGGGTTTCGTCCAACGTGGACGAATGCGACGCGGCGTGCGAGGCAACCCTGGGAAATCAAAACCTGCCTGTGAGCAGGTAAATCAGCCACGCGCCCGGCGTGATTCGAACACGCGACCTTCCGCTCCGGAGGCGCCTGCGCGGGGGAGGGGGTTTGGCCTGAATCCTAGACGGTTGCTGGGTATTCGGCGGTCGGAGGGCGATAGGCTGGGGCGGGAGTTTCGCCGCAATTTGCGGTCGTTTCAGGCGAGTTTGGGCAGGGCTGCCTTTTCGTGGCGGCGCCGCGGGCGGCGCAGATCTCTCTTGTCGCCTGGTCGGAGGCCACTGAGAGCGGGCCTATTCGCTGCCCCCATCCGGCTTGCGCAGGTACTTCTCAAGCATCGGCACTACTTTCACGTGGCGCTGTGCGGCCCGTAGCCTCATACCGGCATCGCCGGTCACGAGCGACACGCTGTTGGGCTTTCCCGCTAGCTGTTCGAGTTCGGCGCAGACGGAGATGATCGAACGATCGGCGTCCGGATCGCGCGGGTCATCGGAGAGCGCCAGCTCGACCTCGATGGTCACGCCCTCTCGCACTCTGCCCGGCGAGCCACCCGGCCCGACCACTCGCTCGAGATTCGCGAGTGCGGCGCGCGCTTTGCCGCGTACCTTGTCCTTGCCGGTGTACTTCAGCTCATCCAGCTCGTCAACGACGGTGATCGGCAGGAACAGGCGCAAGGGCTCGACGCCCATGACCTCTTTCCAGTCCACTTGCTCAGGAGGTAGGAAGTGCAGCAGGAGATGGGTGTCCATGACGACTATGTGGCCGGCCGCGCCCGTCGCTCGCTCGATTCGGCGCTTCAGATCCTCTGCGACGCGCTCCAAGGTGGCTTTCTGCAGTCTGATCTCGCTTTCGATCAGATGCCCGGGCCACTGGGTCTGCGGGTGCGCCTCCCGGATCGCCCAATAGCCCCGCGTGTGCAGGAGCGGGTCGATTCGCATCTCGTCGGTGAAGTTCCCGAGCTGGCTTTCGGCGATCTCGATCCAGCCCAGGTAGTCCCGCTGCTTCCGCTGGAACGTCCCCCACTCGTTCCCGGAGGCGACGGACTTGGCGGGAAGGTTGCGCAGCTCGGCGAGGAGTGTGTTCAGGATCTCCAGGGCTCGATCGGGTGTCGCACCGGGCTTGATGGGGAGGCGGCTGGCCACGCCGCCAGCGTACTTCGCCCTATCCCGAGCACGCCGCGTTCGTGGACGCCGACTCGCCTATGTCGGGCAAGAGATCAGCCGCGCGTTCGATGATAGATACGCCGTGGTGCTTATGTCGGCCAACGAGCGAGCAGGTGATCACCGCGAAGATGCTCGCCGGAAGCCGCTGACAGACGGCAGCCCGTCTACCTCGACCCGCGCGGATGCTCCGACCCGGCTGAGTTGCGTGGGCGACGCGTCGACGCCACAGACGAAATTGAGCTTATGCTGCCAGCGACATCGGCCGATAGGCCTCCAAGATGGCCTTCTGGGCGTTCGTTTTATGGATGATAATGAGAATCAC
>DATAQR010000002.1:0-44712 GCA_036264565.1 Solirubrobacteraceae bacterium | reverse complement strand
TCTCGACGAGGCAGCCTCGTCGAGAAGCAACGCCTCTCGTCTCTGTAGCTCTCGGTTTAGCGTCGTCTGCCTTGACCGAAGTTCATTGCTGGTGGCGCGACTGCGCGGAAGTCGTCGGTGCCGGTGGCGGCTTGTATGGCGTGGTCTTCGTCAGTTGTTTGTGTTTCGGTGGGGAGCTGCTTTATCTCGCTGTTTGGGTTGGTTGTGTATGTGAGTGTTTCGATCTTGTGGGCGAGCAGGTTGATGGCGCCGCCACCGCGGGCGTGGCGCTCCAACCGTCCTGTTATGAGGATCAGTGGTTCGGTGCGGACGACGAGCCGGCGTTGTTCATACAGCTTCGGTTGGACGATCACGTTCAACGTTCCCGTCTCGTCCTCGAGCAGTAGGAAGGTGATGCCGTTCGCTGTTTGTGGTCGTTGGCGGGCGATCACGAGTCCACCGACCGCTATCTGGGCGCCGTGCTGGGTGTCTGAGAGCTGGTCGATGCGTAGGGCGCCGAGCTGGGTGAGCCGGTCGCGCAGCAGCGATAGTGGATGACGCTTCACGGATACGCCGGTGGCGGCGTAGTCGGCGAGCATCGCCTCCCAATCGCCCAGCCCCGGCAGGCTGGGCGCGTCGGGGAGTGGGAGGTGCAGGGCGAGCTGGCGCCCGGTCGCGCTCGTGTGGGCGGGGGTGGCCACCCCGAGTTGCCATAGCGCGGTGCGGCGCGCGTGAGCGCCACCGCCCGCCAGTGGGTCGCAGGCCCCCGACCATGCCAGGCGCTCCAGGGTGGGGGTGCTCACACCGGCGCGCGCGGCGAGATTCCCAAGGTCCGTGAACGTCCCCGACTCCTCACGCGCGGCGAGGAGCCGTGCGATGTCCTGTTCGTGGACATCCTTGATGTATGCGAGACCTATGCGGATCGCGCCCTCTGCGGTGAGCGAGCACTCCGCGTCGCTGCGGTTCACGTCGGGTGGGAGGATCGTTATCCCGCGCCGTTGCGCCTCGTGGATCAGCGAGTCTGGCGGGTAGAACCCCATCGGTTGCTCGTTGAGCAGCGCGCACAGGAACTCCTGCGCGTAGTGGACGCGCAACCATGTCGATTGATACGCGAGCAAGCCGAACGCCACCCCGTGGGCCTTGGGGAACCCGAACCCCGCGAACCCGACCGTCATCTGCCACACCCGCTCGATGACATCCTCGCTAGCGTCGGGATGGGTGCGGCGTGCCCCTTCGATGAACTGTTGGTAGTGGGCGTCCATGGCCTCCTGTGAGCGCTTGCGGCTCATCGCGCGGCGCAACCCCTCGGCCTCCCCAGCAGTGAACCCCGCGAACGCACGGGAGACCTCGATCACCTGGTCCTGGAAGATGATCGTGCCCAACGTCTGCGCCAGCGGCCCCTGCAGCGAGGGGTGCAGGTACGGGACCTGGTAGTCGGGGTCTCCCAGGAGCGCTTGGCGACGTTCGATATACGGGTTCACGGCACCACCAACGATCGGTCCGGGTCGTACCAGCGCGACCTGCACCGTGAGGTCTTCGAGCGTCGCGGGACGGGTGCGCAGCAGCGAGCCCATCTGCGCGCGACTCTCGATCTGGAACACCCCGGTCGTATCCGCTTGCCCGATCATCGCGAACGTCTCGGGATCATCGAGGGGGATACGCGACAGGTCGATCCGCTCATCACGGGTACGAGCGATTGTGTCCACGCAGCGCTCCACCGCGGAGAGCATTCCCAGACCGAGCAGGTCGATCTTCAAGAATCCGGCATCCGCGCAGGAGTCCTTGTCCCACTGCACCATCTGGCGTTCCGCCATCTGTGCCGGCACGATCGGAGCGCAGTCGATCAGCGGACGCGTGGAGATAACCATGCCACCCGGGTGCTGAGAGAGATGTCGCGGTAGTCCATACGCCTCGTGCGCGAGCCGCGCCAACCACGCCCAGCGACCGTGTTCTGAGCGTCGTGGACCGAGGGCGGCCCTGATGTCCTCGCTCACGCCGCCGTGCCCACCCCACCCATCGGCACTGCGGGCGACGCGCTCGATCTCGCCGGCGGGCAACCCGAGCGCCTTGCCCAGCTCGCGGATCGCGCCCCTGGAACGGTAGGTCGGGAACGCCGCCACGAGCGCGGCGCGGTCGTGCCCGTAGCGCTCGGGGATACGAGCGATCAACCGCGCGCGGATGTCGCGCGGGAAATCAATGTCGATATCCGGCATACCCACGATGTCATCGTGCAGGAACCGGCCGATCACCAGACCGTTCTCGATTGGGTCGACATGGGAGAGACCCGTCAGATAACAGACGATCGAGGACACCGAGGACCCCCGGCCCCGACCCGGCGGCAAAAGCGCCCTGGCAGTGTCGGGCCCGCGGACCTCGACGGCGACCTCCCGAGCGAGCTCGAGGACCTCGTGGTGCAACAGGAAGAACCCGCAGAGACCGAGACGGTCGATGATGCGCAACTCCTCCTCCAGCCTGCCGGCAGCCTCCGAGCGGCACGGGTGCCCCTGCGGGTAGCGTTCGTCGAACACGGCGCGACAGCTTTCCCGCAGCGCCCGGGCGGCCTCGTGGTCCTCTGACCCCGGGTAGCGATAGCCGAGGTCCCCGATCAGGCTGAACGTCAGCGTTTCCGCCAGGCGGACGGTCTCCGCCACCGCCTCGCCCAGCCCGGCAAACCGGGCCGCCATCGCGTCCGGACGGGTGAGCACATGAGAATGGTTTGGACGGCGCTGCACCTCGCTGCCATCGAGGGTCAGACCCTCCCGGACAGCGACGAACGCGTCCTGCAGCAACGCCCGCATCCGCGTATGAGCATGGACATCACCAGTGGCGACCGTCCGTACGCCAAGTCCTCCAGCCAGCCGCACGAGCTCGCGGATGCGAGCACGATCACCGCGGGCGTAGGGCCGTTGCAGCTCGATGCGCAGACCCTCCGGGCCGAACGCGTCGCGCAGCCGGCGCAGCGTCGCCTCATCCCGGACTCCGTGGGTCGCGCATCCCGACAAGCAGACCAGGCCCTGCGCGTGCTCGAGCACACGCTCGATAGGGACGCTCGGCTGGCCCGCATGACGGTCGGGCGAGTCGCGGGTATGAGCGTGCGCCAGGGTCAACAGCCGGCACAAGTTCCGCCACCCTGCCGCATCCCTCACCAACAACGTGAGGTGGCGATACGCCCCCTCATCGCCCGTGCGATACACCGTCGCCGCGCTCACGGAACCGATCGTGACCGTGACCTCAGCCCCGAAGATCGGCCGCAGCGCGGTGTCCCGGGCTGACATCGCGAACTCCATCGCCCCGGCCAGCGAATCGTGGTCGGTTAGCCCAAGTGCGCCATAGCCCAGCGCCACCGCGCGATGCACCAGCTCCTCGGGCAACGATGCGCCGTCCAGGAACGAGTAGGCGGAATGGCAGTGAAGCTCCACGTATGGTGGCGTGCCAGGCATGTGCGCTCAGGCCGCCTGTGTGTACCACCGGCCGCTGACGAGGTCGTGGAAGACGACCACGTTGCGCCCCGCAATGGTCAGGATCTCCCAATAGCGGCGTTGCACCGGCTGCTCGGTCCACCAGCGATCCTGCACCAGCCACGACTCCCGCACCGTCTCGACCGCCTGCCCGTCAACCGTGACAGGCGTGCCCGAAGGGGCGTGCGCCCGAATGGAGCGGGGAATGTTCGGTGTCTGACTCCTACTCATGGTGAGAACGGCGTGAAGGAGAACCGTCGCTCCGGTACACGCGAGTCGGGGTCCACGGGCAGCACACGCAGCGCACTGTCGGGGCCGGCGAGGACCCGTACTTGCGCAACCGCGTCGCGCAACCGTGCGATGCGCGCGGTCCGCTCACCGTCAAGCAGAGTGTCCTGGTCACCAGTCGCGGGACCGAAACGCTCCACCGTCAGGCCAAGCGACTCCGCGGGCGCCGGTAGCAGTGCGAGCCGCAGCGACAAGGCCAGCCAGATACGCCGCCGGTCAGAGAGTGCCTGACGGAAAACCACCGTCTCACACCACGTACCGCGCTCCACCAGACAGGCGGACAACAGGACGGCCCTGATCGTGCGCCCGCGCCGCTCGGGCCGCGCGAGCAGCCGATCGACGAGCAGGACCAGAGCTCTATCGAGCGCCCGCACGGAGCTCGACTCGCCCAGTCCTACCGACTCCTGCACGCGATCCTCGACGCGGCGGATGCGCAGCGGCGTGTCCTGACCGAGAGCGAGACACCGGGCGAGCACACCCGGCTCACCGAAACGATCCGCGACCATATTCGCGCCGAGGCTCGCCAGCGCCCCGAGCGTCCCGATACCCAGACGCTCCAACGTCGAAACGAGCGCCGCAGTCTGCTCCCGGAAGGACAGCAACCCCACCGGGCGGCCCGCTAGATACCGGACGGTCCCCTCCTCCTCAATCACCCGCGGACGACGGGAACGGGACTCAAGCGCCGCCGCCAACCCACAAAAACGTGTCGGCCCCACACCAATTCGAGCAGACCGCCCGACAGCACCAAGAGCAGCAGCGATCACCCCATCAAGACCGTCGTGCAACCGGATCAGCCCGGTCGCGTCAAAATATGCGATGCCCGGATCACCAAGCTCGAGCTGGGCGCCGATCCCTTCCAGCGCCCGCGCCGTACCCTCCCACGCCCCAGAGACCCGCAACGGATCGCCCGGCACCAGAACGAGCTCCGGGCAGCGCGCCAACGCCTCCGTCAGCGCCATACCCTCCACGACACCCGACGCTTCGGCGCCACCCGATACCTGACCCACCACAGCCGACCCACCAGGCACCGGCGCGATGGCCAACGCCCGTCCCACCAGCGCCTCGGGTCCCCCAGCCACACTCACCAACCCGAACCTCGGGAGATACACACACACGATCATCGGGAAAGATCCGCGAATCGACACGAACATATGTTCGCACAAGCGTCAAGCACCCCCGACAGCGAAAGCCAGCAGACGCGAAGCGGGAGCGACGGGACTCGAACCCGCGACCTCTGCCGTGACAGGGCAGCGCTCTAACCAACTGAGCTACGCCCCCGCGCGTGCGTGCGGCCCGCGCGGGCCATACGCCTGAGCAGAGTATCGCAGCGCAGCCGCCGACACCCGGACCCTCCGCCGTCGGGTCACCAACGCACCAACCATGCTCCAAGCTGGCCGGCCAGCCAACTCGGCTGCGGAGCGCGTAATCTGTTCCCATGGCCACCGCCGCGTCGACCGCCGCACGCACCGCCCTGCGCCCACCCCGCCTGCGCCACGAAAACCCTTTCCGGATCCTGATCCAGGACCTCGCCGACGAGCGCGCCGCCACGGTGCCCTACCCGCCCGGCGACACCGGCTTCTCGCTTGCCCGCACCAAGCGCTTCATCGACGAGCCCCTGCCCCTCCTGCTCGAAGGCTACGAGCGCTACGGGCCGATCTTCACGCTGCGGATCCTGCACTCCAACGTCGTCTTCATGCTCGGGCCCGCCGCCAACCACTACATCACGGTCTCGCACGCCGCCAACTTCACCTGGCGCGAATCGCACTTCCGCGATCTGATCGCGCTGCTCGGCGACGGGCTGCTGACGACCGACGATGCCTACCACAAGCGCTCGCGCCAGATCATGCTTCCCGCCTTCCACCGCGAGCGGATCGCCGCCTCGATCGGCGTCATGAGAGAGGAGACCGAACGGGCGCTCGATCAGTGGCGGCCCGGGCAGCGAATCGACCTCTACTCCTGGACTCGACACCTGGCCACGCGGATCGCGATGCGCGCCTTGTTTGGGATCGAGCCCGACGGCGAGACGGCGCGTTCGATCGACGCCGCCGCGCTGTTCGAGCAGGCCCTGTGGTTCTACGCCTCCGGCTACCAGTACCGCTTCCTGCGCGGCCCGCGCACACCGTGGGCGCAGCTGCAGGAGGCCTCGAACAAGCTCGACCAGATGCTCTACGGCGAGATCGCCCGCAAGCGCACGACGGGAGAGCGGGGCGAGGACGTGCTCAGCCTGCTGCTCGACGCCCAGGACGAAAGCGGCGAGGGGATGACCGACACGCAGATCCGCGACGAGATGATGACGCTGCTGTTCGCGGGCCACGACACGACGACCTCAACGGTCTCGTTCATGTTCTACGAGCTGGCCCGCCACCCGCACCTACTCGACGCCTTGGTGGCCGAGCAGGACGCCGCGCTGCACGATGGCCGGCCGAGCGCCGAGCAGCTGTTGAGCGGTGAGCTCGCACAGCTGGAGATGACGCTCGATGAGACCCTGCGCAAGTACCCGCCCGCGTGGATCGGCCCGCGCAAGTCGGTGCAGTCCTTCGAGTTCGAGGGGCACACTGTCCCGGCCAACGCCTACGTCAACTACTGCTCATGGGCCTCCCACCACCTGTCCGACGTCTTCGCCGAGCCGGAGGCATTCCGCCCCGAGCGTTTCTCGCCGGACGCGAAGAAGGAGATTCCCAAGGGGGCCTACATACCCTTCGGCGGTGGCTCGCGCACCTGCATCGGGATGCGCTTCGGCCAGCTGGAGGTGCGCACGATCGCCACCCTGATCGCCCAGCGCTACAGCCTGGAGTTGCCGAGCGACTTCGCGCTCAGCTACCGCCAGATGCCGACGATCTCCCCCCGCGAGGGCCTGCCGATGACCGTGCACGCTCGCGCCGCGGCCGCGGCCAGAGACGTACCCCGCGCGTTCGCGAAATAGCGAGGCTTTGCCGTCCAGCAGCGAACCGTCAGCAAAGCGCGTCGCCGCGCTCAGCGCAGGCTCGCCCGCAAAAACAGGCCATAGGTGAGCGGCTGCCGACTGATCACCCGCAAGCCGACGGACTCCACCTTCAGATGCGCGTCGGAGAACAGCGTCACCGTCGCGATCCCGCCGAACGGGAGGCCGCGCGGCTGCGCGATCAGGTTGCCTTCGCTCGCGCGCACGAGCACGTTCAGCGACGCCTGCAGGCCGAACAGACCGCCCGACGCGCGTGCTTCGATCTCGCCTTCGCCGCTGGCCGTCGGCTGCACGCTGAAGCCGCTCGGCATTGCGCGCTGCAACTGCGCTTGGGTCATCGTCGCGCTCGCGAGCACCGACGACCCGCGCTTTTGCATACGCACGTCGCTCACTTCCAGCGCGCCCGGCAGCTGTGCCGTGTGCAACACCCCCCCTTGCGCGAGAACGGTGAGCGTGCCGATCGTGCGCGCTTCCCATAGCAGCGAGGCGATCTGGGCCGGCGTGGCCGTCAGAGTGCCCGCGCTCACGCTGACCGAATCCGCCTGGCCCCACAGCAGTTCGACCGCGGGGAAGGCCGAGACGTGCACCGAGTGAACTGGGCCGTAACGCTCCACGCGCGCGCGCACGCGCGTGGCGGCGACTCCCGGCAGCAGCGCCTGCGCGAGCAGCACGAGCACCACCACGAGCGCGAGGACCGCCAAGGCAATACGGCTCGCGCGGCTCATCCCCTAACCTTAAGGGCCCCTTGGGCGCGTAGCTCAGCTGGCCAGAGCACCTCGTTTACACCGAGGGGGTCGCCCGTTCGAGTCGGGCCGCGCCCATCAGTCGCTAAAACGCATTCATGACCCCCATCCGCATCGCAATCGTCGGCTCCGGCCCGGCCGGCTTCTACACCGCCGGGCATCTGCTCAAGAATGGGCCGCAGGAGCTCGAGGTCGACATGATCGAGCGGCTACCCACGCCCTGGGGCCTCGTGCGCTCGGGAGTCGCGCCTGACCACCCGAAGATCAAGTCGGTCACGCGCATCTACGAGAAGACCGCCGCCCACCCTCGCTTCCGCTTCTTCGGGGGCATCGAGCTGGGGCGCGAGATCTCCCGCGAGGAGCTGGCCGAGCGCTACCACGCGATCGTCTACGCCACCGGCTCCCCCGGCGACCGCCCGCTCGACATCCCCGGCGAGGATCTGCCCGGCTCGCACGCGGCCGTGGATTTCGTCGGCTGGTACAACGGCCACCCCGACTACTGCGACCACGACTTCGACCTCTCAGCCCGCCGCGCGATCGTGATCGGCAACGGCAACGTCGCGCTCGACGTCGCCCGCATGCTCACGCTCACGCACGACGAGTTGCGCGTCACCGACATCGCCGACCACGCCCTGCACGCGTTGCAGGACAGCGAGATCGAAGAGATCGTCGTCGCCGGCCGTCGCGGCCCCGCCCAGGCGGCATTCACCAACCCGGAGCTTTTGGAGCTAGGCGAGCTGGCCGATGCCGACGTGATCGTCGATCCCGACGAGCTGGAGCGGGCGCTGGCGGTGCAGGATCCCGGCATGAACCCAACGGCCGAACGCAACGTGCGCGTATTGCGCGAGTACGCGGCGCGCCCGGTGGCTCCGAGCACCGCGCGCGGAGCGCGCGCTCGCCGCCGCATCGTCCTGCGCTTCCTGCTCTCCCCGATCGAGTTTTTTGGGGGGGAGGATGGTGTGCGTAGCGTCGTAATGGCGCGAAATGCACTGCAACCGAGCGAGTCGGGATCCCTGCGCGCTGTGCCGACGGGAGCGACCGAGGCGATCGAAGCGGGCCTAGTCTTGCGGGCGATCGGCTATCGGGGTGTCGCCCTGCCGGGCGTCCCTTTCGACAAGCGCTCGGCGACGATCCCCAACGAGGGGGGTCGTGTAGTCGGCCCCGATGGCGTCAAGATCGGCGAGTACGTGGTCGGATGGATCAAGCGCGGCCCCTCCGGCGTGATCGGCACCAACAAGAAGGATGCCCAGGAGACGGTGGACGCTTTGCTCGAGGACCTGGCCGCCGGCAGACAGCTCAAGCCGGCCGACCCTGACCCCGAGCGGATCGAGGAGCTGTTGCGCTTGCGCCACCCGGCGCTTGTGACCTACGAGGGCTGGTCGGCAATCGACAGCCACGAGCAGTCGTTGGGCGAGCCCCACGGCCGCCCGCGCGTCAAGCTGACGCGGATCGAGGAGTTGCTGCAGGTGGCCGCGGGCGAGAGCCCGACGGCGGAGCCGCTGGACACGCTGGGGCTGCGGTGAGGGCGCCGGCACGCTCGGCCTCGCGCTTTGTAGCGTAATGTCGTCGGTACGACCCACTTTGTGGTACACTGACGGGCGTGCCGACCGCAACGCCCAGAGTCCAGGTGCCGCTCGATTCCGAGCTTGCGGCCGCCGTGACCGAGCTGGGCAACGGCAAGTCGAAGTCGCGCACCGTCCACGACCTCGCGCTGCGCGGCGCAGAGGCGCTCCGCGACGAGCATGAGGGGCGCCAGGAAGCGATCGCCCACCTGTTGCGCATCTCAAGCGGCGAAGACGACGGCTACGACTTCGCCATCTCCGAGCAACTACATGCCGAACGCTGAGCCCTACGGCTCAGGAACGTTGCTCGTCTTTGACAGTTCCGCCTGGAACCGCCAGCGTGACCCGTCGGTACAGCAGCGCTGGGAAGCCACAGCCGAAGCGAATCTACTCGCCGTCTGCCCAGTCGTCGCGCTCGAGCTTCTGGCCAGCTCCCGTAACGAGGCGAAGTTCGCGGCGCTTGACCAGACCCTCACACGGCTACCCACCGCTCACGTCACGCGCGCTGCAGGTGCGGCGGCGTGGGGGGTCACGCGCGAGCTGCGCGGCGAGCGCCGCATCCCGGCCGCCGACTACCTGATCGCGGCCGCGGCCGCCGGGCGTGCCGCCGGCGTCCTGCACTACGACCGCCACTTCGACCCGCTCTGTCGCGCGCTCGGGATCGAAAGCGTGTGGGTGGCGAAGCCGGGCTCGATCGACTGAGCGCCAGCCGCAAGTGCGGCCCGTGCGGCCCCGTCCGCCCCTGACGCTGCTGGCGCTCATCTGCCACACTGACGTGCTCGCGCGCCGTTAGCTCATCGGGTAGAGCTCCGGACTTTTAATCCGGCGGGGCGGGTTCGAGTCCCGCACGGCGCACCTCCTCCTCAAAACCCGCACAACCAAGACGGTCGTCTACGCGACAGCGCCTGCTGCCCTGAGCGGCAGGTAGATTCCGATCGGCATCAATGGGCACCCAACCTTCAGGAGACAGTCGATGAGACGCAATCCCTCGACGCCGTACGTCGTACGCGGCCGCACCGCCTTCATCACCGGCGCCGCCCGTGGCATCGGCGCCGAGACGGCGCGGCGACTGCACGGCAAGGGCGCCAACGTAGCGCTCGTCGGCCTGGAGCCCGAGCGGCTACAGGCGCTTGCCGCTCAGCTCGGCGAGCGGGCGATCGCGCTGGAGGCCGACGTCACCGACCTGGACGCGTTGGAGCACGCTGTCAGCGCGACCGTCGAGCGTTTCGGCTCGATCGACATCGGCGTCGCCAACGCCGGCATCGCCTACACCGGCCCGCTTGCCACCGCCCCGATCGAGCAGGTCGAGCGCACGCTGGCCGTCAACTTTCTCGGCGTCTGGCGCACCGACCGCGCGCTGATCGCTCAGATCACCGAGAAACAGGGATACCTGCTGAACATCTCCTCGCTCTCGGCCGTCGCCCACGCGCCCATGATGGGCCCGTACACGGCAGCCAAGTCAGGAGTGGAGGCGCTCACCGACGCCCTGCGCATGGAGACGGCGCCGACCGGCGCGAAGGTCGGCTGCGCCTACTTCGGCTTCATCGACACCGACCTCGTCCGCGCCAGCTTCAAACAGCCCTCAGCGGAAGCGATGACCGGCCGGATGCCGGCGTTCATGCGCAACCCGGCCCCTCTGTCGAAGGCGATCGACGCGATCGAGCGCGGCATCGAACGCCGCGCCGACCGCCTGTGGGCACCGCGCTGGGTCGGCGCGATGATCGCCCTGCGCGGCGTCCTGCAGCCGCTCACAGAACGCCAGATGCTGCGCGAACCCGAGCGCCTGCGCGCTGGTATCGCCGCTGCTGAGGCGGCGCATGAGGCCGACGCCCAAGACCCGCTGCTGGGAGTCGCCATGCAGGCCGTGTCCGACTAGAGCCCTGACGGCCGAGGGCAAGCCTCGCCAGGATTACGAGCCCACCCACCCCGCGTGGCGTGCTCGGCACGCGTGCTGGCCGATTGGAGATCCCGTCGCTCTCCAATCGGTAGGACGCCGCGAGGCGCCGCCATTCGGCCGTCAGGGGCTACTCGACGCTCGAGAACTCCGCTATCGCGATCGCCAGCATCACCAGCCCGATCAGCGCCACGATCGCCGCCTCGATCACACCGGGCACGCGCCAGCTCCATAGCGTCACGCCCGGAGCCAACGCGTGGCGCACGAGCGGATCGATCGACAGGTGCGCGAACACCGCCCGGCGCATTGGGTCAACCGCGTAGGTGAGCGGGTCGATCCGATTCAGCACAGCCAGCCACGTCGGCAGTTTGTTGACCGGGAACAGCGCGCCGGAGAGGAAGAACATCGGCATAATCGCCATCTGCATCAGCGCCATGAATGACTGCATCTGGGTGACGCGCGCCGCGGCCATCATCCCGAACGCCGTGATCGCGAAGGCCAGCACCAGCAGCAGGCCGAACACCTCCAGGGCCAGGCCGAGCGTGTAGTGCACGCCGACGAGCGGCCCGATCGCCATCACGATTACGCCCTGGAAGGTGGCGACGGTGGCGCCGCCGACGCACTTGCCGAGCACGATCGAGGAGCGCGCGACCGGCGCGACCATCATCTCGCGCAGGAAGCCGAACTCGCGGTCCCAGACGATCGAGGCGGCCGAGAACATCGCCGTGAACATCACCGCCATACACAGGATCCCCGGGTAGATGAAGGTGCGGAAGTTGACGCCGTGCGTACTGGTCGAGACGAGCGTAGAGAGGCCAGTGCCGAGCACGAACAGGAACAGGAACGGCTGCACCAGCGAGGTGACGATCCGCAGCCGGTCGCGCGAGAAGCGGATCAGCTCGCGCCGCCACACCGCCTTGATCGCGCGCAGCTCGCTGCGCAACGAGCGCCCCGGTACGTGCTGGGCGGCGATCTCGTGCGGAGGGCCCACCACAGCCGGGGCATCGCCTGAGACCGCGCTCGTTGGACGCTCAGTCGTGGCCATCAGCGGCTCATCATCCGCGCCATGTTGCGCATATGGTCGTTCGATCCCGACTCGGCGTCGCGGATCGTCGTGCCCGTGTAGGACATGAACACGTCATCCAGCGACGGCCGCGCGACGCTGACCGAGCGGATCGGCGGGTGGGCGGGGTCCCAATCCTCGAACAGGCGCGGGACGAACTGCTCGCCCTCGGCCACGCCGAAGGTGACCTCGCCTTCTGCCATCCGCGCCTCGATCCCGAAGCGCTCGGCAAGCGCGGCGATCATGGCCTGGTCGTCGTCGGTGCTGATCTGCACCCGGTCGGTGCCGACGCTCTCCTTCAGCGCGGTGGGGGTGTCCAGCGCGACGATCCGCCCCTGGTCGATGATCGCGATCCGGTCGCAGTACTCGGCCTCGTCCATGTAGTGGGTAGTGAGGAAAATCGTGATGTCCTGCTCGCTTGCGAGCGTCGAGATGTAGCTCCAGATCGAGGAGCGCGTCTGCGGGTCCAGCCCGATCGTCGGCTCGTCCAGGAACAGCACGTGCGGGGAGTGCAGCAGCCCGCGCGCGATCTCAAGGCGCCGCTTCATGCCGCCGGAGAACGTGCCCACCAGCGAGTCGCGCCGCTCCCACAGTTGCAGCATCTGAAGCACCGTCTGCATCCGCGGCGCGACCGCCTCGCGCGGCATCCCGTACAGCTCGGCGTGCAGGCGCAGATTCTGCTCGGCCGACAGGTAGTTATCGAGCGTCGTGTCCTGGAAGACCAGCCCGATGTTGCGCCTGACCCGGTCGCGCTCGCGCACGACGTCGAGTCCGGCGACCCGCGCCGAGCCGCCGCTGGGACGGGCGAGCGTGCAGAGCATCGAGATCGTCGTCGACTTGCCCGCCCCGTTGGGCCCGAGAAAGCCGAACGTTTCGCCGCGCGCCACCTCGAAGTCGATGCCGCGTACGGCCTCGATCTCGCCGTAGTGCTTGGCGAGCCCTTCTACCGAGATCGCAGCCTCGCCGCTCGTCGATCGCTCAGAGGACCAACCGTTCGGCTCGATTGCGGAAGTGGCGAACACCTGTTGCCAACCATAGCGACACACCCGTTGCCACTCGATGGTGGGTGGGGGATCGGTGGGGAGAAGCTTTCGGTTCCTTTCGCGCGTTTGCTCAGCCGACGAGGACGGTCACGCTGCTCGCCAAGGGGTGACCGTGGGTGGGTGTTAGGTGCAGCTTGACGTCGACTCTCACGTGGTGTTCTGGGTGTCGTGCCAGCAGCAGGCGGTCAGTCTTGGTCAGCGCGAGTTTCACCGTCACCTGGCCGGCTCCGTTCACGCTGCGCACGACCCTGGAGACGCCGTTGCCGGAGGCCACGAACCTGCCCGCCGACGGAACGCGCGCGACAATCGTCGCGGTGTCCCCCTTGACGCTGTGACGCAGCACTGTGATCTCCGGTTTGCAGCCCTTGACAGCGATCCGCGTGCGCTGTTTGACGACCGCGCCGTTCTGCCCGGTGATCGTCGTCGGCATCGCAAGTTCGTTGGCACACAGGTCGCCAGTCGCGCCGAGCACCGAATCAGGACCGGCCGGCAGGTCCAGTTCGAAGCGCGACACCGGCACGTCGGGAATGCTCTTGAACGTGGAGCTTGTGATGCCCGCTTTGGAGATGAACGTTTCGCCGTTGAGCTGCACCGTCACACCCTCGCCCTGCAGGATCACGATCAATTCCGGGAACTTGGCGCCACCGTGACTGACGAAGTACGCAGGCCCGGCAAGTGGCACCGACAGGATCGGCGTATGGGCGATCGCGGTGCCGATCCGCGACCCCGCCGGGCACGCCGCCGGATCGGCTGCGAACACGCCTTCCGGGCATGCCTGGTTGAGCGTCGAGAGCCGCGAGGGCAGAACCCGCGGCAGTTCGACGTGAACCATCGCGATGTTGGCCTGACCGGGCGTCGACTTGACGACCACCTGGAGATTGTCACCGCCGTTGCGGCTGTGCTTGGCCGAGGTGGCCGTGGTGAAGGTGGGTTTGAAGGGAAGGCTCGCGCAGTCAGCGGCCTGGAAGCGGCTCGACACGCTCGTACTTGCGCCTTCGGCCGAGCCGATCGTGCCGGTGACGTTCATCGGGTTGCAGTTCGTGGGGTTGAAGATGAACCCAGGCTTGTCCACGACCACTTCGATGTCGCGGACATCGAGCGGGATGCCCTGCAGCCGCGTCGGCATCGGATCGCTGAGAACCGTCACCTGCCCGGTGTAGGGATTGACCTCGACCTTGGCGCGAACGACGATGGGATGGCCGCCTTCGTCGAGGTTAAACGGCCCGGCTTCGGCCGGCACGACAACCGACAGGCCAAAGGGGGCGCCCTCATAGGATGAGGTGAGGTAGACGGGGTCTTCCGGCTTGCCGGCTTCGGGCAGGACGATCGGTTCTTTACCGACACCGGCGCTGGCGCGCACGTGGCCGATCTTGCTGGCGGCCGGGCAGTCACCGAGGCTTGCCTGCGGCTCGGGACAGAGCGTGACCGACGACACGGTGCCCGACACACCCGGTGGCATCTGCAGGTTGACCGTGCTGAGCGTCTGTTCGCCGTCGCCGCGAGTGAGGTTCAGTACGAACGGGCTGAAGGCGGCAGCGGCGTTGTTCTGCGTGCCGGCGACGAAGCCCGGAGCGAACACGCCCACGTTGGAGCACCGCGCCCCGCCCGGGCCGCTCGTGATCGAGAACGGCGCGATGAACGGTTCGGCGTCCGGAGTGCCTTCTTCGCCCGGCGCACCCTGGTGCGAGAACGGTTCGAGCAGCGCCGTCGGCTGGTAGGAGCCGCAGCTGCGCGGCGTGGCCAGCGAAGCCCGTTCGCCGCCGAAGAAGTCGAGCTTGAGGTTTTCGAACGGCAGCTGCGGATTTTCGTCGAACGTCGTCGTCAACTGCCCCGTGATCGGGTCCAGTTCGACGTGTCCGGCGAGCTTGACCACGACGCCTCTTTCCGCGTTTTCCGCCGCGATGTAGAGCGCCAGCAGCGATTTGAACGGGTTGGCATCCTGCTGCGCGACGTAGACGCCGCCGGTGAGCGGTTTTTCAAGCAGCGGCGTTTCGATCGTGACGCTGCCGACCTTGGCGGCGTTCGGGCAGTTCGCCGGTTCGCTGTTTTCAAGGTCGATGCCGGAGACGCCTGGATGCCCTTCTTTGCCGGTCAGCAGCGGGCAGCCGGCCATTCCGTTCGCGGAGGACGGGTTGACGGTTACGCCGGCGGGCAGAACCACCTTCGCGTCCTTCAGGTCGGCCTCGGCCAGCCCGGTCGGGCTTTCGTTCTGCGGGACCTTCAATTCGACGTGCAACCCGGTCGGCGAGTCGGACGCCTTCGAGGTCGGCGCGATCGCCATCGAGGGTTTGAAGTCGAGCTTGCCGCAGCCGGTGATCGCCGGCATCTTCGCCGACGCGCCGACGACCACGGGAGGGTCGTCTTCTTGCCACGGTTCGACGGTCATATGAGCTTCGCGTTCGCCCGTGCACGCAGTCGGGTTGCTCAGGAACGGGATCAGCGGACCGCGTTCTGTGCATTCTCCGTCTATTCCGTGCTTTTCTCCCGGGCAGAAGCGTTCGTCGGCGTCGTGGCTTTCCGCCGCCGGCACGCCCCACAGCGTCACTTCCGCCGCCACGATTCCTTCGTCGGCGGAACTGTTGAGCACTTCGGCGGTGACGCCGTAGTCGCCGCCGGTGCGCACCCTCGCGTCGATCCGCACATCGGCGACTTTGGCGATGTTGGCGCCGAACTGGGCCGCCAAGCCCTTCGGCGGCACGAGGTTGTAGATCGGCACTATTTCGTGCTCTTCAGGTTCGCCGTGACTTGCAACATGGCCCGGATTCGCGGTGTAGACAATCAGGATGCCGACCTGCGCCGCGCCGCTGCACTCTCGGTGCACGACTTCGTACGCCTGACACTTCGGCGTGGCGTTGGGGTTGCCGATCAGGCCAGGCGGCAATTCGGTGACGATGTCCTTCACGTTTGCGTCGGGCGCCAGCGGGTCCGTGGTGCCGTTCGTGAACTTGTGCGTCGAGGTATTGAGCCGGAGCGTGTCCGTCCATTTGTACGGATGCGCTCCGGCCTGCGTGATCGGTTCGCCCGCCTGGCCCAGCGCCTCAAACGCGAACGAGTCGGGGGCGATGCCAAACGTCGCGAATTCCCCGCCCGGCCCGGTCCCCGTGCCGTTCTGATTGGTCGTCAGGAATCGGTAATGGTAGACGGTATTAGGCCGCAGGCCCTTGATCTCTGCGGTTTCCACCTCGTATTCGCCTGGCGTGCTGCCTATCGGCGTGGTGCACGGCACGGATTGCGCATGGGTAAAGCCGGACGCGGCGTACTCCTGTTCTGCAACGTACTGCGCTTCCTTGCACGTCGATGCGCCAGCTTCTATGACCGTGACATTCGCTCGCAACGTCGCCGTCGTGACGGTCGCCTCGGCTGACTGGCCGTCCACCTCCGGCGGACCGAACGCCAGGTCGTCCCCGAATTCAGCGTAACCTTTCGTCGTCGTAGCGGCGATTCGATAGTGGGTGGCGCCGCTAAGGCCGGAAAGCATGGCGCTGACAGGAGTATTCGTCGTGTACGGGCCTTCCGGCAAGCACCGCACGGTGCTTCCGTACGCGGTGGTGGGGCCGTATTCGAACCCGCACGAGGCGATGGAAGAACCCGGTTCGACTTCGATCATGCCGTGCAGCGTCGCCTTTCCTTCTTCCACGCTGCTCGGTGGTTCCGTGCTCACCGCCCAGTTGGTGAACCGCTCGATGACGTTTCCACCGCCGTTGACCACGTAGAGGATTTCGCGCGCACGGTCGACCGCGATCCCATTGGGCGTACCTTCGGAAGATTCACTCAGTAGCCCCTTCCCGATTTCGTCGTCAATCACCGCGCCGGACGGGCTGTACTCGATCACATACGGTTTAGCGCCACCGATAGAGGCGAACACGTCTCCGGAACCGTCCAACGCCACGGCCCGCACGCCGGCGCTGGGGATTGCCTTCATGAAGGTGCCGTTCGGTTCGAACTCCTCGATCCGACCGTCGCCGGTATCCGCCACCCACACATTGCCGCTAGGGTCGATCGCGACGCCTTCCGGCGATTTCAGAGTGTGTTCTTCTTTCCCGGCGCCTTCGTCCCCGGTGATCGTCGGTTGCGCTTCCCCTTTTTCGTTGAAGACCTCGACGTCGTTGTTCGGTGCATTCGGCACGTACACGTTGCCTTTCGCGTCCGCGGCGATCTCCACGACAGTGAATCCAAAGAAGTTTCCAGACCCAGGGACGGAGATCGGCGTGCCGCCGACCGTACCGGACGGTTCAAAGACTTCTATCTTATTGGCTTCGGCATTGACCGCATATACGCGCTTGTTTGTCGGGTTGACAGCCACACCTGAGTAGAACTGGACCCCGCCGCTTCTGATCGGTGACGGCGGCGATAGGAAGGCGCCAGAGGCGTCAAACTTAGTCACGAAATCGCCGAAGAAGTTACCGACGTACACGTCGCCAGTCGAGGCCCCGCCGGATTCGTCGACCGCCACGCCGGTCGGAAATTCGAGGTGTCCTCCACCGACGCTCTTGTGATTGCCCCAACTCGCCAGCGCAGGCGCCGCCGATACGGCGATCAACAGGCAGGCCAGCACTCCCACGAACGTCGCGGCGACACCGGTGAATGGGCGAACGAACCAATACTCTTGGCGAACAATCATGACTTCTTATCCCTCCGGTTGGCCCGTGCCGACTTCTTCGCATTCGATGAATGACCGTATTGCTTGCGGGCCCTAGATTCACAAACGGCCCACTTGTGCCTGTTTTTTCTAGCCCGGCAAGCCTTCAGCGCCCTGGCGAGCTTTTCGACCTTGATCTGCGCAGCCGTCCTCGGCTTCGGTAGCGTTGAGCGCGGCGCCGTGAGGTTGCCGGCGCCAACGAAGCTGGCGCTGCCCGGGGTGGCGAACGTAGGCGCGGTAACGACCGCTTCTCTACATGATTCACCGCTGCACGGTGGGCCGGACGCAGCCGGTTCGGGGAACCCTCCTCCTACGCGGGTGTCGTAGATGTTGTACGTCGATTCCGTGTCGCGCGGCAGCAGTTTCTGCGCTGTGGCGAAGAATACGTCGCTGCCGCTCGGCGTGGCGTCGAGGAAGAAGGACGGCGCCGTGCTCGTGCCGCTGGACATGAGGTGAAGGGAGCCGTGTTCGTACTCGTAGACGTCGCGCAGGCCGTTAGTGTCCTGCTGCGGCGACAGTGCTTCTGGGGTTTCGAAGAACACCTGGCCCGCGTCGGAGACGTTGCGCTGCGGATAAGCGTTTCTGATAATGGTAGAGTCGCGGTCCGGCCCCGCCGGCCAGTCGATGACCGCACCATCGGCCGAGGGCACACCGTTCGGGTTGCAGGAGACGCAAGCAAGGTGGTTGCCTTCGGCTTCGTAGAGGAAGATCTCCTCGCACGACCCGGCCACATAGTGCTGGCCGCCGGTTCTCACTTCTACGCACCCCGGCCCAGCGTTGTTGTAGCCGGTTAGTCCGTTGACAGAGTTAAAGGCGAGATAGAGGCCATTGCCGGAGACGCGACCAGTCAGCCCGGTCTGCTCTGGATTGCCGGGTTCCTTCAGGTTGCAGCCCGTGTCCGACGTCCAGTCGCAGAGGTCTTCAGAGCTGAGCGTCGCAATGAACGTGATCGCGCCTTCGTGGTTGACGTAGAGGTTGTCTGCGCCTTGACTCGGTTCTGATTCTTCGGGGCTTCGGCCTGCCACCTTGTCTTTGCCGGTGAGCTTGCCGCTGGCGACGAAGTAAACATAGGAGCCGTCTTCGCTCGTGTCGCTCACGCCGAGCACTTCTGCTTTGGTGGCCGGGCTCAGATCGACGAGCGTGCCGGTCGTGTCCGGTGCGCTCGGCAGCTCGTACTCGTACAGGTTGGCGCCGCTTCCCGTCTGCGTCGTCGACGTCAGGCCCCCGGATGCTTCGTCGGTGAAGAAGACCTTCGTGCCTTCGGTGTTCGCGCCGAGCCATTTGCCGCCGCCGCCAGAACCGGGCGCGCCCTTTCCCGGCAGGTCAAGCTGTATCGTGCACGCCTTTTCCGGTTCGGTGCACTGTTCACCGTTCACCGCGGTGCTTCCCGGTGCGATCGCGCTCGGCGGCTGCCCGCCGTTCTCGCGCACGTAGAGGTTGCCTTCCGCTTCGAAGAAGATACGGGAGCCATCCGCCGAGACGGCGTGCCGGTAGTCAGCGACATTTCTAGGCAGACTTTTTGTCTCCAGGCTATTTCTCGTAGAGCCGGCGAGCGCTCCGTCCACGGGCTTGCCACCGGGGAGGACCGTGACCAGCCGCACGGCGGGCTGCTGGCCTTCGCTCCACTCATACAGGTCGTCGTGGCCTTCCCAACAGGCGCGGCCCTTTGGCTGTTCTTTGCAGGCCGCTTCAACTGCCGGCGAGAGTTCTTCCGCTTCTTTGGTCAGCGGCAGTTCCTCTTCGAAGGCGACGTGTTCGAGATCGGCCGAGCCGGCGAGAAAATCCGGTTGGTAGTACGTCTGGAATTCTCGCGTCGGTGTTGGCGTGGGCACCCCGGCCGGCGTGACGTTCACGAGCTGATAGGAGCCAGTTTGGTTGTCGCGCATGAAGAGGTTCTGGAAGCCTGCCGGTTCTTTGATTTCGGCTCCGTCCGCTTCCCTCAAGGCCGGTTCGGCGTGCCCACAGCCCTCTTCTTGAAAGAATGATTTTTCGCCCGAGGTGAATGATGAGCTGAACTTCTGTGAGGCGCCCTCGGCCAGGATACGCTTGGTGAAGTTGCGCGACCAGCCGACTATCCCCGCGAATTCAGGACAAACAAGCCCGGTGTCCAGGGATTGCGGCGGGACGGTGGCTTCAGTGCTCCAGCCTTCCGCGCCACGGGTGGACATATAATCCAGGCCGAGCGAATCTGAATTTGGACCTGAAAGCCCCGGGTCTTCCGAGTCCCACGCCATCCGGGCGCCATCGAGCGCGGCGAACGCGCCGTCGATCGGTGCAAACATTTCGCGTTCGTTCAGGGCCTGCAAGACAGCTTCCGGTTCCCCCGAGTCCTTTTCCACCGGCGTCACCTGCTCGTAGGCGCGGCAGTTGGTCAGGTAGGTCGAGGACTGTTCGGCGCGGCGGGCTTCGTTGGGGCAGGAGCCTTCGGCGGCCAGCGCCGGCGACGCCAGCAAACACGCCGCCAGAAGTAGGGCAACCGCGAGGGCGACCGCCCACGCGGCAGTTGATGCGCTTCTGGCAATGATTGTAATGCGCTTCATGCTCCGCTCCCTTTGTCCCCTGTCTCTCTTCGGTCCCTCATCCGTGCCGCTCGTCCAGTTGACAAGGCCGGGGCCGGCGCACGTGGCGCCGACCCTGTACGGCCTTGCTAGCTATCCACCTTGCTAGCCATCCAGCGATTCGTGACTGACTCTGCGGCTCATGTCTGTTTGACGTTTGCCGAATACATCAGTTTTTCTGTCGTGATCTGAGCGTCTTTTTCGGTGAGTTTGAAAATTGTTCCAGCTTCTGCCTTTAGTTCGAATACTTCGGAGCTATTGGTGATTTTCGTGAACAGCTGTTCGCCAGCTTTCGTACCCTTTTCACAGACGACTTCGCCTTTATTTTCGTATACGGTATTGTTGCCGACGTTCGCGCCCTTGGATTCACAGACGAGCCGGCCCTTTACCACGACGTTGCCGACGGTGCCGGTGCATGTGAATTTGGCCATCACTCCTTTTTCTTCTTTTTTGTTCGAGAGCACCACGCCGCGTTTAGAGCCTGTACCGCCGATTTCAACTGGTTCGATCGTCAGTTTTTCAGTTACGATCGATTTCCCGCACGTCGCGTGGCCGGCTAGCCCTCCGTTGATTTCACATTCTTTTTTCCCGGTACTTTCTGTGAATGTGGCAACCGTTTCGGCTTCTTTGCTATTGAGGACTTTGCCGGTGCTTTCGCTCTTTTCGCAGGTGACCTTTGCGCCTCCTGAAGTTTCGAATTCGGGCGGGATGGTGCCGACACCTGAGAAGGTGACTCCTGCGATGCTGCCGCCTCCTTCAAGTGTAAATTCGCTTGCGAACGCCGACGAAGCCCCCACCGCCATCACGAGCATCGCCACTAGCGTAAGCCCCATCATACTGATATGTCTTGTCCTCTTACTCACTATGTCATTTCCTCCTAAAGGAGTGTCATTGGTTGGTTTGTGCCCCAGATCGATCGTGCAAGAACGGTCCGGAGGCCTATGACGCTCGGCGGACATGACACCCACTTTGCGTCGAGACTTAGCATCATCGACGGGGGAAGCAAAGTCAATCAACCGCCACAGGTCGTTTCTGGTTGGTCTATGGCTGGGCCGGAGCCGGGGCGCCGATCGTGCAAGCAGTACAGAACGTGCGCCCCGGCCCGGTTTTCTCGCGACCGGACCGACCCTGGGACAGGCTCCATCACCGCCATCGGTCTCAAACGACGGCCGCTGGATAATCGGGAGAATGCCCAATGTCAGAACGTCGCAACATGATCTTAGCGCGACTCGGCAACACCGTGGGGCCAGCGTCGCCAGATCCATGCAATTTCGTGCGATAGCCCATAGTAAATAGTGAAGTCGTTTCTGGTGAAGTTTCCGGTCGGGTGGATAACACAACAGAACCAGCCGATCTCGCCGCTCTGAGATGCAGATCGCGGGCTACGGCCACTCGCGCCCTATCCGATACTATTTGTATCGCTCCTACCGACCCGATGGTCGGCGTGAGTGTCAATGGGCCGGAGCCGGGGCGCCGATCGTGCAAGCAGTACCGAACGGGCGCCTCGGTCCGGTTTTCGTGTCTGTCCGATCCTGACGGACGGCGTTCAAAGGTCGATCCGGCGACGGCCGGGCCGGCGCGCGCGCCGGATGCGCTCAGGCGCCGACGAGTGTCAGGCGCGCAAACGGATCGTTCTCCGAGCGCTCTGTCTCATGTACAACGCCAGCACCCATAGCCGGGGCGAGCAGCAGCAGGCAGGCGGGCGCGGCCAGGCGCGGCAGACGACCGACCGCTCCCTTGACCACGTGGCGCTCGACTATCCCCAACACCGCTCCCGTGCTCGCTTCGCAGGCGACCGCGGAGGGCCGGTGAGCGGCGGGCACACTCAGCGAGAGCGAACGCGCGCCGCGAGCGCACAGCGACGATCTCAGCGCGACCGCTCGCGGGCCAACCGCTAGCGCCTCCATGAACATGACCTGCGCCAGCGCGGGTGCGTGGACGAGACCCCCGAGCAGTGCGGCAACTGATCGCCGCACCGCCTGCTGCCAGGATTCGGCGCCTGTGCCGGCAAGCGCCGAGCCCGCCAGCAGCTCCTCGCCAAGGCAGCGCAGCGCTTCGAGCAGGCACTGGTCGGCTCCCTCGAACAGTGCGTTCACACGCCGGCTGGAGATACCGGAGTCCGCCGCCAGAGCGCCCGGCGTCAGGGCGAGCACCCCGGCGCGCGCCGCAAGCGCGATCGCCGACTCGAACAGCAGCCGGCGCTCGCCGCGCGGTGAGCGATCCAGCCGACTCTCGCCGCGATCCTCCGGGTTCCGCGCAGGCTCCACCAGGTGCAGCCGTCGCCGTTCAGGACGGGTGCCGCTCGCGGCTCGCGGCTCGGCGTGCCGCTCGCGCGTCTTTACCCGCCACGCCGCAATCGCAGCGGCGTGCGCGCACGACCAGGCCCAGTCCGCCAGCTCGCCTGCCAGGTCTGGCAACTCGCTCGCCCGACCGTCGAGCAACCGCGCGCGCGTCACCTCGGCCACGCCCGCCACGATCCCTCGCCGGATCGCGGGGCTGAGCAACTCACCGCCGGGTAGGCAGGCGGCGATCCTCTGCTCGAACAGGGCGACCACCCGTTCGCGACGCTCGAGCGCCGCCGGGGTGGAGTCGAGCGCGTGCACCAGTACGAAACTGGCGGACTCGGGCTGACGCGCGACGCCCTGCAGGAACTCGCCGAGCGCATCCTGCAGGAGCTGGCGGCCGGGCTCGCCGACGGCGCACGCCAGCGCTAGGCGACGCGCGCTGCGATGCGTGACGTATTCGTAAGTAAGCTCGAAGCAGTCTGGCTTTCCAGTGAACAGTTCATAGAACGCGCGCTTGGACACCCCCGCCAGGGCACACAGCCGCCCGACCGTGATGGCGTCATACCCGTCTCGGGCAACGGCCTCGACCATCGCCCGGCGCAGCCGCCCACGCTGATGCGCCGCGACCTGCTCGTGCGAAGGCCCGTTGGGATGCGGGCTTAGCTTCTGATAGCGCGTGTCCGCTACGGCGTCTCCGCGGAGATCGCGGCCGCCATTCCGCCGAGGCTCGCGGTCGCGGGCCAACGCGTCGAGGAGCGACCTCATCGAGGCGCGCTCCACGCGACCTCAGTACCGCCGCCACGCGGGCGCGGCGACATACGAACCCTACCGATGTAAGCGCTCCCCTCGCGTTCCATAGCCGGGCCATCCTCTACCTCCTCGACGCTCTGCGAAAGCCCGAAACTAGATGATTCTAGATTGTGAATGTTCTAGACCGTGGGACGCATCCAAGGGCCAAACGAGGACGTGGCGGTGGTACCCTCCAAGCCAGGATGAGGTCAAGGGTCACGCAGTCAAGGGGTATGATCGAGTCGACGGCAGCGGCGCGATCTTACTCGGGAACCATGCGCTCACCGGTCTCCTGGGCGCTGCTGGGCCTGGTCATCCACCGTCCCAGCTACGGCTACGAGCTGGTGCAGCGATTCGAGCGCATCCACGGCGACTCGCTCGAGCTCTCGAGCATGTCCCAGATCTACACCGCGCTGGACACGCTCGAGCACCGGGGCCTGATCGAGGAGATAGCGGCCGAGAACGGCGAAGTCGCGGGGGTGCGCCAGCCAAAGCCTCACTACCGCGCCACCGCCCAGGGGGTCAGCGAGCATCGCCAGTGGCTGGTCGGCCAGCTGGCGGAGGAGCGCAGGCGCTCGCGCCTGTTCGTGCGCCAACTCGCGATGCTGGCGGCGCCGGACGCGCTGGCCGTGATAGAGCAGCTCGAGCGCTCCTGCCTGCGTGAGGCCGCCACGGCCGGGCCGGTCGACGGTGCAAACATGCCCGTCGATGGCCACGCGACCGCGGAGCGGCTACTGAGCGAGGAGCAACGCCTGGCGGCCGACGCCAAGCTGTCGTGGATCCTCTACGCCCGCCGCCAGCTGACGGCGCTCGCCACCCGACCGTCCGCGCGGCGATGACGCTGCTCGAGCTCGATCGCGTCAGCCGGCACCACCGGCACGGCGCGCTGGAGCACGTTGTCCTGCGCGGCATCTCGCTTACGATCGAACCGGGCGAGCTCGTCGCGGTGTGGGGTCCGCGCCGCTGCGGGCGCTCGACGCTGCTGCGCATCGCCGCCGGCATCGAGCCGCCCGACGCCGGGGTGGTGCGCTTCGCCGGGCGCGAGCTGGGAGCTCGTGGCGGTGACGCCCTCGGGCGGGGTGTCGGCTATGTCCGCCTCGACGCCCACCAGAGCGAAGGGCGTGTCGTTCTTGACGAGCTGGTTCTGGCCCAACTCGCGCGCGGAGTCACCGCCACCATCGCACGTACGCGCGCCCACGAGGCGCTGCGACGCGCTGAGGCCAGCCACTGCACGTCCTCGAGCACGCACGCTCTCGACAGCTCCGAGACGGTGCGGGTCGCGCTGGCTCGCACGCTCGTGCAGGACCCCGCCTTGTTGGTGATCGACGAGCCCGTCAAGGGGGTCGACCTGCTTGAGCGCGACGCCATCCTCGCGCTGCTGCGCACGTTCGCCGACGAAGGGATCACCGTGCTGGTCAGCGCCGGCGACGCCACGGCACTGTTAGGCGCCGACCGCGCGTTCGCGCTCAGCGAAGGGGTGCTGCGCGGCGAGCACGTGCGCGAGGGGGCGCAGGTGTTGCCGCTGCGCCGCCTCGCCGGCGTCTGACCGGTCGCCGCCGACCCGGCGCGATCGCCATGCTGGAGCTCGAAGGAGTGGTCAAGCACTACCGCGGCGAGCACGACTACGTGCGCGCCGTCGACGGCGTCGACCTGTGCGTCCACGCGGGCGAGATGATCGCCATGCACGGCCCGAGCGGATCGGGCAAGACGACGCTGCTGCTGCTGATCGCGGCGCTGATCGCTCCCGACGAAGGCACGATCCGCTTCGCCGGGCGCGAGCTCACATCCCTGTCGGAGGCACAGGCGTCAGACTACCTTCACCACGACGTTGGCTTCGTCTACCAGAGCCCGCAGCTGATGGCACGCGTCTCGGCGCTGGAGAACGCCTCGATCAAGCTGGTGCTCGGCGGCATGGGAACGCGCGAGGCACACCGACGCGCGCGCGGCTGGCTCGCGCGCGTCGGTCTGGATGGACACCTGCACCGCACTCCCGAGCGACTCTCCGGCGGCGAGCGCCAGCGCGTGGCGATCGCGCGCGCCCTGGCCGGCGAGCCGCGCCTGATCCTCGCCGACGAGCCGACCGGCAACCTCGACACCGTGCGCAGCGGCGAGATCGTGCGTCTGCTGCGTGAGATCGCCCACGAGAGCGGCGCGGCGGTGCTGTTCGTCACCCACGACGCCGAGGCCGCGCAGATCGCCGACCGCGGCTGCGCGATGCGCGACGGGCGCCTGATCGAGGTCAGGCCAGGCCAGGTCGGCCGGCCGGATCTGACGGTCGCGCGCTCGGCGAGCGCGGAGGGATGAGCGCGACAGGCCAGCAGGGCAGGCGGGCGCGGGCCTTGATGAGACCCTACGCGCTGATCTACCTCTATCGACGGCGGCTGCGCGTACACGCCGTCCAGGAGCTGCTCGCTGGCGTCGGCGTCGCGGTCGCCGTGGCGCTCGTGTTCGCCACGATCGTCGCCGCCGGCTCGATCGCCGGCTCGGCGGGCGAAGTGCTGCGCAGCGTCGCCGGTCCGGCGACGCTGCAGCTGATCTCGCGCGACGGCGCCGACCTGCCCGAAACCCTGCTGGCGCGTGTGGAACGGCTACCCGGGGTCAAGCAGACTGCGCCGCTGCTGCAGCAGAACGCCACGCTGCGAGCGTCCGGTGACCGGCAGGTCAGAGTCGACCTCGCCGGGGCCGATACCAGCCTCGTGGTGCTGGACGGGCTCGCCCACACGCTGCCCACGGCCACGCTCACGGCCGGAGGGGTGGGCCTGAGCGCCGCCACCGCACGGGCGCTCGGCCTGGCGATCCCGTTCGCTACGGCGCCACACGGCGCCTCCCATGACCCCGCGACCGATCCCACCGGACGCAGCGTGTCGCTGCTGTTGCGCGGAGCCGACCATCCGTTGAGCGTCTCCGCAGTGCTCGGAGCGGAAACCTTCGGCGCGCTCGCCCAGGCGCAGGTTGCGGTCATGCCACTCGAAGACTTGCAGCGACTCGCCGGACTGCGCGGTCGCCTGACGCGCATCCTCGTGCAAGCCGCTCACGGCCGCGAAGACGCCGTGCGCGGCGAGCTTGAGACCGTGGCGGGCAGGCGCTTTGAAGTCGCCCCGATCGACCAGGACCTCGATCTCCTGCACCAGGCGCTGCGCCCGTCCGATCAGGCCAGCGCGTTCTTCGCGACGATCAGCGCGCTGCTCGGGCTGCTGTTCGCCGGCACGGCGCTGCTGCTCACCGCACCTGAGCGCCGACGCGCGATCGCCGACCTGCGCCTGCTCGGCACGCGTCGGACGGCGATCGCACAGATGCTCGCCTTCCAAGCGCTCGCGCTCGGCCTCGCGGCGTCGCTAGTCGGGCTGCTCGGGGGGTTTGCGCTCTCGCGCGGAATCCTGCGGCCGTCCACCGGCTACCTGGACGAGGCGTTCACGCTCGGCGCGCACACCGCCGTCACCGCGCAGCCGCTGTTGCTGGCGCCGCTGGGCGGAGTACTGGCGACGTGCCTGGCCTCGGCGGTGCTGCTGCTCGACCTGCGCGGCGGGCGCCCGCTCGACGCCGTCTACCGCGAGCACGGAGGACCCGGCCAGACGCTGACTGCCGGCCCCCGGCGCTGGCTGGGCATCGCCGCCGCCGGCCTGCTCGTTTGCGCGACCGTGCTGTTCGTGAGCACGCCGTCGCTGGCGCTGCTCGCGTGCGCGCTGCTCGCTGTGGCGACAGTGCTCGCGGTTCCGGTTGTCTTCGCCGGCGTGCTGCGCGGGGCGCGACTGCTCAGCGAGCGAAACCAGCGACTGACGATCCTGCCCGTCGCACTATCCTCGCTTCGCTCCACTACGGTTCGCTCACTCGCGCTTGCCGCGACCGGAGCGGTCGCGCTGTTCGGCAGCATCGCGCTTGGCGGTGCGCGCTCGGACCTGCTGCGCGGGATCGAAGGATTCGCTCGCGGCTACGCCGCCGACGCGCCGGTCTGGGTCGGCAGTCCAGGCGATAACCAGGCGACCGTCGACTTCCAGGCGAGCGGGGTGCAACGACGCGTCGCCGCGCTGCCGGGTGTCGCCGGCGTCGGCGCCTTCCAGGGCGGCTTCCTGGCGCTCGCCGGGAGGCGCGTATGGCTGATCGCTCGCCCGCCGGGCTGGGCGAGCCATGTCCTGGCGAGTCAGATCCTCGAAGGTGACGCCGCGCTCGCGCAGCGCAGGCTCCGCGAAGGCGGCTGGATCGCCGTCTCCAAGCAGATCGCGCTGGAGCTGCACACCGGGGTGGGCGGGGCCTTGATGCTCCCGACCCCGAGCGGCCCCGTGCGTATGCGCGTGGCAGCGACCACCACCAACCTCGCGTGGAGCCCGGGCGCGATCTTCCTCGACAGCGCCGACTACGGCCGGCTGTGGGCGACGCACGCGCCGACCGCGTTCGGCGTGCGGCTCGCTCCAGAGACCAGCCCGGCGAAGGTGCGGGAGGAGATCGAACGCTCGCTCGGACCCGCCGGCGGCCTGCGGGCGAGCAGCGCGCGCGAACGCGAGGCGAGCATCGACGCGCTCGCCGGCGAAGGACTCAACCAGCTCGAAGAGATATCGACGTTGCTGATACTCGCCGCCGTGCTGTCGATGACGGCAGCGCTCACCTCCGCGATCTGGCAGCGACGCGCCTCGCTCGCCGGGTTGCGGCTCGCCGGCGTGCGGCGACGACGACTGCGGCTGATCCTGCTGTGCGAATCGACGCTCATGCTCGGCGCCGGCTGCCTCACCGGCGCGCTGGCCGGCATCTACGGGCAGCTCGTGATCGACGGCTACCTGCGCCACGTCACGGGCTTCCCGGTGGCTGTGCTCGGCGCGAGCCTGCGGCCGCTGGAGCTGTTCGCGTTCGTGCTCGCCGTCGTGCTCGCCATCGCCACCGTCCCCAGCTACATGGCCTCACGCGTGTCCCCCGCGCTCGCCTTCAATGAGTAGAGCTCTCACACCACCGTGGAGGGCAAGCGCGAACCTCGCGTTCGTACTCGCCAACGCCCGCTACTGGACCACGGTCGCACCGCTTGCCCACAAGCAGCTGTCGCGCTGGCAGAGGGGCGCGGAGGCGATTCCCGACCGCCGTCTGATGGCGCTTGCGACGGCCAAGCTGCGCGAGGAGCGCTTCAACGCGGAGGTGGCCGCGACGCTCGCGACGCTCACCCCGCGCGCGTGCCGCGCGCGCGTCGTCGAAGCGATCGTCGCACTGCAGGTGCTCTACGACTACCTCGACGCGATCGGCGAGCGGGCGATGGCGACAACGACTCCCGAGCAGGCTGCGCAGATGGACAGGATCGATGACGGTCAGCATCCGTATCAGGCTCTGATCGACGCGGTCGCCTTGGGCGAGGAGCCCACCATAATCGCCTCCGAGGCCACTCATGGCGACCGGCGCCTGTGCATCGCTTCGCGCTCAGGCGACGGAGGCTATCCTCGCGAGCTGGCGGACACGGTGACGCTCGCACTCGCCAAGCTGCCGGCCAGCGACGCGATCGCCGAGGTCGCACAGCGCAGCGCGCGGCGTTGCGCCGACGCTCAGATGCTCGGCCACGCCTCCGCGCACGCGGGCACAGAGCACGTGGAGCAGTGGGCGCGGCGCGAAGCCGCCCCGACCGCGCTGGGTTGGCGGGAGTGGCTGGCCGGCGCGCAGGCATCGGTGCTCTCTCTGCACGCGCTGATCGCCGCGGCCGCACACGAGCACACGACCGGCGAGCAGGCGGTCGCGCTCGACTCCGCCTACCTCTCGATCGGCGCGCTGACGATGCTCGACAGCGTGATCGACCGCGACCTGGCCGGCGAGGCGCCGGCATACACCAGTCTCTACGACGGCCCCGAGCAGATGGGAGGACGCCTATCGATGGTCGCGCGCGAGGCGGCGCGCGAGGCTGGGCGTCTACCCGACGGAGCCCATCACGTCATGACGCTTGCCGGCGTTGTCGCCTACTACGCCTCCGCGCCCGCCGCCCGCCAGGCACGCGCCAGGCCCGTGTTCGACCAGGTGCGCGCGGAGCTGGGAGCGCCGATCGCACCCGTGCTGCTGTTGATGCGCGGCTGGCGCCTGGCCAAGACCGTCCGTGCGGCGACGGCACACGCCGGTTGGGAGGGACGGTAGCGGCTAGCGCGGCCGCGCCTGGCGGGATTTGATCTGCGACGCGCTCCGGCGCGGGGGTGCAGGTGTTACAACTATGTAGAGGATCGGGGAGGGGTCATGTCATACCGTCGATATCCGGGGGTCCCAGCGGCAGTCGCCGCTACGCTGCTCACGGTATGCGGAGCGTTTCTTGGCGCGGGCGCGGCGGGCGCAGACAGGCTCACGGCCTTGCCCAAGACGCACGCGGCGCACGCGCTGAAAGCGACCGATACCGCCCATCTGCACTACGTGTCGGCGTCCGGATCGCTATTGCTGGAGCAGGGCCGCGCATCGGGAACGCTGCCCGGCGACATGCGCGTTCACTTCAGGGTGGGCGCGACGATGAGCGGGATCTTCACGATCTATGCGAGCGGCGGGGCGATCAGCGGACACGGAACGGCCACGCCGCACGGCTCCGGCGTATACGAAAGCTTCGCCGGCTCGCTCATCGTGGCCGACGGCAGCGGCCGCTACCGCCACGCGCGCGGGCGCGCACAGCTGTACGGCACGTTTAACCGGGACAACTACGCGCTGACCGTGCAGACCGTTGGCACGCTCTACTACTGAGCGGGAGACATGACACGAACGAGCAAGGTGTGGCTGGCCGCCACCGTACAGGCGGTCCTGCTGTGCGCCTGCCTGCCGTCATCGGCGATGGCGACGGCGACGGCGACAGCCGGGACCTCGGCCAAGCTCGGCGCGACGTTCATACCCGAGTCACTGGGCCGCCGGACCACGCTCGACTTCTCCTTCTCGTTGTCCGATCCCGCCGCCCAGGTGCCGCCTCCCCTGACCGAGATCGAGCTGCGCTACCCTAACAATCTCGGGATCGCGCTGAGCGGGCTGGGACTCGCCACCTGCACGGCGCAGCAGCTCGAATCGTCGGGCACCGGCGGCTGTTCGCCCAACGCGGTGATGGGTTATGGCGAGGCGCTCACCGAGATCCTGCTCGGCACGACAATCGTCAGCGAGAGCGCGCCGATCACGATCCTGCGAGCGCCCGACAAAGGCGGCAGGCTCGCGCTGCTGTTCTACGCCGAAGGCACCGCCCCGGTGGATACGAGGGTCGTCTTCCCGGGACTGCTGCTCCCCGCGTCCTCTCCGTTCGGCGGCACCGTCAACATCGGCGTGCCGCTCGTACCGACCCTGCCGGGTGCCCCGTACATCTCCGTCATCCACCTGCGCTCGACGATCGGGCCCAAGGGGGTTACCTACTACGAACGCCTTGGCAACGCAACGCTCGGCTACCGCCCCAAGGGCATTCTGTTGCCGAACGCCTGTCCAGCGGGCGGGTTTCAGTTCTCGGCGCGCTTCGGCTTCCTCGACGGCAGCCACGCGCTCGCCCATACGGCCATCCCCTGCCCGGCCGCGGGCGGCGCCGTTGACGTCCGCGATCGGCGACGCTAATGCCTGAAGTGGCGCATGCCCCGCTGGTGCCGACGTTGCCCAGCGCCAAGACCGCCGTGTCGTGCCCGGACCCGAAGCGACGGCGCAAACGCCACTGACTGCGAGCCGAAGCACTACGGCCCGAGCGCGCCCAGCGGTATGACGGCAACTCCGTCCTGGCGGCGATAACCGTAGCCGGTAGCGACGATCACGCCCAACAGCGCCGGGGCTCCGCACCTCGTGGTGTCCACCCGCTCGGCAAAGCGTCTGAGGCTGTCGGCGGCCTCGTCCACCTGCCCCTGCCCGAGCTTGACCTCGAACGCCATCCAGCGACCATCCGCGGCCTCGACGATCGCATCAACCTCCAGACCGCCGCCGTCGCGATAGTGCGACACGCGTGCATCCGAGGACTGCGCATAGATGCGAAGGTCGCGCACGACCAGCGACTCGAACAGGAACCCGAGCAGCTTCAGGTCGCCGATCAGCCGCTCGGGTGTCGCGCGCAGGGCTGCCACCGCCAGGGAGGGATCGACGAAGTGGCGCTTGGGTGCGGTGCGCAATCGATGCCTGGAGCGTAGGTGCGGCGCCCACGCGGGCTGATCCTCGACGACCATCAGCCGCTCCAGCGCGCCGAGGTAGCCGCGCACAGTGTCATCCTTAATCGGACTGTCGACTCCGCCGGCATCCCTGGCCAGCGTCGCGGCGGCCGCGTGGGTGGCCACGTTACGCGCGATGCTGACGAGCAACCGAGCCACGCGATCGGGGTCGCGCTGTGTCGCGTCCAGCCGAGCGACGTCGATGCGGGCGATCTCCGCCAGGTAGTCGCGTACGGCCAGCAGACGGCCGCGAACACCGAGCCCGCGCAGGCCCGGCCATCCGCCGACGGCGATCTGCTCGGCGACGTCGGCGACCGTCAGGCCCGGATCTGGACTCTGGCCGATGTTGCCGTTCAGCAGGTCGGCCAGCGAAAACGCGCCGCTGCTCGCGCCGGCCTCGAACAGGCTCATCGGGCGCATCCGCAGGCGCGCGATGCGCCCGGCGCCGGTGTGGCGCGCGATGTCGTCCGCGGGGACCGCGGAGCCGGTCAGGATGAACTGGCCGGGCTTGGAGCGGTCGTCGATCGCGCGACGGACGTGATTCCAGATCGCCGGCTCGATCTGCCACTCGTCGAGCAGTCGCGGGGCCGGGCCGTCCAGCACCAGCGAGGGATCTACGGCGATCGCGCGCCGCGCGTTGGCATCGACGTCGAGTAGCACCTCGCTGGCCGCGATCTGCCGCGCGGTGGCGGTCTTACCGCACGCCTTGGGACCCTCGATCACGACGGCGCCAACGGCGCTCAGGCGGTCAGCCAGCTCGCCGTCGACGATCCTCGGTTGATATTGAGGGGGGAGAATGCAACTAGTATAGCGGGGAGATTGCTGTCTATCCAGCGGGGAGATTGCGTCGAATTCAGGGGGGAGAATGCCGTGGACGCCGGCCAACGGCTTCGCATCGGTGCCCGCGCCGCCATTCGGCCGTCAGTGGCGGAAGTGGCGGATGCCCGTCGCTACCATCGCGACGCCCGCGGCGTCCACAGCAGCCACCACCTCCTCGTCGCGTACAGAGCCACCGGGCTGGATGATCGCGGTGACGCCAGCGTCGATCGCGAGCTGCGGGCCGTCGGCGAACGGGAAGAAGGCGTCGGAGGCAAGCGAGGCGCCCGCGAGCGGATCGGCGGCATTACCGCCGGCCGTCGAACCCGAGCCGCCATCCCCCCCCGCGTGCGCGTGTCCCGCCTGCGCCTTCTCGATCGCGATCCGCACCGCGTCGACACGGCTCATCTGACCGGCGCCGATGCCGATCGTGGCGCCATCGCGCGCGATCACTATCGCGTTGGAGCGCACGTGCCTGCACACCTGCCAGGCAAAGCGCATGTCCTCCCACTCCTGCTCGCTTGGCTGGCGCTCCGTCATCACCGTCATCTGCTCGGGCGTCTCTGAGACCGTGTCGCGCGTCTGCGAGAGCACGCCTCCGAGCACGGGCTTCTCCTCCATGCCTTCGGGCCGCTGCGGCCAGTCTCCCAGCTCCAACAGCCGTACGTTCTTCTTCTGCGCCAGCTTCTCGAGCGCCTCGGGTTCGAAGCCGGGAGCAAGCAGGACCTCGACGAACTGCGCGGAGATCGCCTGCGCGCAGGCCAGGTCGACAGGCCGGTTGAGCGCGATCACGCCGCCGTAGGCGCTCTGCGGATCGCAGGCGAAGGCGCGCTCGTACGCCGAGGCGATGTCGCGGCCTAGCGCGCAGCCGCACGGGTTGTTGTGCTTGACGATCGCGCAGGCCGGCTCTGAGAAGTCCTCGACCAGCTCGCGCGCAGAGGATAGGTCGAGCAGGTTGTTGAACGACAGCTCCTTGCCGTGCAGTTGACGCACCCCCTCCAACAGGTGGGTGGAGGCGCCAACTTCGGCGTAGTAGGCGGCACGCTGGTGCGGGTTCTCGCCGTAGCGAAGATCCATCGTCTTCTCGTAGACGCTCACCCACTGGGGTGGGAACTCGCCCTTGTAGACGCCCACCGCGAACCATGTCGATATCGCCGCGTCGTAGCGCGCGGTGCAGGCGAACGCGACGGCGGCCAGCCGCTCGCGCGTGGCCATGCTCAGGCGCCCGCCGGACTCGCGCAGCTCACTCAGCACCGGCGCGTAGTCGGCCGGGTCGGTCAGCACAGCGGCGTAGGCATGGTTCTTGGCGGCCGCGCGGATCATGCTCGGGCCGCCGATGTCGATGTTCTCCACGATTTCGGCGTCTGACGCATCCCCGCGCGCAACGGTCTGCTCGAACGGGTAGAGGTTCACGCAGACCAGGTCGACCGGCTCGATCGAGTGCTCTGCCGCCGCGCGCAGGTGCGACTCGTCGCTGCGCACCGCCAGCAGACCCGCGTACAGGCGCGGGTGCAGCGTCTTGACGCGGCCGTCCATCATCTCCGGAAAGCCGGTGAAGTCCTCGATCGCACGCACCTGCAAACCGGCTTCGGCCAGCGCGCGCGCGGTGCCGCCGGTAGAGACAATCTCGACGCCCAGCTCGGCCAAGCCCACCGCAAGCTCGACCACGCCGGTCTTGTCTGATACCGAGATCAGCGCCCGGCGAACATAGCCAGCGCCCGGCTCCGTAAGTTCAAGCGGCAACCGACTGCCTGCCTTCCGCTATCTCCTTAACAACCAACGGCAGAAGCATGTGCTCGATCGGCCTCAGCCGACGAAGAACCTGATCGGGATCTTTTGCTCCAGAAAGTCGCACGGACTCCTGTCGAATGATCGGACCCGTATCGATGCCGGCATCCACATAGTGGACCGTGACCCCGAACTCCTCCGCACCGTCCGCCAAGGCGTCATCGATCGGATGTGGCCCGGGGTATGCCGGAAGCAACGATGGATGCACATTGACGACCGAGTTCGGGAAACGCTTCAAGAATTGCTCGCTCAACAACTCCATGAACCCGGCGAGCACTATCAGCCCTGCCCTGTGTTCGCCCAGCCATTCAGCCATTGCCTCGTCGCGTTCTTGACGGTCAATGTATTGCTTACGAGCAAAAACCGCCCAAGGTATGCCGTGCTTTTCCGCACGCTTCAGAGCCGGAGCGTCGGGCACATTGGAGGCGACCGCGACAATCGTTGCCTCACGCCCGTGAACTTGGTCGATCAGCGCTTGCAGATTGGTGCCGGTTCCCGAGACGAGAACAGCGATTGGAAGCCGGGCTTGGTTCACCGCGCCAGAACGATAGAGGACGCCTTCGCGGTCAAGCGCCCGCCGGCTCGAGTGCGTACTTACCCTGTGCTCCGTCGCTGCCCTTGACCGGATATTCACCGGTAAAGCAGGCATCGCAATGCGTAGCGCGCTCGCCACCGACGGCCTCGTACACGCCCTCCAAGGAGATGTAGGCCAGCGAATCGCAACCCAGCTCAGCGGCGATCTCATCCACCGTGCGCTCGTGGGCGATCATCTCCTCGCGCGTGGACATGTCGATCCCGTAGTGACACGGGTGCTTGATCGGCGGGGCGGAGATGCGCATGTGCACCTCCTTGGCGCCCGCGTCGCGCAGCATCTGCACGATCTGGCGGGTGGTGTTGCCGCGCACGATCGAGTCGTCCACAACCACCAGCCGCTTGCCGCCGACGACCTCGGGCAGCGGGTTGAACTTCAAGCGTAGGCCGTGCTTGCGCAGCTCCTGCCCGGGTGCGATGAAGGTACGGGCGACATAACGGTTCTTGACGAAACCGTCGTCTTGGGGCAGACCGCTGGCGCGCGCGAAGCCGCGCGCGGCCGGGTTGCCGGAGTCGGGCACGGGAATCACGAGATCGGCGTCGACCGGGGCCTCGCGCGCCAAAATCTCCCCCATCCTCCCGCGCGCGACCTGCAGGACGTTGCCGTTCATGCGCGAGTCCGGGCGCGCGAAGTAGATGTACTCGAACACGCAGAACGCCTTGCGCTCGTCGGGCAGCACGACCCGGCTCTCGATCCCGCTCTCGCCGAGCGTGACGATCTCACCCGGCTGCACGTCGCGCACGAGCGTCGCGCCGATGATGTCGAACGCACACGACTCCGAGGCGACACAGAAGCGCTCGGGCTCGCCTGCCTCCCGCGATGGGGGGTCCTCGTACGCGTCACCCGTCCCCGCACTGGGGAGTCGGCCGATCGCCAGCGGGCGCAGGCCGTGCGGATCGCGGAAGGCCACGACGCGGTCGCGCGTCATCACGACGATCGAGAAGGCTCCGTTTAGGCGCGGCAGCACGTCGGCGATCGCGTCCTCGATCCGCTCGGCCGGATGCGTGGCGATCAGGGCGGCGACGATCTCCGAGTCCGAGGTGGAGCTGAAGGAGACGCCGCGCTCGGAGAGCTCCTCGTGCAGCTCGATCGCGTTGATCAGGTTGCCGTTGTGGGCGAGCGCCAGCTCCATGCTGGAGCCGTTCGTGCCCTGCGAGCGGTGCACCGGCTGGGAGTTCTCCCAGGCGTTGGAGCCGGTTGTCGAGTAGCGCACGTGGCCGATCGCCAGCTCGCCGGCGAGCGTGCGCAGGTCGTTCTCGTCGAAGACCTGGTTGACGAGACCGAGCTCGCGCCGGGTCATGATGTTGCCGCCGCGGTCGGCCGCGGCGATGCCGGCCGACTCCTGCCCGCGGTGCTGGAGCGCGTACAGGGCGAAATAGGACAGACGCGATACCTCGTGCCCGGGCGCGTATATGCCGAACACGCCGCACTCGTCGCGCGGCCCGTCGCGGTCCTCCGGCCGAGGGTCGCAGGGCATCGTTCAGTTCACGCTAGCAGTCATGCGAACAGCTCCGCCAATGCGTTGTGCGCCTCGGCTAGCGCAGCCAGTGACACGTCGATCAGCTCGCCGAGGATCAGCGACTCGCCCTGCACCGTGCCGATTAGCTCGACGCGGGTGCGCTCTCCGAGCGCGCGTAGCGCCGCCTCCTCGCCGCTGACGAGAAAAGCGCCCGAGCACTCGCCGAACAGCCTGTCCACGAATGCGGGCGTGGACGCGGTCGCCGAGAGGCCTTCGCTCCAGTCCACCGCCGGTCCCGTCGCGCCGGCGCCGGCAGCCCCAAACATCCCCGCCTCAAGTTGCACGCGCGCCCCGAGGCCGCCGCCAAGACAACACTCGGCCAGCGCGACCGCAAGGCCCCCCTCGGCGATGTCGTGCGCGCTAGCGAGCGCTCCGTCGCACACGGCATCTCGCACCGCCGCCTGCGCGGCGACAACCGCGTCGATGTCGATCGGCGGCAGGCCGTCGGGGAGCAGCTCGCCGCGCAGCTTGGCGAGCTCGCTGGCCGGCAGCGACGGCGCGAACGGACCGACCAGCGCGATCGCGTCACCCGCGCGCGCGAAACCGGTGCGGCCGGCGCGGCGCACGTCGGGCAGCCGACCGACCATGCCGATCACTGGTGTCGGGTAGATCGGGCCGGCGCTCGCGCCCTCGTTATACAGCGAGACGTTGCCGCCGACGATCGGCGCCGCAAGCGCCCGGCAGGCATCGCCGAGGCCGCGCACCGACTCGGTCAGCTGCCAGGCGATGTGCGGCTTCTCGGGGTTGCCGAAGTTGAGGTTGTTGGTCGTGCCGAGCGGCTCGGCGCCGACGCAGGCGAGGTTGGACGCGCACTCCAGCGCCGCCGCGATCGTGCCCGTGTAGGGATCGGCGGCAACGCGCCGGCCGTTGCAATCGATCGACACCGCGATCCCGGGTATCGGACCGGCGCCCCCCGCCGTGCTCCCGCCCGCCGGCTCCTCGGAGGGCGCCGCGGCGCGTTCCCCGAGCGGCCGGATCGCCAGCACCGCCGCGTCGGCCTGCTCGGGGCGGCGGACCGTGCGCGACTGGACCACCGAGTCGTACTGCTCGAACAGAGGGCGACGCGAGGCGATGTTGGGACTGGCCAACAGGGCGAGCAGGATCTCGCGCGGCTCGTTTTTTGGGGGGAGGGGCGCCTTCGGCGCCGGGTATAGCGCGCTGGTCGGCTTTACGGGCCGCAGGTCATAAAGCGGACAGTCGTCTACCAGCGCCCGAACCGGCATATCCCCGACCAGCTCGCCGTCGTCGAACACGCGCATGTGCCCCGTATCGGTGACTGCGCCGATAGCGGCGCCACCGATCTCCCACCTCTCGCACAGCGCCAGCACCCGCTCGACGTTGGCTGGCTCCACCACGCACAGCATCCGCTCCTGGGACTCGCTGACCATGATCTCGAACGGCTCCATGTCGGCCTCGCGCAGCGGCACCTTGGCGACGTCGATGTCGATCCCGACCTGGCCCTTGGCGGCCATCTCCGAGGCCGAAGACGTCAGGCCGGCCGCGCCGAGATCCTGCAGCGAGACGATCAGGCCCCGCTCCAACAACTCCAAGGAGCACTCCATCAACTTCTTCTCCTCGAACGGATCGCCGACCTGAACGGTGGGCCGCTTGTCGTCGTCCTCGCCCAACTCGGCGGAGGCCAGCACCGAGGCGCCGCCGATGCCGTCGCGGCCGGTGGAGGCGCCGAACAGAACGACCGTGTTGCCGATGCCGGCTGCGGCGCTGCGCACGAGCTTGTCGCACTCGCCGATCCCGAGCGCCATCGCGTTTACCAGGCAGTTCTGCTCGTAGGGCGCCTCGAAGTAGACCTCGCCGCCGATCGTCGGCACCCCGATCGAGTTGCCGTAGTGGCCGATGCCGGCGACCGCGCGGTCGAGCAGGTAGCGCGAGCGGGCGCTCGTCGGCTCCCCAAAGCGCAGCGAGTCGAGCACCGCGATGGGACGGGCGCCGATCGCAAAGATGTCACGGAGGATGCCGCCAACTCCCGTGGCGGCGCCTTGAAACGGCTCGACGGCAGACGGATGGTTATGCGACTCGACCTTGAAGGCGCACACCAACCCGTCGCCGATGTCGACGGCGCCGGCGTTCTCGCCAGGGCCCATCACCACGTACTTGCCTTCAGTCGGGAGGGTGCCGAGCAGCTTCTTGGAGTGCTTGTAGGCACAGTGCTCGCTCCAAAGCAGCGAGTACATCGCCAGCTCAACCTGGTTTGGCGCGCGGGTTGGGTGGGCATGAATCTCACAGATCAGCTCGTACTCGCCCTCGGTAAGCCCAAGCGCGAGCGCGTCCTGCACGCTTGGCAACGTCGCGCTAGACACGCGCACCCTCGACCACCAGGCGCATCGAGGCGAAGATGCACAGGCCATCAGCAGAGCCGGTCAGCTCGTCGACCGCATGCTCGGGATGAGGCATCAGGCCGAACACGTTGCCCTGCTCGTTGCACACGCCGGCGATGTCATCGACCGAGCCGTTGAAGTTCTCGCCGGGCGCGTAGCGGACGACGACCTGACCGTGCGCGCGCATCGCGGCGAGCGTGTGCTCGTGGGCGTAGTAGCGACCCCAGGAGTGCTTGGCCGGGATGCTCAGGCGCGCACCCTGGCAGGCGCTCGTGAACGCCGTATCACCCTCGATCACATCCAGTTCGACCTGCCTAAAGGTGAAGCGCAAGTTCGTGTTCGGCAACAGCGCTCCGGGTAGCAGCTGCGCCTCGCACAGCACCTGAAAGCCATTGCAGATGCCAAGCACAAGCCCCCCTTCCCGGGCGAAGGCGATCACCGACTCCATCACCGGCGAGAAGCGCGCGATCGCCCCGGCACGCAGATAATCCCCGTAGGAGAAGCCGCCGGGCACGACGATCGCGTCTGCCCCTTTCAGGTCACGGTCGCGATGCCACAGCAGCTCGGCGTCGCCCACCCTCCGCGCCGCGTACAGCGCATCCATGTCATCGCAACTGCCAGGAAACTGGAGTACGCCGAACTTCATCTGTCGAGGACTATCTCGTAGTCCTCCACCAGCGGATTAGCAAGCAGCTTCTCGCACATCGGCTCGATCTGGCTGGCGTCGTCGACGGTCAGCTCCACCAATCGCCCGACGTGCACATCGGAGACACCCTCGAACCCGAGCGCCGGCAGCGCCCGCATGACCGCCTCGCCCTGGGGGTCGAGGATGCCCGCCTTCGGGCGAATCAGCACTCGCGCGCGCACGCTCACGCCGCTCCGTCGCCCTCGGCGACGGCGGCCTCGGCGCCTGTCCGCTCCAACCAGGCGCTGAACGGCTCGCCCGTGATCAGCTCGTACGCCTCGACGTAGCGCGCGTGCGTGCCGGCGACAACATCGTCGGGGATCTCGGGGGCGGGGGGCTTCTTGTCCCAACCGCTGCCGGCGGCCCAGTCGCGCACGTACTGCTTGTCAAAGCTCGGCTGACCGCGGCCGATCTGATAGCCCTCGACCGGCCAGTAGCGCGAGGAGTCCGGCGTCAACACCTCGTCGCCGAGCACCAGCTCGCCGTCCTCGTCGAGGCCCAGCTCGAACTTGGTGTCGGCCAGGATCACGCCGCGGCCGCGAGCGTGCTCGGCCGCGAACGAGTACAGCGAGATCGAGATGTCGCGGACGCGTTCCATCAGCCCACGATCACCGACCAGCTCGGCGGCTTGCTCGAAGTCGATCGTCTCGTCATGGCCGACCTCGGCCTTGGTCGAGGGGGTGAAGATCGGCTTTGGCAGCTGCTCTGACTCGCGCAGCCCGGCCGGTAGCTCGATGCCTGAGACCTTGCCGGTGGCCTGGTAGTCCGTCCAGCCCGAGCCGGTGATGTAACCACGCACGACGCACTCGACCGGCAGCATCTTCAGCTTGCGCACGACCAGTGCGCGCGCGCGAGCCTCGGCCGGTACGCCGTCGGTGGCCGAGAGCATGTGGTTAGCGACGATCCCCTGCGTCTGCTCGAACCAGAAGGCCGAGAGCCCGGTCAACACCTTCCCCTTGTCAGGGATCGGCGTCGGGTGCACCGCGTCGTAGGTGGAAATACGATCGCTAGCGACCATCAACAGCCGGTCGCTCAGGTCATACAGCTCGCGGACCTTCCCGCTCGCGATCAGAGGGAGGTCGGCGAGCACGGTCACGCGGCCAGTATCTGCGCTGCCAAGATCGCGGCGTTGCGGGCGTTGTCAAGGCCCACGCACGCCACCGGCACACCCGGGGGCATCTGCACGATCGAGAGGATCGCGTCGAGGCCACCGGCGGCGGTGAGACGGCCCGAGAGGGGGACGCCGATCACCGGCAGATCGGTATGCGCGGCAACCGCGCCGGGGAGCCCGGCGGAGATGCCGGCGCCGGCGATCACGACGCGCAGGCCGCGCGACTTCGCGCTCTTGGCGTAGTCGGCGACCGTGTCCGGTTCGCGGTGAGCGGACATCACCTTCAGCTCGTGCGGGATGCCGCGGTCGCGCAGCACGCCCGCGGCCTTCGCCATCGCCTCCATGTCACTCTCCGAGCCCATCACGATGCCGACGAGCGGCCCGTCGACATCCCACTCCTCGAGCTGTGCCTGCACCTCAGCCTCGGCGAGGCCGGTGCGGATCGGGGTGGGGGCGGCGTCGGTCATGGCTCTGGATCGGTTCAGGCGTGGCTCGCGCCGAGGCTGGACACCGCCGCCTCACCGGCCGCCTCCGCGTTGGCGGCAATATCGGTCCGCAGCTGCATACCCTCGAACGAGATCGCTTTTGCGGCAGCATACGCCGCCGTGCGGGCGGCTCGTGCGCTCGGACCGAGCGCGGTGATGTTCAGCACGCGCCCGCCGGCCGTTACGATCACGCCGCCGCGTGCCCCGGACCGGGTATTGCTAGCGGCGGTGCCCGCGTGAGTTAGCTCGATCCCAGCCGGGACGTCGGCCAGCCCGTGGATCTCATCGCCAATGGAAGATGACGCGGGATAGCCGGCGCTCGCCAACACCAGGGTGACCGCCCACTCCTCCGACCAGTCAAGCGCAACGCCATCCAGCCCTCCTGGGCGCGAGGCCGCCAGTAGCAGCTCGACCAGGTCGCTGCGTAGACGCGGCAGCACAGCCTGGGTCTCGGGGTCACCGAAACGCACGTTGAACTCGAGCACCTTCGGGCCGTCCGCGGTCAGCATCAGGCCTGCGTAGAGGACGCCGTGGAAAGGGATGCCGCGTGCACGCATCAGATCCACGATCGGCTGATGTACCTGAGCGACGATCTCGCTGATGGCGGCCGCGTCGATCCCGGCGACCGGGGAGTAGGAGCCCATCCCGCCCGTGTTCGGTCCGGCGTCGCCGTCGTAGATGCGCTTGAAATCGCGCGCCGGCGCCATCGGCACGGCTTGCAGACCGTCACATAGCGCAAGCAGGGACAGCTCCTCGCCGACCAACAGCTCCTCAACCACGGCACTGGCGCCGACGCCAAAGCGACCGTCGATGAAGATCTCCCTCAGCGCCGCCTGCGCCTGCTCGGCGTCCTGCGCGACCGTCACGCCCTTGCCGGCGGCGAGGCCGTCGGCCTTGACGACCACCCCGGGCGAGGCCAGCTCGGCCACGGCCTCGATTCCCTGATCGACCGACTCGACGCGTCGCCAGCGCGCGGTCGGCACCCCGGCCTGCACCATCGCCTGCTTGGCGTACGCCTTCGAGCCCTCCAACTGCGCTGCGGCCGCACTCGGACCGAACGCCGTGTGCCCACGCTCGGCGAGCGCATCGACCAGCCCCGCCACCAACGGGAACTCCGGCCCGACCACCGTCAGATCGACGGACTCACGCTCTACTGCCGCCACCAGACCCTCGATGTCGTCCACCGCTATGTCGAGCAGCGGCGCGTCGCCAGCTATCCCGGCGTTCCCGGACGCACACAGCAGCTCAGGGCGCTGGGGCGAGCGCGCGAGCGCGCGTACGAGCGCGTGCTCGCGACCGCCCGATCCAATAACGAGGATCTTCATCACAAAGCTCCTGTGAGTAGTGGATCGTCGTGGCTGGCAAGGAGCGCAAGCGGGGACAGTGCCGAACCGGGAGACACTCGCCTTCGGCTCGCATCCCCGAACCGGCCAGCACGACCCGCTTGCGGCGACGCCGCCAGGCGCGACGAGACGCTACTCACAGCGAGGCTATGAACTCATCGATGCCTATTGCGGACAGCGTCTCGTAACGGCCGGTTCCGCGCGATCCAAGCTCCAGCGAAACGCGGGCCATCGTCTTCTCGTCGGGCGCCTCCACCACCGAGATGAAATCGAACGCGCCGAGTGTCGCCCACTGCGCCTTGACGGTGGCGCCGAGCTGTTGAACCTCCTTGTTGACCTCGCGGATGCGCTCCGGGTTGTTCTTGACCGTCTGCACACCCTCTGGCGTCAACGTCGAGAGCATGATGTATGTGGGCATGGCTCCTCCGTTCCTCGCGACATTCGCGCTCCTGCGGCGCGCTGTCACCGTTGTACCGGATCGGCGGACGGGCCGCCACGCCGCGTAACGTCTAAGCGGAGGCGATAATCATCGAGGTGATCGCGCGCTACACACGTCCTGAGCTGGGCGCCCTGTGGACCGACGAGGCGCGCATGGAGACATGGCGCCGCGTCGAGGTGGCGGCGTGCGAGGAGTTGCCGGCGCTGTTTGGCGCCCTGGAGGGAACACCCTCTGGGGCACACCCCGAAGGGCGCAGGCAGGCAAGCGAAGGCGACGGCCCAACACCGTCCGAGCTTGAGGCGATCCGCGCCGCGACCTTCACCGTTGAGGCCGTGAACGAGCGCGAGCGAGTCACCGACCACGACGTGGCGGCGTTCGTGGACGTGCTGTCGGCAAGCGCCGGTGAGGCCGGACGCTGGATTCACTTCGGGCTGACATCCTCGGATGTGCTCGACACGGCGTTGGCGCTGCAGCTGCGCTCAGCTGGGGAGATCGTCGTGCCGGGCGCAAATGCTCTCGTTCAGGCGCTCGCGAACAGGGCCCGCGAGCACGTAGACACTCTGTGCGTCGGCCGCACCCACGGCGTGCAGGCCGAGCCGACGACGTTCGGTATCAAGCTCGCCGGCTTGGCCTTCGAGGCGCACCGCAACGCACTGCGCCTGGAAACCGCCTTTCAGCAGGTCGCGGTGGGAGCGGTCTCCGGCGCCGTCGGCACCTACGCCGCGACCAGCCCCGACTTCGAGCGGCGCGTGCTCGAGCGGCTGGGCCTCAGGCGCGAGGACGTCTCCACCCAGGTCGTCGCCCGCGACCGTCACGCACAGCTGCTGCAGGCGATCGCGCTGGCAGGCGCAGGCCTGGAGCGGCTGGCTACCGAGATCAGACATCTGCAGCGCACAGAGGTGCGCGAGGTGCGCGAGCCGTTCCGCGCCGGCCAGAAGGGCTCCTCGGCGATGCCGCACAAGCGCAACCCGATCAAGAGCGAGCAGCTCACGGGGTTGGCGCGCGTGCTGCGTGGCAACGCGCAGGCGGGCCTGGAGAACGTGGCGCTATGGCACGAGCGCGACATCTCCCACTCCTCGGTCGAGCGCGTGATCCTGCCCGACTCGACGATCCTAATCGACCACATGCAGCGCTCGGCGACCGCGCTCGTGCAGGGACTGGTCGTGGACGAAGCGAGGATGCGCGCGAACCTCGAATCGACGCATGGCGCGCTGTACTCGCAGCGCGTGCTGCTGGCGCTGGTCGAGGGTGACGTCGACACCGGCCGCGGGGGAATGGCGCGCGAGGACGCCTACCGGATCGCCCAGGAGCTTGCGCAGCGCGCGTGGGACGAGGGCACGCAGCTACGTGACCTGCTCGCTGCCGACGAGCGCACGGCGGGTCTAGATCTCGACGCGATCTTCGACCCGGCGCATTTCACACGCTATGCGGCGGAGATCGTCGGGCGGTTGGAGGAGATCGCCTGAGCAGCGCTTGAACGAGTCTGTTCTGCGCTCGATCCGAGCATCTCAGCGCTCCGGCGCGACCCATCGCTCCGAGCCGGGAATGCCACCAGGGTGATCGGCCATCACGGCCCCGATCGCATCGGCAAGACGGCCGGTGTCCCCTCGTCGCCTACGACGGGGGCCGGGTACGAGAATCAAGCCGGCATGGCCTCGACCGTCCGCCAGTCGCCCTGCCGCGATCGGGCGAAAGTCCTTGACATTGTTGGTGACGACCGCTCGTCCTTCCCGGGTCGCGCAAACGAGAACCTCGCGGTCGGACGCCTCAGCAAGGTCGGAACGCGCTACTACAGCATCGGCGTCCAAGCCACGCTCGCGCAGCAGACGTGCTACGGCCGGCGAGAAATGCTCATCCAGTAGAACCTTCACGAAGCAAGCGCTTGCTTGCCCGCCTCCCAGGCAGCGTATCCGCGCTCAGACTCGGCCTGATTGAGCGCAATCTCGGCGTTGATCTCATCGCGATAGTCGCCGTAGTAGGTGATTGCGGCCTGAACCAAACCAGCCGGGATCTCCAGGTAGGCGGCTGCCTCGTCGGCATCGTTGTCATTGTCACGAACAAGCTCGATCACCTCCCAAACATCAAGCCCTCTTCCGACCAGAGCAGCCCTGCGTCCGCTCGGGCCGTCGGCAAAGCGGATCAGCGGATGATCCTCGCGACGCAGGCTCTCGTCCAGGTAGCGCTGGGCAAGGGTGCGCGGAGCGAGACCGGCACGCTGGGCCTGAGCCGCCAACCGCTCGCTGACGCCAGGGCGTAGTCGCAG
>DATAQR010000183.1:0-6921 GCA_036264565.1 Solirubrobacteraceae bacterium | reverse complement strand
GGGGCGATCAGCTTGACCGCGCGCACGATCTCATCGGGGTCCTTGCTGTCCAGGCAGATCGGGAAGGCGTCGACGCCGGCGAACTCCTTGAACAGGCAGGCCTTGCCCTCCATCACCGGCATCGCCGCCTGCGGCCCGATGTCGCCGAGGCCGAGCACTGCCGTGCCGTCTGAGACGACGGCTACCGTATTGCGCTTGATCGTGTACTGGAAGGCCTTGTCAGGGTCGTCCTTGATCGCCGTGCAGACGCGGGCCACTCCAGGGGTGTAGGTCATCGACAGGTCATCGCGCGTCTTCAGCGGGTGCTTGTTGCGCTGTTCGATCTTGCCGCCGACGTGAAGCAGGAAGGTACGGTCGGTGGTGTCGATAACCTCAACGCCCGCCAGCGAGCTGAGCGCGGAGAGGATCCGGTTCCAGTGTTCGCGGTTGGAGGCGTCAACCAGGACGTCGCGCACGCTGTGCTCGGCGTCGGCCTCGACCAGGTCGACCGCGACGACCATCCCGCCCTGCTCGCCGATCAGGTCGGTGACCGCTCCGAGCATGCCAAGGCGCTTGTCGATCTTGACGCGGATGGTCAGGCGGTACTGCGCGCTCGGGGTCACGTGCACGGCGCGGCATGTTATTTGCTTGAGGACTTCAGGCCGCTGCTCAGCTCCGCTGGGACCCCGCGCGTCGTCGTGCGGTCGCCGCGCGGGCCACCACGGGGCCGCCGCTCGGACCGCGCGCAAGCCGTGCCGCGGGCACGACTAGAGTGCTCGGCGTGGAGCGCCGCCTGTTCCTGATCGACGGCCCAAGCCTGGTCTACCGGGCCTTCTACGCACTGCCGGAGTCGATCGCGACCTCGACGGGCGAGCCGACGAACGCGATCTTCGGATTCGCCTCGATGCTGGTGAAGATCGTCACCGACCACGGCGTGCAACCGACGATCGTCGCCTGGGACGCGGGCAGCTCAGGCCGCACAGAGATCTTCGCCGAGTACAAGGCCGGGCGCCGCTCGCGGCCGGATCTGCTTAAGCAGCAGTGGTCGCAGATGGAACCACTGGTCGAGGCGTTTGGCTACCGCAACGTAAAGCTCGAGGGCTACGAGGCCGACGACGTGATCGCAACGCTGGCCGAGCAGGCGCGCGGCGCCAGCGTGCCGGTGACGATCGTCACCGGCGACCGCGATGTCTTCCAGCTGATCGACGAGGCCGGGCTGGTGCAGGTAATGGCAACGGCGCGCGGGATCACCGAGACCAAGCTGTACGACCGCCAGGCGGTGATCGACCGCTACGGGCTGGCACCCGAGCTGATCCCCGACTTCTACGGACTGAAGGGCGACACCTCCGACAACATCCCCGGCATCCCGGGGATCGGCGAGAAGACGGCCAGCGAGCTGATCGGAAAGTATGGCTCGCTTGAGGGGGTGCTCTCACACGTGCGCGAAATCGGCGGGCCCAAGCGCCGCCAAAACCTGATCGACCATGCGGAGGACGCGCGCGTCTCCAAGCAACTGGCGACCGTCAAGCGCGACCTGCCGGTAGAGCTTGACCTCAAGGCCGAGTCCGCCCGCGAGCCTGACCGCTCGCAGCTGCGCGAGGTGTTTCGCAAGCACGAGCTACGCGATCCGCTGCGCCGCCTGGAAGAGGCGCTCGGCCAGGATGAGCTGGCGGCGCCCGCGGCGCCGAGCGAGACGACTCTGCAGGGGCGCGTTCGTCATGGCAAGCCCGAGGATCTCGCCGCGCTGCGCGGCGAGGAGCTGTGCATCACGGTGCACGCCGCCGAGGTACCCGAGGGCGAGCTGTTCGTTGAGGGCGCGCCGTGGCGCTTCGCTGTCGCCGCCGGATCGACCGTGCTGGTCGGTGACTGCGAGTCGCCCGGGCAGGTGGTGGCCGCCTGCGGCGAGCGGCCGGTGATCGCTCACGACGCTAAGTCGCTGGGAGCGGTGCCCCCGAACCTCGCACACGACACGATGCTCGGCGCTTACCTGCTGGAGCCGGCCAGGCGCGGTTACCCGTTCGCCGAGCTGTGCGAAGAGCGCGGGCTGGCGGCCAACATGGAGGACAAGCTGGCAGGCGAGGCGCTGCTGCTGGCCGCGCTTGCCAAGTGGCAGCGTGAGCAGATCGCCGAGCGTGGGCTGGAGAGCCTGCTGCGCGAGGTCGAGCTGCCGCTGGTGCCGGTGCTGCGCGAGATGGAGCTGGTCGGTGTGCGCTTGAACTTGGAGCGGCTGTCCGAGATCACCGGGCGGGTGCGCTCCGAGATCGCCGAGCTGGAACGGCGCATCTACGAGCTGGCCGGCGAGGAGTTCACGATCGGCTCGCCGCAGCAGCTTGGCGAGATCCTGTTCGTCAAGCTCGAGCTGTCGCGCAAGCGCCGCGGCAAGACCGGCTTCTCCACCGACGCGCGCGTGCTGCAGGCGATCCGCGACGAGCACGAGATCGTGCCGCGGATCGAGCGCTGGCGCGAGCTCTCGACTTTGATCAAGACCTACATCGACGTGTTGCCACAGCTGGTGGACGAGCGCTCACGCATCCACACCACCTTCCTGCAGGCGGGGGCGCAGACGGGCCGACTCGCGTCCACCAACCCGAACATGCAGAACGTCCCGATCCGCACCCCGCTGGGTCGCGAGATCCGCGGCTGCTTCGAGGCCGAGCCGGGTAGACAGCTGATCTCCGCCGACTACTCGCAGATCGAGCTGCGCGTGCTCGCCCACATCGCGGCCGAGCCGGTGCTCGAGGAGATCTTCGAGCGCGGCGAAGATGTCCACACCGCCACCGCCTCGCAGGTCTTCGCAGTGGCGCCCGACCAGATCGACCCGGGGATGCGTTCGAAGTCGAAGATGATCAACTACGGGATCGTCTACGGCCTCTCGGACTTCGGCCTGGCCGACCGTCTGAACATCCCGCTGGAGGAGGCGAAAACGTTCATCGACGCCTACCTGGAGCGTTTCCCACGCGTGGCGGCGTTCATCGCCGAGACGATCGAGGTGGCCAAGGAGCAGGGCTACGTCAAGACGCTATGGGGTCGGCGCCGGCAAATCCCCGAGCTGCGCGCGCGCAACTATCAGGTGCGCTCGCTGGGGGAGCGCTTGGCGGTCAACACGGTGATCCAGGGCACCGCGGCGGACGTGATCAAGCTGGCGATGGTGCGCTGTCACGACGCGTTGCGCGAGGGCGGCTTCGAGGCCAAGCTGATCCTGACGATCCACGACGAGCTGTTGTTCGAGGCGCCGCCCGCGGAGATCGATGCGGCGCGCGTGCTGATCGAGGAGGAGATGTGTGGCGTGTGGGAGCATTTGCCGCCGATGGCGGTGGAGGTCGGTGTCGGCCAGAACTGGCTGGAGGCGAAGTGACACGCACGCTGGCGGTCGTGCTGGCGGCGGTGGCCGGGGTTCTGGTCGGGCTGCAGGCGCCAGTCAACTCGCGCCTGGGCAAGAGCATCGGCAGCGTGCAAGCAGCGACCTTCTCGTTCGTTGTCGGCATGATCGGTCTTGCGCTTGTGGCTACGCTCTTCTACGGCGGGCTGGGTAGCTTCGGGCAGGCGGGTAAAGCTCCCGCCTGGGCTTGGGTCGGCGGTCTGCTCGGCGCTGTCTATGTGACCGTTGCGATCCTGACCGTGCGCACGCTTGGGGTTAGCGGCTTGACCGCGCTCGTCATCTGCGGTCAGCTGGCAGCGGCGGTCGTGATCGATCGCTTCGGCCTGCTCGGGATCGCCAAGCAATCGGTCGGCGCTACCAGGATCGCGGGGCTGGTGCTGCTGGTGGTGGGGGCGCTGCTGGTCGTGCGGCGGTAGGCGCGTCTCGGCTGGTCTGGACTCAGCCCGCCACCGGCGAAGCGCTCCCGACGCGCTGCTGATGCGCCGCCGGCGCCTGCATGTCGGCCGCCGCAGGCTCTGCCACCGCACACACCATCCCCTCGGTGAAGCCGGCGGAGCCGATCCCTAGCGCCGCGTTGAAGCGGGCGTGCAGGTTCTCGATCGCGATCGCGCTCGTCAACTCGACGATCTGGCGCTCGTCGAAGTGCTCGCGCAGTGCCGCGAACAGCTCGTCAGACACCTCCACTGGCGTGCGCGACACCGCCACCGCATAGTCGAGCACCAGCCTCTCCAGCTCACTGAACTCGTCACTCTCCCGATAGCGGGGCAGCGCCAGCAGCTGCTCGTCGCGCAGTCCCGACTTGCGTGCGGCCGAGGAGGCGATGTCGATGCAGTACTCGCAGTGCGTCAACGTCGCGGCCTTTACAGTCGCCAGGCCCTTCAGGCGACGGTCGACGTGACTTTGTTTCTCTGCCGCGCCGACGAACATGCCGTAGCCGATCAGCACGGTCGGCAGGTGACCGTAGACCTCCGCCGGCTCGATCGCCCGCTCGGTTTGGTTCTCTGCGATCTCGCGCATGTGTCGTCGCGTCATCGCGTAGACGAGCGCCAACAACGGTTTGCGCCAACCTGCGGGCGCCCCTTCGATCCGGGTCATTTGCTTATGCCTCCAAGTCGTTTGGCCGCTGCGTAAGCGCCTATTACTCTACCGAGCGGCTGGTCTGCCGAAGCGATCTGCTTGACGCATGATTTCGCTCGGATGGCGTAGCAGTGGTCAGAGTCCTACAGGCGAAAGAGAGGAGCACCTGGTGGTCGATGAAATTCAGGCATCCCACGCGACGCGCGAAGCCGCAAAGGCCCGCCCCGGCGCGCATCCCGTTCCAGGGCGGCGACCCCCCGCCGCGATCTTCTTGGCGCGTCTGGCCGCGCGCACAGCCCCCGCCGGCGCACGCACAATCACCGAGGCGCCACGCACTGGGACTACGCAGGAGATCGCAGCGCACAAGCGCGCGTTGCTCACAACCTTCCGCCGCAGCGGCGTCCCTGTTTCCACACCGGTCTGGGCGGCCGAAGCGGACGGCCGCTTCTACGTGCGCAGCGAGCGCACCGCCGGCAAGGTTAAGCGGCTGCGCAACGACTCACGTGTCCTGATCGCCCCGAGCACTGTGCGCGGCAGACCCCTGGGTGCACCGCTTGAGGCTCGCGCGAGCGTCGTCTCGTCAGAGCGCGAGCAGATCGCCGAGCGGGCGCTCGTGCGTCGCTACGGGCTGGGGCGGAGGCTGTTCGAGTGGACGTTCGATCGGCTGCGCATCGACATGTGCTACCTGGAGATCGTCCCAGGCGCGTGGGAGAGCGCGGAGGGCGGCGCGTAGGCCATGCGGCGCACGGGTACGGCGCCCGCGAACCGCGGCGGGGCGATCTCCAGGTAGTGCCCGAACGCCCACGCGCACACGCGCTCGTTGGCGAACGCTCTTGACATCGCCGCGATCGCCGGGGTCGGCGTCAGCTGCCCGACGGCACGCTGGGTGTTCAGCAACCAGCGAAACTTGCGCTCGTGGGCGTCCGAGAACGCTCCGTAGCGCTTCAGTGCCTGCTCTGGAGTCGTCTCGCCCGCTAGCGCACCGCGCAGCTCACGGCCGCAGGCCAGGCCGAAGTACAGCGCGGTGCGGATTCCCTCGGCGGTCAATGGCAGGCAATGACCGGCCGAGTCGCCAACGAAGTAGATCCCGTCCTCGACCGCGCTGCGCAGCTGGTGGGGGATCCAGTTGCCCTGATAGCCCTCAGGCGGCAGCCCGAGATCGCCGGCCAGGCGCACCGTTGGCTCCTTGACGTGGCGGCTCGGCCAGAACGAGCCGACGCCGACGCGCAGCTCGTCACGGGCGGGGAAGCTCCACCCGTAGCCGGCGCGGGCGTACTTCGGATCGATCCACAGCTCAAGCTCCTCGCCGCGGCCATCCGGGTGCACCTCCAGGCCGCGCGAGAGACGGGCGTTCGGCGGTTGGATCGTGGACCGGTTGGAGAGTACCCGCCGCCAGCCGAGCGCATCGACAATGTACGGCGCGGTCAGCTCGCCGCGGTCGGTGTGGACGACGTGGCCGTCCCGACCGGTCACGGTCGCCGTCTCAAAGCTCGTGCGCGACTCCTCAGACTGTTCCCACAGCAGTGTGCACAGCTCGCGGTAGTCGAACGTCGAGAACGTCCACGGCAGCCGCCAGCGCTGCGTGCTGAAGCGCGTGTGCACAACCAGCTCGCCGAATGTCTGGCGCAGCGAGCCCTGTAGGCCGAGCGCCTCCAACCACACGGTCGGTATTCCGCACGCCGAGGTTTGGCGCTCGCCGATCTCGTAGCGGTCGATCAACAGCACACGGGCGCCGCTGCCGGCCAGCTCGCGCGCGACCGCCAGGCCCGCGAAGGAGGCGCCGCAGACGAGCACGTCGCAGTCTCGCTGCAGCGGAGTGCGCTGCGCCCCGCGCTTGGTTGCTCTCACGGGCATACGGCAGCCAATGATATGCCTGCGCTACGCTTCGCCCGGTGGAGACCTTGATCGAGAACACCCACGCTCACGTCGTGGACGGTTCGAATGGACTGCTGCTCGAAATCGACGGGCAGATAGTCCCTAATTACGACGCGACGATGCAGCCCTTCGAGGAGGGCGAGGTCGTCACCGGCAACGTCGTTCGCATCGACAAGGACGAGGTCCTGGTGGACATCGGCTACAAGTCCGAGGGCGTCATTCCCGCAGGTGAGCTGTCGATCCGCAAGTCGGTCGACCCGCACGACGAGGTCCAGCTCGGCGAGGAGGTCGACGCGATGGTCCTCACCAAGGAGGACCAGGACGGGCGCCTGATCATGTCCAAGAAGCGCGCGCGCTTCGAGAAGGCATGGCGTCGCATCGAGGGCGCCGCCGAGTCCGGCGAGCCGGTGATCGGCTCAGTCATCGAGGTCGTCAAGGGCGGGCTGATCATCGACCTCGGGGTGCGCGGCTTCCTGCCCGCCTCGCTCGTCGACATCCGCCGCGTTCCGAACCTTGACGAGTATCTCGGCACGCAGATCGAGACCAAGGTGATCGAGCTCAACCGCTCGCGCAACAACGTCGTGCTCTCGCGCCGCGCGGTGCTCGAGGAG
>DATAQR010000177.1:0-7109 GCA_036264565.1 Solirubrobacteraceae bacterium | reverse complement strand
ACGCTTGCTGAGCCTTAAGGACGAGGCGCACTACGGCCTGTTCGATGTCGGCGGCCAACAGCTCAAGTCCGCGCTGCGACAGGCGGGCGATCTGGTCGAGTTTGCGCAGGCAGTCTTGCGGCGATGAACCCATCCGGCGTCGCCACAAGTCACAATGCCCCTGTGGTCAATCGCCGCCCCCAACTCGAGCTGATCTCCCCGTCCGCCTCGCCGGCCGAGGCGGCGGCGATCGTGGCCGCGCTCGAGCGCTTCATGCGCGATACAGCCCCCCCTCTGGCGACCCAGCCGGAGGCCCTCGACCCCTGGTTGCGCGCGGCTATGCTCGAAGGCGTGGCACGCCAGATCTATGGGTCCCGCCCACCCGAGCCGGAGCCTTGGCTAAATACCTGAAAGCCGCTAGGCTTTAGTCCCAATCGCTCTGACCGGTCGCAAACGATTTCCCGGGCTGACCGCGCCCGGACCAGGAGGTTCGCTAGATGGAGCCAGTTTCGATACCCGCCGAGCAGGCCCCGAAAAAGGGCTCGCTTGAGGATCCTGAGGTCCTGCAGAACGTCCCCGGCCACGTGATCCCGATCCTGCAGCGGGAGTACGACGACTTCAAGACCGAGGCCACCAAGTTCCTGGCCGGCGATACACCGGAAGACGAGTTCATCAAGTTCCGTCTCAAGCAGGGTGTGTACGGCCAGCGTCAGCCCGACGTGCAGATGATCCGCACGAAGCTCCCGTTCGGCGGTATTACCCCCGAGCAGATGGACAAGTTCGCCGACGTGGTCGAAAAGTACGCCCCGCTCGGCAAGGGCCATGTGACGACCCGCCAGAACATACAGATGCACCACATTCCGCTGCCGGAGGCCGAGAAGGCGATCCGCGAGCTCGGCGAAGCCGGCCTCTCAAGCCGCGAGGGCTGCGGCAACACTGTGCGCAACGTCACCGGCGACCAGTGGGCGGGCGTGGCGCCCGACGAGCTGTTTGACCTCACCCCCTACGCGGGCGCATACGTGCGCTACTTCGTCAGGCACCCCACCACTCAGGGCATGCCGCGCAAGATCAAGACCTCCTTCGACGGCTCCCCGCGCGACCGCGCGATCAGTGGCATCCACGACATCGCCTTTAGGGCCCGGATCAAGGAGATCCCCAATGGAGATGGAACCCCACCCACCCAGGTTCGCGGCGCCGAGATGCTCGTCGGCGGCGGCACCTCGATCATGCCCCGCGTCGCCCCGACTCTGTACGACTTCGTGGAGCTCGACAACGGCGACTACCTGAAGATCTCCGAGGCGGTTTTCCGCATCTTCGACCGCCAGGAGTGGCTGCGCGTCAACCGCGCGCGCGCCCGCATCAAGGTGTTCGTGGACAAGTTCGGCATCGACGAGCTGCGCACCCAGGTCGAGCAGGAGCTCGAAGGCGATTGGGTGTCAGAACGCGACTTCTCGATCGAGGATCGTCTGTTTCTCGATGACGAGCGCGAGGCCGCCCCGGCGCCGCCCACGAGCTACGGCTCACCCAACGGCGACATAACCGAGTTCGAGCGCTTCAAGCAGGCAAATGTAGCCCCCCAGAAGCAGGAGGGCTTCGTCACAGTCGAGGTCAAGATCGTGCGCGGCGACCTGACTCCGGAGCAGTTCCGCGGCCTCAGCCAGATCATGCGCGACTACGCCGGCGGCTACGCCCGCACCACCGTCCAGCAGAACCTCGTCCTGCGCTGGGTGCGACAGGAGAGCGTCTACGACGTCTGGAGGGCGCTGTCGGCGCTCGACCTCGGTGGCGCCGGCTCGCGCGAGATCGGCGACGTCGTCTCCTGCCCGGGCACGGACTCGTGCAAGCTCGGGATCACCAGCTCGATGGGCCTGAATAGGGCGATCGAAGAGCGCATCGAGCAGATGGGCATCACCGACCCGCTGACCCGCAAGATCCACATCAAGATGAGCGGCTGCCCGAACGGCTGCGGCCAGCATCACCTCGGCGCGATCGGCTTCTACGGCGCCTCGATCAAGGTCGGCGAGCACACGATCCCGGCCTACATCCCCCACGTCGGCGGCGTCTGGGAAGGCGGCGAGGTCAAGTTCGGCCAGCGCCTAAAGCTGCGCCTGCCGGCCAAGCGCGCACCCGAGGCGGTGGAACGCTGGATCCGTCACTACGAGGCCAACCGCAATGAGGGCGAGGAGTGGGGCGCCTTTGTAGAGCGCGTCGGAACCCCAGAGCTCGAAGGTCTCGTCAAGGAGCTGTCGCTGCCGGTGGACTTCAGCCTGGAGACGATGAACACATTCATCGACTGGAACCGCGACGTGCCGTTCCAGGTGATCCGCGGCGAGGGCGAGTGCGCGGTCTAGCCGACAGCAATGAGGAGACGCTCGCCTCGGGCGCCCCGGACGGGGACGCGAGCGCGCTTGCCGCCAGCCTGACCGACACGCTGCGCGAGGCGGTCGATCGCCACGGCGATCGTCTCGTGCTGCTGTGCTCCTTCCAGAAGGAGGAGTCGGTGCTGATCGACGAGCTGCTGCGCATCGGCGAGGGACAAACGCCGGTTCGGATCGCGACGATCGATACCGGCGTGCTATTTCCAGAGACGCTACAAACGTGGAAGCAGTTCGAGCAGCGGTTCGGGATCGACATCGAGGTCCACGACGCCGGCAATCCGTCGGCTCCGTGGAGCGGACCGGAGCACTGCTGCTCGGTGGCCAAGGTCGCGGCCCTGGAGCGAGCGCTCGAGGACGCTGAGGGCTGGATCACGGGGATCAGGCGCGAGCAGGGCCCCACACGCGCCGAGACCGAGTTGGTCGAACAGGACGCGAAGCGCGGTATCTACAAGTACAGCCCACTCGCTCTATGGAGCGAGAAGGATCTGTGGCAGCGGATCTTCGAGCGTGACCTCCCGTACAACCCGCTGCACGATCAGGGCTACTCCTCGATCGGCTGCGCGCCGTGCACGCTGCCCGGCTCAGGCCGTGAGGGACGATGGGCAGGCACATCGAAGACCGAGTGCGGACTCCATGGGCACGTATAGCTGCGCTGGATCTGCGTCCTCGGTCGCTCGCGTGCGTAGCACGCCACGCGGGGTGGGTGGGCCTCCTATTCCTTGCCCAGCTTGCTCTAAGTGCCCATGGTCGGTGAACTGATGTTGGGAATCAGCCCTGAGATCGTGCTGTTCGGCCTCGGCGTCGGAATCCTCATAGGTCTGACCGGGATCGGCGGAGGCGCGCTGATGACACCGATCTTGATCATCGTGCTCGGCATCCACCCGGTCGTCGCCGTCGGCACCGACCTGACCTACGGCGCGATCACCAAGACGCTCGGCGGCTACAAGCACCTGCGTAAGGGCACTGTCGACCTCGGCGTGTCCAAGTGGCTTGCCTACGGCGGCGTTCCCGGCTCGCTGACCGGGGTGATACTGGTCGATCGCCTGCACAAGGCTTACGGCAAGAGTTTCGACGACGTCTTGATCGGTTGCATCGCGGGCGCGCTGATCATCGTCGCGACCGTCGTCCTGGTGAGGACGCTGCTGCTCAGCCACCTGGCCGAGCGCGAGCGGACCAGCTACCAGTTCACGCGCCGCGCGGAGATCGCGGCGATCGCGCTGGGGTTCGTGCTCGGCGTGATCCTCGGCATGACCTCGGTCGGCAGCGGCGCGTTGATCGGCGTCGCGATGATCGTGATCTTCCGGCTCACCCCCCAGCGCGTGGCCGGATCGAGCGTGTTCCTGGCGGCGCTGCTGCTGTGGGTCGCCGGGCTGGCGCAGGTGATCAGCGGCAATGTCGACTACGGTCTAGTCGGCAACATCCTGATCGGCTCGATCCCCGGCGTGTGGATCGGCGCCCACTTCGTCGACAGGGTCCCCGACCAGGCGTTGCGCGTCACTCTCGGCGCGGTGCTGCTGGGATCGGCATTGGCGATGGTCAACATCGCCGGCGGCAAGATGCCCGTGGCGGTTATCTTCGGCGCGCCGATCGCGGTCGGGGTAATCGGCCTGCTGCTGGAGCTGCGCCCGCGCACGCGCCAGCGCAAACAGGCGGTGCACGCGTCCGCGACGATCGCGGGCGGAGCCTCGATCGCGAGCGCCACGCCCGTCGTCCCGGCCGGCCCGAGCTTGACCGCCCGGGAGGGTTCGTGAGCGTCGCCGAGCGCCCCCAGCTCTCGCATCTGCGCGCGCTGGAGTCCGAGGCGATCCACGTGATGCGCGAGGTAGCCGCCGAATTCGAGCGGCCGGTGCTGCTGTTCAGCGGGGGCAAGGACTCGATCGTGCTGCTGCGCCTAGCCGAGAAGGCGTTCCGCCCGGCCCCCTTCCCGTTCCCGTTGATGCACGTGGACACGGGCCACAACTTCCCCGAGGTGATCTCCTACCGAGACCGCCGCGTCGCCGAGCTGGACGAGCGATTGATCGTGGCGAGCGTGCAGGAGTCGATCGACAAGGGCCGCGCCGTCGAGGAGAAGGGCCCGCGCGCCTCGCGCAACCAGCTACAGACAGTCACGCTGCTGGACGCGATCGCCGAGCACAAATTCGACGCTGCCTTCGGCGGCGCCCGCCGCGACGAGGAGCGCGCACGTGCCAAGGAGCGCGTGTTCTCCTTCCGCGACGACTTCGGCGGCTGGGACCCCAAGAGCCAGCGCCCGGAGCTGTGGAACCTCTACAACGGCCGCGTCCGCAAGGGCGAGAACGTGCGCGTCTTCCCAATCTCCAACTGGACCGAGCTGGACGTGTGGGAGTACATCGACGCCGAGCGACTCGAGGTCCCATCGATCTACTTCGCCCACGAACGCGAGGTCTTCCAGCGCGACGGCATGCTCTACGCCTGGCGCGAGGGCACTGAGATGATCGAGGGCGAGACGGTGTTCTCAGAGACCGTCCGCTACCGCACCGTCGGCGACATGAGCTGCACGGGGGGGGTGCGCTCGAGCGCGGCGACCTTGCGCGAAGTCGTCACCGAGATCGCGGCTACGCGCATCACCGAGCGCGGCGAGACGCGCGCGGACGACCGCGTCTCGGAGGCAGCGATGGAGGATCGCAAGAAGGCGGGCTACTTCTAATGGCGCGCACACCCCCTCCCTGTCCCAAGGCCCCCCCTTTGCGTCGGCAAGGCCCTCTTTGCGTCGACGGTCGGACGCCCGGTCGGACGCTCACCCCATGACCCTCGACCTGCTGCGCTTCACCACCGCCGGCTCTGTCGACGACGGCAAGAGCACCCTGATCGGGCGGCTGCTGTACGACACCAAGCAGGTGTTCGAGGACCAGCTCGACCACGTCGCCCAGGCGAGTGAGCGCCGCGGCGGCGAGGGCGCGCTCGACCTGGCGCTGCTCACCGACGGCCTGCGCGCCGAGCGCGAGCAGGGAATCACGATCGATGTCGCCTATCGCTACTTCGCGACTCCCAAGCGCCGCTTCATCATCGCCGACTGCCCCGGCCACCAGCAGTACACGCGCAACATGGTGACGGGCGCCTCGACCGCCGACCTGTCGGTGATCCTGCTCGACGCCCGCAAGGGGGTGTTGGAGCAGTCAAAGCGCCACGCCTTCATCAGCGCCCTGCTCGGCATCCCCCACCTAGTCGTGGCCGTTAACAAGATGGACCTGGTCGAGCACTCCCAAGCACGCTTTCAGGAGCTGGTGGCCGAGTTCGGCGGCTTCGCCGAGAAGCTGAGCGGCATCGGCTCGGGAACGGGCATGGGCCGCGACATCGCCTACATCCCGATGTCCGCGCTCAACGGCGACAACGTCGTGGACCGCTCCGAGCAGATGAGCTGGTACGACGGCCCAACGCTGCTGGAGCTGCTCGAGGATGTAGAGGTCGCCTACGACCACCCCTACGATCGCCCCGCGCGCTTCCCCGTGCAGTGGGTGATCCGCCCCGCCCAGGGCAGCGACTACCGCGGCTATGCGGGCCAGGTGGCCAGCGGCGCGTTCCGCGTCGGCGACGATGTAGTCGTCCTGCCGACGGGCCAGCGCACGAGCATCGACACGATCGACACCTACGACGGCGAGCTCTCAGAGGCGCTCGCGCCGATGTCCGTCACCCTGCGCCTGGCCGACGACATCGACATCTCCCGCGGCGAGACGATCTGCCGCCTAGAGCAGCCTCCCACGGTGGCCCGCGAGCTGGAGGCCGACATCTGCTGGATGACCGACGCCCCGCTTCGCCCCGGGGCCCGGTACCTGATCAAGCAGACCACCAACAACGTCACTGCGATCGTCGATGAGCTACGCGATCACGTCGACGTGCACACTTTGGAGCGAGCGACCCCGCCGGCGGAGCTGGCGCTCAACGATATCGGTCGAGTGCGCCTGCGCACGAGCGCCCCACTGGTGTTCGACGCTTACGCGGAGAACCGCCGTACCGGAAGCTTCATCTTGATCGACGAGGCGTCCAACAACACTGTCGGCGCAGGCCTCGTCGTCGCTGCCAACTGACTACGCCGAGCGCTACCAACCCAGCGTGGCGGCCGAGACCGACCACCACGCTCGAATGCTCCTAAGAGGCCCCTTCAACCACCGGCCGCGCCCGCGACCCGTGCGGCACCCGCAGCGCGCGCGCCACGGGACGCGGCAGCCACCAGTTCCAACTGCCCAGCAGCGACACCACGGCCGGCAGCAAGAGGGCTCGGATGAGCGTCGCATCGAGTAGGATGCCGAAGCCCAGGCCCGTCGCAAGCACCTTGATTTCGGTGTTCGGCGCGGACGCCAGCGAGGCGAACGCCAGGAACAGGATCAAGGCCGCGCTTGTCACCAGGCGGCCCGTCCGGCCCAGGCCTTCGATCACCGCGCCGTCGGTCGAGCCCGTGCGGTCGTACTCCTCACGCACACGGGCGAGGATGAAGACCTCGTAATCCATCGACAGGCCGAACAGGAAGGCGAACACCATCAGCGGTATCCAGAACGCGATCGCTCCCGTCGCCGGGATCCCGAACACGAAGTTCGAGCCGTGGCCTTCCTGCCAGAACCAGGTCATCAGGCCGAAGGCCGCGGCCATCGAGATCAGGTTCAGCAGCACCGCCTTGACGGCCAGCACGACCGAACGGAAAGCTCGCGTCAGCAGGGCGATCGTCAGCAGCGCGACGATCGCGAACATCAGCGGGAAGGTGCCGAACACCGCGTGCTGGTAGTCGAGCTCGATCGCCCC
>DATAQR010000176.1:0-6466 GCA_036264565.1 Solirubrobacteraceae bacterium | reverse complement strand
GCTCGACGCCTCCGTGCACGCCCAACGCCAACTCGTCTCCGATGCCTCACACGAGCTGCGCACGCCGGTCACAAGTCTGCGCACGAACATCGAAGTACTGCGCCAACAGCCCGGGATGGCGCTGGCCGATCGCGACCGCCTGCTCGACGACGTCGTCGAGCAGACCGAGGAGCTGACCGCGCTGATGAACGACCTGATCGAGCTCTCGCGCGGCGAGCAGCCGGCCGGCGAACGCGAGGACGTGCGCTTGGACCTGGTCGTACAGGAGGCGATCGAGCGCGCCCACCGCCACTCGCCGCAAACACAATTCGAGGTACAGCTCACCCCGCTGCTGATAAGCGGCGCCCCGCAGCGCCTGGCACGGGCCGTCAATAACCTGATCGACAACGCGGTGGCCTACTCGCCAGCGGGCATGCCGGTGGAGATCGAACTGCGCCGGACGGAGCTAACAGTGCGCGACCACGGCCCCGGCATCGCCGAGCAGGATCTCCCTCATGTGTTCGACCGCTTCTACCGAGGCGCCGAGGCGAGAGGTCGCCCAGGATCGGGACTCGGCTTGGCGATAGTGCGACAGGTGGCAGAACAGCACGGCGGCTCGGTTCGCGCGGAGCGAGTGGAAGACGACGGAACGCTGATGCGGCTCTCGTTGCCGGGGGCTGAGGCGGTCGAGCAACTCCAGTCCCCAGAGCCGGACCTGGCCGCGCGCGCGTAGTTCCTGGCCTCGACCCGAAACGCCGCCGGTGTCAAGCCGTAGCGGCGGCGAAACGCCTTGGCGAAGTGCGGCGGCTGGCGATAGCCGACCAGCCGCGCCACGTCGCGCACCGGGATCGCGGGCTGCTCCACCAGAAGCTGCGCGGCAGCTCGCATTCGTCGCGTCAGCAAATCCTCACGAAAGGTCGTCTGCCCGAACTGGGCGTAGGCGCGTGTTACCTGCCGCGGTGAGCTGGCGAGCGCGCGCGCAACGCGTTCGAGCGTCAGCGGGTGGCGATAGTGGCGGACGATCGTGGCGCGCGCCAGCAGATACAGGCGGCGGCGCTCGTCGAGTGTGGAGGGGCGCATATGTCTTTAACCGACACACGCATCCCGCCGGGACGCTCAGCAGACGAACGGATCTTCACCGGGCGCGGCGCCCCACGGGAACGCCAAACCACTCCAAAGAGGTCCTCACTCCTCGCCTAGCTCCAAGACAGCCAGGAACGCCTCCTGTGGCACCTCGACGCGGCCGACCTGCTTCATCCGCTTCTTGCCCTCCTTCTGCTTGCTCAAGAGCTTCTTCTTGCGGGAGATGTCGCCGCCGTAGCACTTGGCGATCACGTCCTTGCGGAAAGCCTTGACCGTCTCCCTAGCGATGATGTGCGAGCCGATCGCGGCCTGGATCGGCACGTCGTACTGCTGGCGCGGAATGCGCTTGCGCAGCTTCTCTGTGAGGGTGCGGCCGACGTCATAAGCCTTGTCCTTGTGCACGACCATCGACAGCGCGTCGACCGTGTCGCCGGCCAGCAGCACATCGAGCTTGACCAGGTCCGCGGGCTTCATACCGCTCAGCTCGTAGTCAAGCGAGGCGTAGCCCCGCGTGCGCGACTTCAGCTGGTCGAAGAAGTCGAGCACGATTTCCGCCAGCGGCAGGTCGTAGCTCATCTGCACCCGCTCCGGGGACAGGTAGTGGATGCCGGCGGGCTCGCCGCGGCGTTCCTGACATAGCTCCATCACCGCGCCGACGAACTCGCGCGGGGCGATCACCTGAGCCTTGATCAACGGCTCGCGGATCTCGGCGATCACGCCGGGCTCGGGCATGTCGGAGGGGTTGTGCACCTCGACCTCGTCGCCGTTGGTAAGCGTGACATCGAACTCGACCGAGGGCATCGTCGCCAGCAGCTCCAGGTCGTACTCGCGCTCCAGTCGCTCGCGCACGATGTCCATGTGCAGCAGGCCGAGGAAGCCGCAGCGAAAGCCGAAGCCGAGCGCGTCGGAGGTCTCGGGCTCCCAGGAAAGCGCGGCGTCGTTGAGCGTCAGCTTCTCGAGCGCATCGCGCAGGTCGGGGTAGCGGTCGGAGTCGATCGGGAACAGCCCGCAGAAGACCATCGGCTTGACCTCGCGGTAGCCAGGCAGCGCCTCGCCGGCGCCGTCCTCGGCGCGCGTGCCGGTCGTCAAGGTGTCGCCGACGCGCAGCTGGGTGACGTCCTTGATCCCGGTGATCAGGTATCCCACCTCGCCGGCGCTCAGTTGCTTGACGGGGGTCATCGTCGGCGAGAAGAAGCCGATGTCGTCGATCTCGGCGCGCGTGCCGGCCGCCATCGCGCGGATCGCCTCGCCCTTCTTGAAGACGCCGTCGACGACCCTGATGTAGGCGATCACGCCGCGGTACTGGTCGAACTCGGAGTCGAAGATCAGCGCCCGCGGAGCCGCATTCGGGTCGCCCGCCGGCGGCGGCACCCGCTGGATCAGTTGCTCGAGCACCTCGCCGACACCTTCTCCGGTCTTGCCGCTGATCTTCAGGATCGACTCGGGCGGCTCGCCGATCAGCTCGCCGACTTCGCCGGCCACTCGCTCGGGCTCGGCTCCGGGAAGGTCGATCTTGTTCAGGCAGGGGATCAGCTCCAGGCCCGCCTCGACGGCGAGATAAGTGTTGGCGACGGTCTGCGCCTCCACCCCCTGCGAGGCGTCCACGACCAGCAGCGCCCCCTCGCAGGCGGCGAGTGAGCGCGACACCTCGTAGGTGAAGTCCACGTGCCCGGGCGTGTCGATCAGGTGCAGTTGGTAGATCTCCCCGTCTGAGGCCGTGTAGGCGACACGCACGGCCTGCGCCTTGATCGTGATCCCCCGCTCGCGCTCCAGATCCATCGAGTCGAGCACCTGCGCGCGCATCGAGCGCTTGTCCACGGCGTGCGTGAGCTCGAGGATGCGGTCAGCCAACGTCGACTTGCCGTGGTCGATGTGGGCGATGATCGAGAAGTTGCGAATCTTGTCCTGCTGCATCAGCGTCCAAACTGTAGAAGGCGCTAGCCTTGTCTCGTTCGGCGGATCGCCTACTCGGCCTGAGCCCTCGGGCTCGAACCGGCCACGCACCTTCGGGTGGCCAGTCCGGTGGCTGGGAGTGTCATAGCCGCCCAGGCATAAGACACAAGTCCTGGGACGTAGTAGTTCAGCGGCGATTTATGACCGAACCGGGGCCGGGTAAGGCGTCAGCCTCCCGGCCCCTTCTATGCGCGGCCCAGCTGGACCATGATCAAACGGTGGACCTGATGGGCCTCGGGCACGCGCATCGCGAACACGGCGCGTATATAGACGACGACACCGGCAAGCCCGGCTCCTCCGACGCTGATGATCTGCGCCGGCAGCGAGCCGCCCAGAACGGCGTTGAGCCCCTTCCATACAACCCATGAGACCGTCGCCAGTAGCACCGACGCAACCGCGATCCTCGCCGTGATCATCGTCGTCTGAGCCCCTTCTAGTCGACCGTTGAAGCCGACCCGAAGGCGCTGCAAGAGCAGCCAGGTCATCAGGGCGTTGGCAACGACGGTGCCGATGATCAGACCAGCAATGCCGAGCGGTTTGTAAAGACCAACGCTAACGATGATGTCAACGACGATGTTCATCGCAGCGAGGCGGGTCGGAATCCACGGCTTCTGCACGGCGAAGAACACCCTCGTGAGCAGCAGATTGATGCCGCCAAAGGGCAGACTGAAGGCAAACCAGAACAGGGCGATCGAAACGAGATGGGTCGATTCGTGGTCGAATTCGCCGCGTTCGAAGACGAGCCGCACAACCGGCGTGGTGAGCACGATCAGAAACGCCGCCGCCGGTATCAACAGCAGATTGATCTGGCGCATTCCGACTCCGATCGCGCGACGCATTGGAGCGACCTGACGCAGCGAGGCCATCCTGCTCAGGGTCGGGAACAAGACCGTCGCGACAGCCACGCTGAACAATCCCTGCGGCAGCATGTAGATGCGGAAGGCATTGTCAATGGCGCGCGGCGCCTGTTCTGAGACGAGCGTTCCGAACACGGAATTGATCAGTTGGTCGAGGTTGACAATGCCCAGGCCGATCGTGACCGGCAGCATCAGCGTGAATATCTGACGTATGCGCGGGTCGTGCCAGTCGATCGACATCTGCAGACGGAAGTCGATCCGCCCGAGCGCCCCAAACGCCATCAGCATCTGCACAAAAGTGGCGACAAGGATCGCTATCGCGTAGGCGTAGAGCTGATGACCATTCTGGTAACCGCCGTGGAAGTGCGGTCGCAGCACGACGAGCAGGACGATGATCACGAGGTTCCACACTGCGGGCGCGATCGCCGGGATCGTGAAGTGTTCGTAGGACTGCAGGATCCCAACGAGAAGGCCCGTGAGGCCGATCATCAGCACGACCGGGAACAGCACCTGCGAGAGCCCAACCGTGAGCATTTCGAGAGGCACCGCGAAGGTTGGGCCGATGAACAGCGGCATGATCACACCAGCGGCCAACACGAAGAAGCCGGTGATCACCCCGAGGACAATCAGGATGATCCAGAACAGCGTGGAGGCCAGCCGGAACGCCTCGCGCTTGCGACCGTGCGCCAGCAGGTCGGTGAACACTGGAACGAAGGCCGCCGAGAGCGCCGCGTTGGCGAACAGGTTGCTGACCAGATTCGGAATCTGGAAGGCAAGCGTGAACGCCGACGCCGGCCCCTTCGTGCCGAAGAAGCTCGCCGCCACGATCTCGCGCACCAGCCCAAGCACTCGCGAGAGGCCGGTGCCAAGCGAGAAGATCGCGGTGTTGCGCGCTACGCGGCCCGGTGGCGGGGCGCCGGGCGGCGGCTCGGCGGTCTCGGTGCTGGCAGCCACGGGCCGCTATAGTACGTCGCCGCGCGGCGCGCCCAGGCGGTCAGAGCTGGGCGCGAGGCGCTCTTTCTTATGGCCAACATCCACTCACAGAAGAAGCGCATCCTCCGCTCCGAGCGCGAGCGCATCGAGAACCGCGAATACACCTCGGCGATCAAGACCTACTTCCGTCGCCTCGAGGTCGCTGTGAGCGAGAAAGACGCCGACACGGCCACGAGCGAGCACCGGCAGCTCGTGAGCACGATCGACAAGGCCGTCAAGCGCGGCGCGCTGCATCGCAATACGGGCGCGCGCAAGAAGTCTCGCGCTGCCCGTACTCTTGCCGGCTCCAGCTCCTAGCTCCCGCCGCGGATCAAGCAGCGATCGCGAGAATCGCCCGCAGCGCGAGGGTGTCCTCCTCCAGCGAGGACAGCGGAGTACGCGACTCCGTGACGGGCGCTCCCCCGCGAGTGTCCAGTTCGAGGTCCGCAATCCGGCACAACGCCGCGCGCAGGCGCTCGGGCTCGGAGCGCTCGACGTCGGCGATGAAGCGCTCCGCCGCTCGCGGCGGCATCCGCAGGCTGCGCTTGATCTGCGCCGAGGACTCGCCCTGCTGCAAGCGCACAGAGACGCCCTCGGCGTCGCGCAGGCGCTGGGCCATCAGGTAGAGGAGACCGGAGATGCGCTCGCCCTGGGCGCGTAGGCGCATATAGGCCCGAGTCGCTTCGCCGGCGTCGGCGCCGACGAGCGCGTCGGCGAACGAGAACGCGCGCCAGGCGGTCGAGTACGCCGCCTGCTCCATGATGTCCTCGGCGCTGATCTTGATTGGCTTGCCTCCGGCGCCGTCCTCGTCGGAGGCAAGCGCGAGCTTCTCGAGCTCACGCAGCAAGCGCTGCTGGCGCTCGCCGACTTGGGCGACGAGCGTCTTGGCGGCAAACGCGTCGAGTGAGAGACCGAGACGGCCAGCCTGCTCGCGCACCCAGCCGGCCAGCTCCCACGGCTTGATCGTCGCCTCGCGCACGATCTGGCCCTTGGTCGCCTTGACAGCATCGAGCAGCGCGGCGGGCGCCGCCGTGCGGCCCTCCTCGCGCGCGAAGAAGGCGATCGTCGTATCCGGCGGCATCGTCGCCATCGCGGGCGCGATCTGCGCGGCTACCTCAGCCTGCTTGAAACGCTCGGCCCCGTCGACGACGATCACGCGATGTCCGATCGCGAACGTCATCGTCGCCAGCGCCAGGGCGACCGCTTCGGGGGTCGAGTCCTCGCCGGCCAGAATCTCGACGCTGGCGGCGTCGCCCTCGGCTTCCGCCAGCGCCTTCAGCCGCGCCCTGCGCTCAGCGATCGCGCCGTGATCGTCGCCGTGGATCAGGTAGGCGGGCTTCAGCGCAGGCATGGAGCCGAGTCTAGGCGAGCGCTCCGACAGCGCCCGAAGGGCTCAACAGAAGTTCATGGGCTCGGCGAGAAAAGTCTCCGCACTCGCCGTCAGTCTATGGCGATGCACGAGACCGATGTCGTCGGCCGCGCGCTCTCGCCGCAGGGACGCACGGTCGAGATCACCAAGAGCAAATGGGCTTACGTGACCCGCCACGTCGAGATGCGAGGCAGGTTTGAGCTGCTCTTGACCGCGATCCGTAGGCCCGATTTCCAAGACCCAGATGCCCGCC
>DATAQR010000100.1:0-8297 GCA_036264565.1 Solirubrobacteraceae bacterium | reverse complement strand
TGAAGAGCTTCGTGGGCAACGACGCCGGGCTCTTCTCCTCCGGGCAGACGCAGGCAACACAGTTGGGCAACCTGCTGGGACCGCTCAGCGGCTGGCAGCTTGCCGGCATCTGGCCCGCGGGAGACTTTCGTCTCACCCCGTCCACCTTTCCAACCGCGTTGCTCGTGGGCCTGGTGGTGATAGCGGCGGCCGCGGGTTTGCTGGCAGCTGCCCGCCGGCGCCAGTTTGGTCTGGTGCTGTATGTCGCAGTTGCGTTGCTGGGATGTGGCGTCGTTTGGGCCCTTGGTGGCACGCCGTGGGTTACCGGAAAGGCTTTGGCGATTTCATCGCCCGCTCTGCTTGCGGCGGCTCTTGCGGGAGCGGCGATGTTGTGGAGCTCGCGGAAGCGTTGGAGTACCGCCGTCGGCGTGCTCACTATGACGCTCATAGCCGCGGGCGTGCTGTGGTCAAATGTCGATGCCTATCAAAACGTGACGCTTGCTCCCCGTGCCCCTCTGGCGGAGCTCCAGCACATCGGTGAACTGGTTGCCGGCAAGGGACCGACGTTCGCGAACATGTACGAAGTCTATGCCGACCGGCATTTCCTACGCGAAGGCGCCCCCACCGAGCCGGCCGAGTATCGCCCCGCGAACCTGCCATTGCGCGAAGGCGTGATCCTAACCAAGGCCGCCTGGGCGGATCTCGACTCGTTCCCGCTCTCGACAATCGAACCCTATCGCTCGATCGTCACCGAGCGCACGCCCGCGGATAGCCGTCCACCGTCCATTTACAAGCTGATATGGCAGGGCCGCTACTACCAGCTGTGGCAACGTCTCGAACATCCGAGCGAACGGATCCTCGAGCACATACCTTACGGCGGTTCGATCGTGCGACCGTACTGCGGAGTGGCCCAGAACGCGGCAATGAAGCCGCTCTGTTCAACGGACCCCGTAGCAATCGCCTCCTGCCCGCAGGTGCGGAGCCTGGGCCAGCAGGCGCTCAAGGAGCACGCTCGCCTCGTCGCCTATCAGCGTCCGATACCAACCGTCGCGTTCGGCGACGAAGTCCTCTGGCCAGGCTCGTGGATCCATGACCCAACCTCGCACAGCCTCACCCCCACCACTCCGGGGACCGCGGTGGGTCACCTGGTCCTGCCGAGCTCTCAGCGCTATGAACTGTTTCTGAGCGGTGGCTTCGCACGTGGTTTTGAAGTGGGCGTGGACGGCCGCAAGATCGGCAGAGTCAAGAATGAGCTCACGCTCTTTGGCGGTTACGCTCCGGTTGCCGACATCTATCTGTCCGCTGGCGAGCACACGTTCACATTTACCTATCCTCACCCTGATCTCACCCCGGGGAGCAAGTGGAATCAAGGCACCACCCTCAGCGGGATCCTGCTGGAGCCGCTGCAGAGCCCGTCCAGCGAACTGATCACCCTCGCTCCGCGGCAGGCGACGCGTCTGTGCGGGCGTCCGCTCGATTGGATCGAGCTGGTGACGTGAGTGACTTGCATGCGAGAAGATGACCGCTGTGGAGGATGTCACCGAGAAGACGAGCGGTGCAACTGAAGACGTCTTGACCTCGGCTGCGGCGGGTGGCAAGGTCATCCGCGGCAGCGTGATGCGGGTGGGGGGTCTTGCGTCGGGGATCGTAGTCGGGCTGGCTACAGCGACGCTGCTGTTGCGCCACCTCGGCGTGGTGCAGTCAGGCCGCTACGTCACTGTGCTGGCGCTCGTGGCGATCGCCATCAGCGTCGCCGATGTGGGACTGAACATCACCGGCAGTCGCGAGCTGGCTCTGCGCGGAGCGCCCGAGCGCGACGCGCTAATCGCAAACTTCCTCGGGGTGCGGCTTGCGATCACGCCTTTCGCGCTGGTGGCGGTCGTTCTGTTCGCTGTGGTCGCGGGCTATCCGGCGAGCATGGTTGCGGGGACCGCGCTGGCCGGAACAGGTTTGTTCATCGTGTCGCTGGCCGACGCGCTCCTGTTGCGCTTGACGGTCGAGCTGCGCAATGGCGGCTTGGCGTTCGTCGACTTTCTCAGGCAGGCGGTCACTCTCGCCGGGGTGGCGCTGCTGGTGGCGCTCGGGGCGCATCTGACGCCGTTCTTCGCCGTGCATATCTTCGTCGGCCTGACGGTCGTGGCGATGATCCCGCTGCTGGCGGGCTCTGGCGCGTTCGTCCTGCCGCGATTTGACCGGGCCGAGCAGCGAGCGCTGCTGACCAAGTCGCTGCCGCTGGCGGCGGCGATCGTGCTCGGGCAGGTGTATTTCCGCATCGTGGTGGTGCTGATGTCGCTGATCTCGAGCACCCGGCAGACCGGCTATTTCGGAGGATCGTTGCGCGCGATGGAAACGCTGGTGAACATCCCGATCCTGGTCGCCGGGGTGGCGCTTCCGCTGCTGGCGGCGGCCGCGCGTGACGATCGCGCGCGGCTGCGGTACGCGATCGAGGGTCTCAGCGAGGGCGCCGTGATCGCCGGCGTGCTGGTGATACTCGTGACGGTGCGCGCCGCCGAGCCCGTGATGGCAATCGTCGGCGGTCACGCCTTCCGCCCCGCGGGCGCGGTCTTGCGCATTCAGGTGTGTGCGCTGCTGTTCGTCGCGCTCTATCAGATCTGGACGGTGTCCCTGGTCGCGCTCTCTCGTCAGCGGGAGCTGATTCTCACGAATGCCCTGGCTCTGGGTGGCCTGGCGGTCTTTGCCGTGGTGCTGATCCCGCTCGCGGGCGCTCGGGGCGCCGCCGCCGCGAGCGTGCTCGGCGACGCCGTGCTCGCGGCGCTGATCTACTGGAGGCTGCGCGCGTCGGTCGGCAGGGTGGTCGTGCGCGTCGGCTTCCTCGCGAGAGTTGCCGCGGCCGCGGCCGTCGCGAGTGTCCCTCTGATCCTCACCGGCCTACCCGATCTCCTCGCCGCCGCGCTGTCTGGGGCACTGTTCCTGGGCGTTGGTCAGGCGATTGGCATGTTGCCCAGTGAGTTGCGTGACGCGCTCGGTCCGCGCGGTCTGCTCGCGCGCAGGTCACTTGGCTAACCCGGGGCGTCCGCGTGGCCTATCAGGAGGCGTTCGCGTGGCCTGCCAGGAGGCGTCCGCGTGGCCTGCCAGGAGGCGTCCGCGTGGCCCATCAGCCCCAGCGGTGCCAGGCTAGCCAGGCCAGACCGCGGCGCGTCAAGGGGCCGGCCTGCTGGTAGTGGCGCGTGCGGTTGTCGGAGACCAGCAGGTTCGTCTGCTCGCCACTGCGAAACGTAGCGCTCTGGCGCCAGCGCTCGGGCGGATAGCCGATACCGTCGCGGCCGACGACGAGCGTCTGCAGGCCACGCGCTTGCACCTGGCGCGTGAGGCCGCGGCTGCCGGCCTCCAGGGCGACCGCTTCGAGCTTGGTCAAGCCGGTCGGCCAATCGAGCGTCAGCAGCAGCTCGCGCTCCAGCGCGAACCCGTTGGTGCGCAGGTGCGGGTTTGGAAAGGGCTCATGCCCTGGACGGAGCCGGCGCAGCGGGCCGGGCCGGATCGCGTTTGGGCTCTCAAACGAGCCGGTCGTCGCGACCATGCCGACCGTGGGCGCCAGCAGCGCATGCTCGAGATGGCGCAGCCAGGAGTCGGCGAGCACGACGCTGACCGTGTTGACGAAGCAGTAGCGCTCCGCTGTGACCAGCTCGACAGCCGCACGGTAGTTATCGAGGTCGATGCCGTTGCCCACCTCCAGCTGCTCGTGCTCGACGTCTGCGAAGGCGCGCCGCCACGGCGACCGGTCGCCGTCGGGGCCGGCGAGCGCCAGGATCAGCCGGTGCTCCGTGCCGGCCGGGTGCTCGCGGTAGGAGGCGATGAACCGCCGCGCGCACTGCACCCCGTAGGGCGTCCAGGCCAGATAGACGAGGCAGAGCATCGTTAGCGCGCCGTCAGTCCTGAGCCGCTCGGCCGCTCGGCCGCAGACCGGGAGACGCGGGTCGCAGGAGCCTACGCAGCACAAGCAGGTAGGGGACGCAGACGGCATTGGCCAGCGCCGTCGCACGGGCTGACAGAAGAGCTGAGTCAAGGCGGTCTGTAAACAGCTCCAGCAGCTCCACATCCGTGCGCTGGCGCGACGCCTTCACCGCGCGGCGCTGGCTGAGCAGTCTTCGCCGCAAGGCCAGCAGCGAGCCGTAGGAGGCGAGCTTCTGCTTCAGCCAGCCGCTGCGGGTGGCCACGGCGAGCAGGCCGATCTCGCACACCACCAGCAGGGGGCTCAACAGGATCAGCGTCCGCGCTTCGTAGTTGCTCAGCACACCGAACACCCTGTTGCGCTCCAGGAAGAACCACTTGCGTCCACGGCGGGCGAACTCATAGTCGTGCCTGACCACGGCGGCGGGGCAATACACGACTCGCATGCCCGCGATGCGGGCCCGCCACGCCAGGTCGACGTCGTCGTAGTAGAGAAACAGCTCCTCGACCAACCCGCCGAGCGCGAGCAGCGACGCTCGGCGCATCAAACAGCAGGCGCCTGAGACGACCGCCACGTCGCGCGGTGGCCCCTGCTCGCGTGGCTCGCCGTAGCCGCCCGACGGCGAGATCCCGGTCGGATGCAGCGGGTTGGCACCGGCGTTGCGCGTCAGGCCGTCCTCGAGCAGGATCTGGGCGCCGGCGAGCGCGATCGTGGCGTCGGCGTCCGAGACCGATGCCAGTTGCTCAATGCAACCTGCCTCCGCGCGGGCGTCGGGATTCAGGCAGAGCAGATAGTCACAGTTCGAATTGGCGGCGGCGAGGTTGACTGCCGCGTTGTAGCCGAGGTTGGCCCCGGAGGCGATCGTCCTGAGCTCGGCAGCGTATCCGCGCAGCTCACGCGCGATCGGCCCACCCGCGCCGTTGTCGACGATCAGGATCTCCGCCGGCGCCCGCGTCTGCGCGAGCAGGCTGTCGAGGGTGGCGCGAATCTCGTCTGGCTCGGTGTCATAAGAGACGATCACCGCGGTGATCGTGCCCGCCCCGTCCGGCTGGCCGCCGGAACTTGGCCCGTCAAGTGACACCTGTTCGAGCGACTACGAACTGTAGGTTACGTAGCCCTGGCTGTTCTGTACGGTGACGGTGAACGGCGTGCTGAATGGAGCCTTGTGCCTGCCGTGCCTGCCGGTCGCGGTCGTGCCGGTGGCGATGCACGTAAAGACTCTGCCCTTTTCCTGTGGCACCGTGGTGGGACAGGTGACCTTCGCATGAATGCCCCGCTTGGCGAAGATGCTCTGTTCGATCGATTGCTCCACGTGGGCGATGCTGAGATTCACTTTCGTTGGGGCTGAGCTTTTCGACGAGCCACAGGCGCTGAGCAGGATGGCGGCCACAGCCACTGCCAGCGTGGCGGCGATCACACGCTCGGACGCGCTGGCTGTGCGGCGCGCCTGGACGACGATAGCGTTCCTCGTCACGGCAAAATTGGTAGGTCTGGAGCCCGAGCGCCGGATGTGCACGCGCGCATAGTACACGGTGCCCGCACGCTCATGGCCTTGCGAAGTTAACAAAGTGTGATTACTGGGGATAACGTGAGCGGTCGGCTCTGCTCTGTCCTCGTGGGCGACGGCGAGCACGAGGAGCGAACGTCGACGCGACCCCTGTCCCATGCGGGCACTACACTTCCGCCGATGGAGAACGAGCTGATGAAGAAGGTGATGTGGTCGGGCCTGCTCACCGCCGTTGGCGCGTTGGCGAGCATCGTCACGCAGCGTACGGCCGCGGCGTTGTGGAGAAGGATGTTCGACGAGGAGCCCCCCGAGTGAGCGATGTCGGGGCCAACCCTTCCGGCCCCCGCCCACCCGGCGCTCCAGGAGACGGGGATCGCCAGCAGTCGGGGATAGCGGCGGCGATCACCGAGGTCTCCGAGCGCGCAAGCGTCCTGATCCGCGAGGAGATCGAACTCGCCAAGACAGAGATCGCCGAGAAGACCACCCGCCTGGCAAGGGGGGCGGTTGTGGCGATCGTCGCCGGCGTGTTCTTCCTGACGGCGCTTTTCTTCGTGCTGATCGGCTGCGCCTGGCTGCTCTACTACGAGCTGCCGATCGGCAGTGCCTTTACGTACTTCTGGGGCTTCTTCGCGATGGCGGTGATCCTCGCGGTCCTTGGAGTGATCGCCGGTTTGCTGGCCGCCAAGACGGTCAAGAAGGGCGCACCGCCGACGCCGGAGATGGCGATCGAAGAGGCGCGCAAGATCCGTGAGACCGTCAGCTCCTCGTCTGCGCCCGGCCCCGACGCGCCGCCGGCCGCCGGCGCCGGGTCTGCGGGCGCCGAGGCGAGCGCAGCGGCAAGCGCCACCAGCTTCTCACCTCCGATCCCGCCGCCCGGGAGCACACCATCTGAGGGCGACACCGGAAAGGGGGGCGGCTATGGCACAACGCTCGGCAACTGAGATCCGCAGTTCGATCGAGTCCAACCGCGCGGAGCTGGCGGTGTCGCTGAACCGCCTGCACGGCGAAGTGGCGCGCATCACCGACTGGCGCGGCCAACTGCAGCGTCATCAGCGCGAGCTGACGATCGGTGTCGCCGCTGTAGGCGTGCTGCTGTTTGGCAACCGCATGCGCAAACGGCGCAAACGGATCTGAGCTAACGCGTTAGGACCCTCGTTTGACGAGGGTCCTTAGGGCCCGCGATGAGCGGCCCTTAGCCGGTCGGCACGCTCGGCGCCTCAGGCCAGCAGAGAGCGGGGAATCGCTCCTACGCCAATCAGACCCGGGCCGGTGTAGGTACCGATTACGGGGCCGACCTCGGAGGTGAAGACCGGCTCCGATCCGAAGATCTCGCCGCAGCGCTCCATCAGCCGCTCGGCCTGCTCGTGGGCCTGGATGTGCTGCACGACCCAGCCGTCTGCGCCGGCGTCGTGCAGCTCCTGGGCGTAGCCGACCATCCGCTCGAACGCGCGCTTGGAGGTACGCACGCGCTCGACTGGCACGATCTCGTACTCCAGCGAGAGGATCGGCTTGATCTGCAGGGTGGTGCCGATCCAGGCCTGCGCCTTGCCGATGCGACCGCCCCGGCGCAGGTACTCCAGGGTGTCCAGACAGAACCAGATCCGCATCGTCTGGCGCGTCTCGCGCGCCCGCGCGGCGACCGCGTCCTTATCGGCGCCGGAGCGGGCGGCGGCGGCGGCGGCGAGCAGCAGCAGGCCGAGGCCGCCACAGGCCGTTTCGCCGTCGATCACCTCGACGCGATCGGCCAGCCCGCGTTCGCCCAGCAGCGCGTGCGCCTGGCGGGCGGACTCGCAGGTGCCGGAGATGCCGCCGGCGAGGTGGATCGCGACGATGTCGCGACCATCGTCCAGCAGCGGTTCCCACACCGCCAGGAAGTCGCCGATCGAGGGCTGTGAGGTGCTCGGCAGGTCGGGGTCTGTGCGCAGGCGCTCGTAGAAGGCGTCGAAGCCGTCCATCTCGCTCTCGCGCTGAGACTCGCCTTGCCAGCCGACGTGCAGGCTGACCTGGACGATGCCTTCGCGCTGCGCCAGCTCGCGCGGGAGATAGTTGGTGGAGTCGCCGACGACCGCTACGGGTGGCACGCGCGGGGACGCTACAGCACCCGCCGGGTGCTAACTGAGAAGGTTCTCGATCGGCGTGAAGCCGTTGGAGGGGGCGACCGCCGGTTCGGCCTCGATCTGCTCCGCCACGATCTGCGCGTCCTCGCCGTCCGCCACGCCGAGTGCGTCGGCCAGCTCACCGGTCTCGTACATCTCGGTAACGATGTCGCAGCCGCCGATCAGCTCGCCCTTATGAAAGAGCTGGGGGATCGTCGGCCAGTTGGAGATGGCGGAGAGTTCCTGACGGATGCGCGGGTCTGGCAGGATGTCGACGGCGGCAAAGGGGGCCTGAAGCGACTGCAGCATGGCGACCGTGCGCGCCGAGAAGCCGCACGCCGGCGCTTCCGGCGAGCCCTTCATAAAGAGGATCGTCTCGTGCTCTGAGATCGCCTCGGCGATCGCCTCGCGGATGGGGTTTGACTCGCTCTCAGACATTGACTGCTCCTGACGTTGCGTCGGCCTGTGCTTGGGCGGCTTGCGTCTTCAGCGACAGCGCATGGATCGCCCCGCCGATCTCCGCGCCGAAGACGTCGTAGACGAGCTTGTGCTGCTCGATCCGGCTACGACCCGCAAACGCGCCTGCGACCACGGTAGCGCGGAAGTGATCGCCACCGCCGGTGTAGTCCTCGACGTCGGCCGTCGCGCCCGGGATGGCGGCCTCGATGCGCTGCTTTATCTCCTGCTCGGTGGGCATCCGTTCCCAGGTTAGCGGGCCAGCAGCGACGCTATACTTTGGAAAGCGATGATCACGATCACCGACAAGGGTGCCGAGAAGGTTCACGAGTTCCTCGACGCACAGCAG
>DATAQR010000022.1:0-9749 GCA_036264565.1 Solirubrobacteraceae bacterium | reverse complement strand
GCGCGAGGATGCCGAAGGCAGCGGCGGGTTCAGGTACTGGCCGAAGGACCTGGTCGGGCTGCCGACAGCGCAGCGCCAGGTTCACCGCGCGCTGCATCGCTTCGCGTGGGACGGCGGCCCGGTGCAGATCGCCGGGACGCTCAGCGAGGGCGACGAGATCGCGGGCTTCAAGGTGATCGAGCTGCCCGGCCACGCCCCCGGCCAGATCGGCCTGTGGCGCGAATCGGATCGCTTGGCGCTGGTCAGCGACTGCTTCTACACAGTCGACCTGTGGGGCCGCGCCAGCGATCCGTCCGTACCGGCGGCGCTGTACAACTACGACACCGAGCAGGCGCGGGCGTCGATCCGCAAGCTGGCGGAGATGGAGCCGGCGGCGGCATGGCCCGGGCACGCTAAGCCGGTGACCGGCGACGTGCGCTCGCAGCTGCTGAGCGCCGCAGACACGTTCTGAGTGCGCGGCGGGGGCGGCGCGGCGATCCAGCCGGAGACTCGAACCGATGGGTAGGCGCAGCCGCGCGCGTTCCGGTCACGAGAAGCTGAGCGCGCCAACCAGCGACTATGAGGACGCCGAGGCCGGCAGGCTGACACTGCGCGGCTCGCTCACGCCGGGAGCGCGCGTCGAGTACGCCCGGGTGCTCGCGGGCGAGACCGGCACAGCCGCGGCCACCCGCGAGGACTGCGAGCAGCGGGCGCTCGAGCTGCTGTTCGAGCGCCTGGCCGTACGCTGGAGCATCGCCGGCGTCGCCTTTGATCGCCCACACGAGCTGCTGGCGCGCTTGCGCTCGGCGTCGCCAACCGAGCGGAACTGGATCAAGCAGGCCTTGCGCGAGCACTGCGCCGAGTGGTTTCCCGACGTGCGGGTGTCCTGATCCCCCGTCCCGGACGCTCAGCGTCCTTATCTCAGTCGAGCAGCCCAACCGCGGGCGTGCGGATCGTCAGCCGACACGGGAAGCGGTCGCGACGGCCCGAGCATCAGCCTATGGGCAGGAAGTCGACTCCGAATGACGGTGCCCGCCTCATGCGGGCGTCGGTCGTGAGTAGCGGGCAGTCCAGTGCACGCGCGAGCGCCACATAGCACGCGTCATACGCGGACAGGTTTGCCCGCAACGACCACGCATCGGCGATCAGGTCGTTGGTGGATACCCGTGCGACGGGCATGTCTAGGAGTGCGTCAACCGCCTCCGCCGCAAGATCGCGGCTGATCTTGCCGCCGCGCTCGAGATTGCGCAGGCTCTGCAGCGCCTCGGGATTGATGACGTCAGGCGCGATCAGCGCCGCCCCGGCGACAGCTCGCTCGACCGAGCGCCCGCGGGGAGTCTGCAACAACAACTCGACGAGCGCCGAGGCGTCAATCGTGATCTGAGATTGCCTGGAGGATCTGCGCATCGCGCTCGGCACGGCCTTCGTGGATCGAGGCGACGATCTCCTCCGATGTGACCCCCGTGACCGGGTCATGACTTTTCAGCCGGTCGAACCACTCCCGCGCGGTGGGCAACGCCAAATCTCGTTCGAGGACGTACAGGACGTAGTCGCTCAGACTTCTGTTCTCCGAGCGCGCACGCTCTCGAAGCCGCTCGTGTAGCTCGACCGGCACGTCCTTTACCTGGATTGCGCTCACAGCAACACTCTAGCATGCTGCTGGCATGCTTGTGGCCGCTGCCCGAGCCGTCAACGACGCACGTCGAAGGCGTATTCGCGACGTGGTCCGTAGCGGTAGATCGAGAAGTCATTGTCGAACGTGGCGACGCGATCGATCCCGAGACGCTCCATCACCGCGAAGCTGGTGCGATCGACGATCGAGAAATCCTGGTCGGAGAACAACTCGCCGATCCGCCAGGCGGCATCCATATCACCTGGGAGCACGACCTCGACGTTGGCCACGCCGCCGCGGATGCCCGCCCAGAACCGCTCCGCGCTCGCGTATCCGCCGCAGTCGCGCATCAACCGCCAGGACTCGACCAGCACATGATCGGTTGTCAGGAGAGTGTCCTGACCGCGCAGCAACTCGCTCGCCCTGGCGTGATGCCTGTCGTCCTGGTCCACCAAGGCGTAGAAGGCCGACGTGTCGACGAACAAGCTCATTGATCGGACTGCCCTGTCTCGCGCAGATGCTCTCGCCGAAGCGATTCGCCCAGATACCTGTCGACGTTGGATGAGACGTCGGATCGACCCGAGGCGAACAGCCCGCAGATCTCGTCGATATCGGCTTTTGGGGCCTCGCCCAGATCGCGATCGACCGTCCGGCGGATGTACTCGGCGAAAGAGATGCCTCGCTCGGCGGCCCGCTTCTTGGCGCGCCTGTGCATGTCGGCGTTGAGCGTTACCTGGGTTCGTACCACCATGGTGGTACCACCATAACACCACTGCCCGACGGTCCGATACGCAGAAGTCTCTAGAACGGTCATGGACGACACGCTACGCCGCGGGTGAGACGATTCTCGAGCGCGTCCGCTACACACCCTGGCGCTGGCTCACTCGAGCAGTTCCAGCCGCGGGCCGTGCGGGTCGTCGGCAGAAACAAAGCGAGCGCTTTTGGGGCTGAGCACGAACTCGTGCTCCTCGCCATCCTCGCCACGTACGCGCAGCCGACGCCCCTCATCCTCTATCGACACGACGGCGCCGATCTCCGCGCCGCCGCCGAAGTGCTTGATGCGAGCGGCGACGCCCACGCGCGGTTGCGGACGAGTCGGACCGAGCATTGGGACGATCGTAGGCGACAGGTCCCCGGGAGCAGCGGCGCGGCGTTCATCACAGAGAGCCAACAGCGAGCCCCCGCACCGGGCGCTAAGTTCCACAGACGATGCGCCGCACCAAGATCGTCGCCACCATCGGGCCCGCCTCGCGCGAGCCTGAGACGCTGCTTGCGATGGTGCGCGCGGGGATGGACGTGGCGCGGCTGAACTACTCGCATGGGACGCTGGCCGAGCACGAGGAGACGGTCAGGCGCGTGCGCGACGCCGCCGGCAAGGCTGGCCGACCCGTGGCGATCATGCAGGATCTGCCGGGGCCCAAGCTGCGGATCGGGCCGTTGCGCGAAGACGTGGTCGAGCTCAAGCCCGGCGACAAGGTCACCTTCAGCTGCGGCGAGGAGCGCGAAGGCGACGCGGGGCACATGTCGATCACCTGGCCGGGCCTGGCGGACGCGCTCACGCTGGGCGAGGTGCTCTACCTGGCCGACGGCTCGGTCAGGCTGAGCGTGTCAGACGTGCGCGCCGATACAAGCGAAGTCGACGCGATGGTCGAGGTCGGCGGCGCCGTCGCCTCGCGCCAGGGGCTCAACATCCCGGGACCGGTCGACGCCCTGCCATCGGTGCCCGAGGAGGACCTCGAGCTACTGCGCCACGGCGAATCGATCGGCGTGGACATGGTGGCGCTGTCGTTCGTACGCGATCCCAAAGACGTCGAAACGGTGCGCGAGCACACGCGCCTGCCGCTGATCGCCAAGATGGAGAAGCCGCAGGCCGTCGAGCGTGCCGAGGCGATCCTCAGGGTCGCCGACTGCGTGATGGTCGCGCGCGGGGACCTCGGCATCGAGATGCCGATCGAGCAGGTGCCGGCAGTGCAGAAGAAACTGCTCGAGCTCTCCGGCTACCTGGCACGACCGTCGATCACGGCGACGCAGATGCTCGACTCGATGGTGACCTCCTCGCGCCCCACACGTGCGGAGGTGGCCGACGTGTTCAACGCGATCCTGGACGGCACAGACGCCGTGATGCTCTCCCAGGAGACGGCGATCGGCGCCTACCCGGTCGGCGCCGTGGCGATGATGGCCGCCGTCGCCGAGCAGGCGGAGGCGATCGCGCCCTACGAGCGCTGGAACACGACGCGGGTGCGCCGCACCGAAGGCGACCCGGCGCATACGGTCGCCCACTCGCTGTGCCTGGCCGCGCGTGAACTCGGCCTCGACGCGTTGATCGTGCCGACCCTGTCGGGGCGCTCGGCGCGACTGGTCTCAGCCCACCGGCCAACCGCGCCGATCTACGCGCTCTCACCGGGACGCGAGACCGTGCGCCGCTGCGGGCTGATGTGGGGAGTACAGGCCTCCTCGATCCCCCGCCACGAGACAACCGAGGCGCTGATCGCCGACTCCGCCCGGCGCGTGGTCGAGCTGGGTTGGTGCAAGAAGGGGGCGCGCGTTGGGATCACAGCCGGACTGCCCTCCGGGCGGCCGGGGACGACCTCGCTGATGCAGATCCAGGTACTCTGACTCGACGGCGCCGCGCCTCGGCAGGCCGGTCCCAATGCCAGCTCAGCTGGCCGCCCCGTGGCCGACGCGGCCAGTTCTACACGGCGCCTACGCCGGTGCGCTCGTAGAACTCCTCCTCTTCGCGACCCAGCTCTGTCACAGCCGCGTCGCCATACATCCACTCACGCGCGATCCGGTGCCAGTTGGCGCGCGCGTGCAGTTGCGAGAGGACCGCGAGCGTAAGCATCTCGGTACGCCGGCCGATCAGGTGCTCGGGCTGCATGCTCTGATGGCGCATCTCGCGGAAGTGGCTGGAGCGCGGGTCAGAGCTCTCGATCATCACCTCGGTGGCGATCTCGGGCGTGAGCTGCACCTCTTCGTCGGCGGTCGTGTACCACCAGATCGCGTCCTCGACGAACGCGAGTAGGTGGTCAGGGTCGACGCGCTCTGGTTCGGGCAGGAAGCCCGCTTCGTCGAGCAGCCGGTGCACTGCCTGAGCGTCGCCCTCGCTCACCGCGCGCTGGCAAGCCAGCTCCAGTTCCACCGGTCGAGCCTCGATGCGCTTGTACAGGCCGAAGTCCAGGAACGCGACGCGACCGTCCGCGAGCAGCATGAAGTTGCCGGGGTGCGGGTCGCCAGAGAATTCACGGTGACGGTAGAGGCAGCCCAGGTAGAAGCGGAAGACGATCTCGCCGATACGGTCGCGCTCGGGCTGCGGGCGCTGCTTGATCGTCTCGAAGCCGACGCCCTCGACGAACTCGGTCACGAGCACCCGCTCGCGCGAGAGCGATGTAACCACCTCGGGAACCGCGATGAACGGATGGCCAGCGAAGATGCGCGCGAGCGAGCGCTGGTTCTGGGCCTCGAGCTCGTAGTCGAGCTCCTCGACGATTCGCTCGCGGATCTCCTTGGCCAAGGCCTTGACGTCGAGCGCTGGGGTCATCCGCTTCATCAGGCGCAGGATCATGTCCAGGTTCTGCATGTCCGCCCTGACCGCGCTTGCCACACCGGGGTACTGCACCTTGACGGCCACGCGGCGACCATCTTCGCGCAGCGTAGCGCGGTAGACCTGGCCGATCGAGGCGGCCGCGATTGGCTCCTGCTCAAAGTCGCTGAAGACCGAGTCGATCGAATCTTCCAGATCGTCCTCGATCACGCGACGCATCTGCCCGAATGAAACCGTCGGCGCGGCGTCGCGCAGCTTGGCCAGCTCGCGCTGGAACTCCTCGCGGTGCTCCTCGGGGACGAGGCCGACGTCCAGGAAAGACATAACCTGCCCGAGCTTCATCGCCGCGCCCTTCATCGTGCCCAGCACGGCCACGATCTGCTTGGCCGTTTCCAGTTGCCTGCGAGCGCTGGCCTCCCGCGCGCTCTGCTCGTCGCGAGTGAGGTTGGCCGCGCGCGTGCCGAACTGCTTCACGGCCTCCTTGGCCGCCAAGCTGCCGACCGTCGCCGTGCGGCGCACCCTCGATGTCGGAATCCGCTCTTGCGCCACTCTTTTGATTCTAGGTGCGCTCGCCTAACGACGAGCGACGGGTTGTGAAGAGAGAGATCCGTGCGCTCGTTTGGCGGCGAGCCAGGAGAGCTCTAGCAGCCTTACGTCTCGACGCGACTGCCCGGGACGATGTCGTCCCTGCCGTCAAACCAGCGGATCCAGGCCTTCTTGCCGCCGTCGTAGTCATCGCCGAGCAACACCAGTGTCGCCGGCTCGCCCAGCGCTGTACAGAGCGCGTCCCCCTCCTCGTCGAGGCCACGCCACACACGGATGAAGGCGTTGTGCTCCCACTCGCGCCCGATGGTCGTGGCATCGGTATGACCGGGATAGACGATCGTGTCTCCGGGCAGCTCCATCAGCGTGCCCATGATCGAGTCGCGCAGATCGGTGTAGGTGGTGTGGCCAGGAGCGCGCACTCCCCCAACCGAGCCCTTGAACAGGGTGTCGCCGGTGAACACCGCGGCCTCCTCGGCGCCGTCGAACCCACCCGGTCCGGCGCCCGCCCGTTGGCTGGCGCTCCCGCTGGTCGGGGAGACGAGCAACGACAGCATTCCAGCCGTATGCCCAGGGGTGCGCAGCGGCCGCACCTCCAGCTCGCCGAACAGCAGCGTCTCCCCCGCTTCCAGCGGCTGCACCTCCAGCTCGTCCGGCATCACCCCGGAAGAAAGCAGCGCAGCGAATTCAAGCGGATGAATCATCACCTTCATCCCAGGCCAGCGCCCCAGCAGCGCACCCACCTCGCTGACGTGGTCGAAGTGATGATGCGTGAGCAGCACATGCGTCGGCTCGATCCCAAGCCGCTCGGCGGCCTCGATCAGCGGCTTGACCGGCCCGCCGGCGTCCACAAAGAACCCGGGGCCGCCCTCGCCGTCGGCGACGAGGTAGGTGTTCGAGACGAACTGCGGATGGAGCGAGCGCTCGACGATCATCGACCGGATCCTCTCATGTCAGGTGTCATAACGGACTATCTGCACGATCACGGCCGCGAGCGCGGCGACGAAGGGGCCGATCAAGACGCCTCCGTGACCCCGCACAGCGGCGATCACGATAACGCCGATGAGCACGAGGCCGCGACTCGCACGCGGCGGCAGCTCAGCCAGACGGAGGTCAGCAGCCGTTCTGGCATCCATGCAACCGAGGTATCGCGAATCGAGCGGGGCCTGCGCGACCCACGACTCTCGACCGTCATTCGGCTCGCCCACGCCTTGGAAGTTCGCCCGGCACGCCTGCTCGACGGGATCTAGTGTCGTGACACTACTAGCGACATCGCTCAACGCCGTATAGGCTGCACCATCCGCAGCAAAGGCTGGACGGTCCTCTCACCTGGCGCGCGTCGCTCCTTAGCGCTGCTAGTTTCCGAACATCGTGGCAGCGCAGCCCGGACCACCGGCGAGGTCTTATGAGCCGCCATCGGGTGGCGGCTCCAGTCTGCGCATGGCTCTTGTGCTCACGGTGATCCTCGTGATCGCCGGCGGCGTGGCCGTGCTGACGGTGGGCGGCGGCGGCAAACGTCCGAGCGCGCCCGGCATTCAGGGGATCGCGTCGTCGAAGTTCAGCGGTTCGCTTGCTTCTCCGGCCGAGCCCGAGCCGCCGCTTGTGCTGCGCAACTACAAGGACGAACAGGTCGGTATCGGGCGGTATCGCGGCAAGGCGGTGCTTGTGACGTTCCTGTACACCAAATGTCCCGACGTGTGCCCGATCATCGCGTCTAACCTCGGCGTGGCCTTGAACCTGATGGGGCCCGCGAAGGCTTCCAAGGTGCAGGTGATCGCCGTGTCGGTGGACCCTCGTGGCGACACCCCGAAGGCGGTCGCGGTGTTCCTGGCCCGCCACGGAGTGGCGGGGAGGATGCAGTACTTGATCGGCTCGGGGCCCGAACTGGCACACGTGTGGAAGGCGTGGGGCGTTGGCTCTGAACAGGACGCTCAGCAGCCGCAGCTGGTCAACCACACCGGCCTGGTGTACGGGGTGAGCGCGAGTGGGAAGATCACCACGCTGTACGCCGCGAACTTCACTCCCCAGGAAATCGTGCACGACGCGCCGCTGCTCGCCTCCAGCTGAGCCGATTACGGCGGCTCGGCCGTAGCCCTGCCTACGCCGGTGGTTCTGGCGGCCGACGCCGCGCCTCGCGGCGGTCGCGGCGGTCGCGGCGGTCGCGGCGGGTCAGCTTGGCAAGGCCGACCAGGATCACGGGTCGCGGTTGCGTAGACTGGCCGGCGCATGATCCTCCCGCGTCGCCTGCAGCCCTCCGTATTCGGCGGCGTCGGCGTCGCCGCGCTGTTGTTTCCGCCGGTCGCCCAGGCGCATGGGATCGTAGGCAAGGCCGACCTGCCGATCCCGGTGTGGTTGTTCAGCTGGACCGCCGCGGTTGTGCTGGTCGTCTCGTTCGTGGCTCTCTCCACTTTGTGGAGAAGCCCGCAGTTGCAGAACGAGCACCGCCAGAGCCTGTTCAGGATGCCGGCTGTGCTCCCCTGGTTGGCGAGCGTGGCCGGTATTGGATTGTTTGCGCTGGTACTTTACAGCGGTTTCGCGGGCGCGCAGGTCACCAACGCGAACTTCTCGGTGACGTTCATCTACGTCATCTTCTGGGTCGGCCTGCCGGTCGCGAGCGTACTGGTCGGTGACGTGTTCGCTGCGCTCAGTCCGTGGCGATCGTGCGCGCGGGCGATTCGGTGGGCGGGCCTGCGGATCGCACCGCGGCTGTTCGTGCGAGCGCCACTGCGCTACCCACAGGGGCTGGGTGTGTGGCCGGCGGTCGCGGGTCTAATCGGGTTTGCGTGGCTCGAGCTCGTGTACGTCGGCCGCGACCAGCCCTCGACGCTGGCAGCGCTGTCGCTCGGCTACTTCCTGGCGATGCTCGCTGGCATGGGGCTGTTCGGCGTCGAGGAGTGGTCAGAGCGGGCGGACAGCTTCGCCGTCTACTTCAACCTGCTCTCGCGCATGTCGATGCTGTGCGTCGATGAGCGGCGCGTCGTGTTCCGGCGTCGGCCGCTGAGCGGGCTCGCCGACATGCCCGTGCTGGCGGGGACCGTCGCGCTGGTCTGCGCGGTGATCGGGACCACCACCTTTGACGGGTTCAGCAATGGTGGCCTGTGGCGCAACCTGGAGCCCGAACTGCAGAGCGTCTTTGCCGGTATCGGCTTTCATCAGACGCCGGCGTTTGAGTTTGCCTACTCGGTTGGGCTGCTGGCGTGCGTGGCGCTCGTCGCCGGCGTCTACCGCGTCGGGATCGCGGGGGTGCACAGCGTGAACCGTGGTCACGGCATGAGCGAGCTGTCGCGCACGTTCGCGCATACGCTCGCCCCGATTGGGTTCGCATATGTGCTGGCGCACTACTTTTCGCTACTGATCTGGCAGGGACAGGCGATCGGCTACCTGGCCTCAGACCCGCTCGGCAACGGAGCGAACCTCTTTGGTACGAGCTCCTACCAGATCGACTACGCGATCATCTCCTACGCCGCGATCTGGTACGTGCAGGTGGCGGCGCTCGTCACCGGGCACGTCGGCGGGCTCACGCTCGCGCACGACCGCGCTCTTGCCATCTATCGCGACGGCCAGGAGGCGGTTCGCTCGCAGTACTGGATGCTCGCGGTGATGGTCGCGTTTACAAGCTTCGGGCTGTGGCTGCTCTCGGCGGTCGGCACCTGACGGTGTCATGCCGGCTGCCCTCCTTGCGAAAAGAGCAGTTTGCTCCGCCGCGATCTGCGCGTGCGTTAAGCAACGTGCGATGGAATGCCTGTCGAATCTCGTCCAGCTTCAGCGAGGAGCCTGCATGTTGACTCGCCTCAACGTCGCGTTGACCGGCGCTGCCGTATTGGTGTCGGCGTGCAGCGCATACGCAAACCCAGCCGGCGCTCAGAGCGCATCAGCTGAGAGCGGCAACCCGATCAACGATCAGGGCGGCAGCTACCACTACCGCTCCTACATCACCGCAATCACGCCGAACGTACCCGGGTTGGGCGTCGAAGTACTGGAGTTCGCCGATCGCCTGGTGCTGCACAATCACACTGGCAAGACCGTCACCGTGTTCGGATATTCCAACGAGCCCTACGCGCGCGTGCAGCCCGA
>DATAQR010000159.1:0-1881 GCA_036264565.1 Solirubrobacteraceae bacterium | reverse complement strand
GCATTGCGACCGCATGCGTTCTGGCAAGCGCGCTGATAGAGATCGACCCAAAGTATCCTGAGGTGAGTGCTCGGCAGAGTAGGGCGCTCCAGGGGGTCAGGGAGCAGCTCATGGCCGAAGCGCCGAGGGGAGCCGCCCCGGACCCAACCAGAAATGCGACGGCAGCCGCGTGGTCGGCACAGCCGAGGGTGACATTGAGTCAGGCCGCGCAGGCGATCCTCGGCATCCGCGTCGCGCACCGTATGACAGCAGGGGGTGAGGTGGTCGTAGTCGGCAGAGTCGATCATGAAACGACAACCAGCGCCCACGGTTGAAGCGTGGCGCACGAACCAGGAGTGAGCTCGATGACAACCAAGCAGGCTTTCACGGAGGCGGAGTGGGAACAGGTCCTCGAGGGTCCACCGAGCGCTGGAATGCTCGTCATCACGGCTCAGCGCGGTGGTATGTGGAAAGAGACCATTTCGATGGCCAAGGCATACACAGAGGCCCGGATGGAGCATGGCAACAGTAAGCTACTCGACGAGATCGTGGCTGCCAAGCCGGAGGTCGATCACAGTCGCTATCACTCACCGGAGGAGCTCAGGGAGAGCTCGCTGGCGCACCTGCGCGATGCGGTTGCGCTACTCGGGAACAAGGCGACCGCATCGGAGCTCGACGAGTACCGGCACTTCATCGTCAGCCTTGCGCACAAGGTAGCCGGCGCGCATCGCGAGCACGGAAACGGCGAGTCGATCAGCGAGGCGGAGCAGGCCGCAATCGACTCGATCATGCAAGCGCTCGGCTAGCACCGACCTGTGGCACGTTCGCCCGGACCCGAGACCCCAGCCGACGGCGCGACCACGCAAGTGCCCTTGCGCTCGCGCGCCGCAGCGCTCGTTGCACTGCTGGCCCCGGCCGCAATGGCCCTGGTGGCGATCGTTGCGCTCGCCGGCGATCTCGCTCTCGCCGCCGCCGCTCTCGGGCTCGTGCTACTTGCCTCGGCGGCCAGTTGGTACGCCTTGACGCGGCGCAGGCTACCGCGCGCCGGCGGCGCAGTGCTCGCAATGCTGGCCACGGTGGGCCTCGTGGCGCTACTGATTGCAAACTGGCATGGGCTGCTCGTGCTTCTCGCCCTGCTCGCCCTGCTGGGCCTCTTCGGCTTGAGCGCGCGCTACGCGCTCGGCGGGACCGGCCCCAACCGGACCCGGCCGGCTTCGGCCAACCGCGGGACGAGCAGCGCGGCGGGCCAGGCGGCGCTGATCATCAACCTGAAGTCCGGCGGCGGCAAGGCCGAGCGCTTCGACCTTGCTGGCGAGGCGCGGCGCAGGAACGTCGAGCCGATCGTCCTGGAACGCGGCGACGACCTGCTCCAGCTGGCCGAGAGCGCGGTCGCTCGCGGCGCGACAGTCATCGGGATGGCCGGAGGCGATGGCTCCCAGGCGCTCGTGGCTACGGTGGCCGCCCGACGCGACGTCGCACATGTCTGCATACCGGCGGGCACCCGTAACCACTTCGCGCTCGACCTGGGCCTTGACCGTGACGATGTCATCGGCGCCATGGACGCCTTCATCGATGGCGTCGAGCGCCGGATCGACCTCGCGCAGGTCAACGACCGCGTGTTCGTGAACAATGCCTCGCTCGGCGTCTACGCGAAGGTGGTCCAATCGGAGGCATACCGCAACGCCAAGCTCGCCACGTGGACCGAGCTGCTGCCCGACATGCTCGGTCCGGGTGCCGAGCCGATCGACCTCGAGTTCACCGCGCCAGACGGCCAGACACGCAGCGATGCGGCCCTCGTGCTGGTGTCGAACAACCCATATCAGCTCACCCACCTAGGTGGCGCCGGCACACGGGAGCGCATCGACGGTGGCACGCTCGGCGTCGCCGCCGCCCGCATTCGCG
>DATAQR010000127.1:0-9444 GCA_036264565.1 Solirubrobacteraceae bacterium | reverse complement strand
CGTGATCTTGCCGCCCATCGCCCAGGTCGGATGCGCGAGCGCCTGCTCGACGCTCACCTCGCCCAGTTCCGCGCGCGTGCGGCCCCGGAACGGGCCGCCGCTGGCGGTGATCGTCAGACGCTCGACGGCGCCCGGCGGCTGGCCTGAGAGCAACTGATGCAGAGCCGTGTGCTCCGAGTCCACCGGCACGATCTGCGCGCCCGTGGCTTCAGCCAGCGCCACCACCAGCTCGCCGCCGACGACCAGCGACTCCTTGTTGGCAAGCGCCAAGTCGATGCCCTCCCCGAGCGTCGCCACCGTCGGGCCCAAGCCGGCCGACCCGACGAGCGCGTTGAGCACCAGATCGGCGCCCGACTCGACGACCATGCGCACCAAGCCCTCAGGGCCTGCGAGAACATCGCCCTCGGGCCATGCCTGCGCCGCCTGCGCGGCTGCCGCCTCGTCGACGAGCGCGACGCGACCGACCCGGTGTGCGCGGGCCTGCTCCAGGAGCGGCTCCCACGAGCGCTCCGCCGACAGACCGACGACCTCGAACTCCTCGGCGCCGCGCGAGACCACGTCGAGCGCCTGGGTGCCGATCGAGCCGGTCGAGCCGAGGATCAACAGACGCTTGGAGGGTGGGGCGGTCGGCCCGAGGCCGACAAGCCGGGCCCCTCGATCTTTCAAATCGTCCTCAGACATACGCTAGCCAGATGTAATAACCCACTACCGCCGTAAACAACACCGCGTCGAGCCGGTCGAGCATGCCCCCGTGGGCACCCAGCAACGCGCCCGTGTCCTTGGCGCCCGCCTGGCGCTTGACGAACGACTCGAACAGGTCCCCAATCGGGGCGAACACCGCCACCCCAAGACCCAGCACCAACGCATGCGTACCCGGCAGCCAATCCTGATAGCGGCCGGCGAACCACACACTCAAGACCGTGAAGGCCATCCCGATCAGCAGGCCCTCGACCGTCTTGTTGGGCGAGATCGACGGCGCCAGCGGACGTTTGCCGAACAGACGACCACCCAAATAGGCGCCCGTATCGCCTAGAAAAGTGCCAACGAGCACATCGATCACGATTCCCTCGCCGTGCGGCAGGCCCCGCAACAGGACGGCGTGCGCAAGGCCGAAGCCGATCCAGTAGATGCCCAGCAGCGTCAGCGCCAATCCAGCCACGCTGGGGTGTGGCTGCAGCAGCGCCAACGCGAATAGCACCGGCAGCGCGGCGATCGCAGCCAGCAGCACCTGCGATTTGCCTCCGTAAAGCGCCGCCGCCAGCAGGCCCGCCAAGGCCAGAAAACCCGCCAGGCGCACCGGATGCACACGCTCGTAGATGCCATACAGCTCGTGCATACACATACACCCGAGCACGAACACACCCAGCGCGAACACCAAGCCCCCCTCAATCACCAAAAACAGTGCGAGTGCGATCAGCGGCAGCGCGAACAGGACGCGCGAGGACAGGTCCGACCCACCCGCGCGCGTGGCCAAGCCCTCCCGCGAAGACGAGCCGGCCGCCATCAGCGGCCACCGAAACGGCGACGGCGCTCGGCGAACTCCGCCAGTGACTGCTCAAGCGCCGCGCGCGAAAAGTCCGGCCACAGCTCGTCGCGGAAGACCAGCTCGGAGTAGGCGGACTGCCACAGCAGGTAGTTGGAGAGGCGGCGCTCGCCGCTGGTGCGGATGATTAGGTCGGGGTCGTGCATCTCAGGGGCGTACAGCAGCTTGCCGAACTCGTCCTCATCCCCGCCCTCGAATCTACGTGCCGCGTCGAGAATCTCGGCGCGGCCACCGTAGTTGAAGGCCACGAACAACGTGATGCGGGTGTTGGCGTCGGTCAGCTCCTCGGCCCAGCGCATCCGCGCCACCAGCTGCTCGGCCAAGCCCCCGCGCCTGCCCAAGAAGCGCATGCGCACGCCCTCGGCGTGCAGTTCGGGGGTCTCGCCGGCGATGCGCCGGTCGAACATCTCCATCAAACCCTCGACCTCCGCCCGCGGGCGCGCCCAGTTCTCGGTCGAGAACGAGTACACCGTCAGCTCGCGGATACCAAGCTCAACAGCGTCGCGCAGGCGCGCCTTGACCGTGTCCGCACCGGCGTCGTGGCCCTCGTTGACGGGCAGGCCACGGGCGCGCGCCCAGCGACCGTTACCGTCTGTGATGATCGCGACGTATCGCGCCTGCTGGGAGTCCATCGAATCCGCGCAGGTCATCAGACCTCGAGGATCTCCTCCTCCTTGGCCTTCAGCACAGCGTCCAGGTCGGCGATGCGCCCGTCGGTGAGCTTTTGCAACTCGACCTCGGCGCGATGCTCGTCATCGGAGCCCGCGTCACCTTCGGACTTCATCTCGCGCAAATGCTGCATCGTGTCGCGGCGCACGTTGCGGATCGCCACTCGACCCTCCTCGGCGAGGTTGCGCACGACCTTGACGAGATCGCGGCGGCGCTCCTCGGTCAGCTCGGGAATGACCAAGCGGATCAGGTTGCCGTCGTTGGAGGGGTTCAAGCCGACGTCGGACTCGTTGATCGCCTTCTCGATCGTCTTGATCGAAGACTTGTCGTAAGGCTGGACGGTCAGCAACCGCGCCTCCGGGGCCGACACTGTGGCCAGCTGGTTCAGCGGCGTCTGCGCGCCGTAGTAGTCGACAACAACGCGCTCGAGCAGCGACGGGCTTGCTCTGCCGGTACGAACCGTCGTGAACTCGACCTTGGTGGACTCCAGCGACTTCGCCATCCGCTCGCGCGCGTCATCGAGCAGCACGTCGATCATTTCAGCGGACACGGTGGTCCCTCCTCGCTGGTAGATGATTGGGATGGGGCCGGCCTGCCTGCCGGCCTGTCGAGCGCGCCCGCTTCGTCCACGGCGGCCTACGGCGCATCACGTGCTCACCAGCGTGCCCACGCGCGCGCCCGCGACGATCCGCGCGATGTTCGTCTCGTCGTCCATGTTGAAGACGTTTAGCGGCATCGAGTTCTCCATGCACAGCGCCAATGCTGTGGAGTCCATTACGCGCAAACGGCGCTCGAGCGCCTCCATGTGTGTGATCGCGGGGAGGAACTGAGCGCTTGCATCGAGCGCCGGGTCGGCGCTGTAGACGCCCTCGACGCCGTTCTTGGCCATCAGGATGATCTCGGCGTGGATCTCGGCCGCGCGCAGCGCCGCCGCCGTGTCGGTGGTGAAGAACGGGTTGCCCGTGCCGGCGGCAAAGATCACGACCCGGCCCTTCTCCAGGTGGCGCATCGCGCGGCGACGGATGTAGGGCTCGGCCACCTCGGAGATGCTAAGCGCTGACTGCACGCGGGTGTTGGCGCCCGCCTTCTCAAGGGCGTCCTGCAGCGGCAGCGCGTTGAGCACCGTTGCCAGCATGCCCATGTAGTCGGCGGTCGAGCGGTCCATCCCGTCGGCCACGCCCTTCATGCCGCGAAAGATGTTGCCGGCGCCGACGACGATCGCGACCTCAACGCCCTGCTCGTGCACGGCCGACACCTGCCTCGCCACCGCGGCTACCCGATCGGGGTCGGTGCCGTACTCGCGTTCACCCATCAAGGCCTCGCCGGAGAGCTTGAGCAGGATCCGTTTGAAGGCCGGGGTGCCCATCGAGGCCAGAGCCTACCGCTGGGAGCTACTGGCCGACCGCGAAGCGCACGAAGCGGCGTATCACGACGTTCTCGCCTGTCTTGACGGTGAGCTCGTCGCGCAGCTGCTGGACCGTCTTGCCCTCGAACTTCGGGTTGTGCATCTGGAGCTCGAGCAGGATGATCGTGCGGTACCAGGCGTCGAGCTTGCCCTCGACGATCTTGGCACGCACATTCTCGGGCTTGGAGGCCGCCTCCTGCTCGTAGATGCGCGCCTCGGCGTCGCGTGCCTGCACCGGGACGTCCTCGCGGGTGACGTAGGCCACGGTCGGCGTGGCCGCGATCTGCATCGCGACGTCGCGCGCGAAGACGACGAAGTCCTCATTGTTGGCGACGAAGTCGGTGTTGCAGTCGACCTCGACCAGCACGCCCACCTTGGCGCCCGCGTGGATGTAGGACTGAATCGTTCCCTCGCTGGCTGTGCGCTCACCGAGATCCTGGATCTTCTTGCCCTGCTTGAGGCGCAGCAGCTCGATCGCCTTGTCGATGTCGCCCTCAGCCTCGGAGAGGGCCTTCTTGCAGTCCATCATGCCGGCGCCCGTGCGATCGCGCAGAGCCTTGACGTCCTTGGCGGATATCTCGACCGCGCTCACGATGCGCTCTCCTGCGCTGTCTGTGCCTCGGCAGGCGTCTCCGCAGGGGCCTCCGAGACGGGAGTGTCGGCAGCGGGGGCGTTCACGGCGGGCGCCTCTGGAACGGAGCTGTCGGTCGACGGCTCCGCAGGCGGGATCTCCGCGGCGGGGGTGTCTAGGACAGGCGCAACCGGAGCCGGTGGATCCACGGCAGGCACAGGCGCCGCCGGTGCAGCGGCAGGTGGCGTGGGCGCAGCGGGCTGCGACGGTGCGGCAGCCGGTGCAGGTGTAGCAGCGGGCGCTTGAGCGGCCGCTGCTTGGGCCTGAGCCGCAGCGGCGGCAGCCTGCTTTTCAGCCGCCTCCTTGGCCGCCTGTTCCTCAGCCTCGCGCTTTGCCTGCTCCTCGGCCTCACGACGAGCGCGCTCCTCGGCCTCACGGCGGGCCTGCTCGGCACGCTGGAGGCGAGCCTTCTCCTCCTCGGCGCGGAACACCGCGTGGCCTTCGGCCACCACGTCGCCGATCGCTTTGGTGATCAGCGCGCAGGAGCGCATCGCGTCGTCGTTACCGGGGATCACGTAGTCGATCCCATCCGGGTCACAGTTCGTATCTACGAGTCCGATCACGGGGATGCGCAGACGCTGGGCTTCGCGCACGGCGATCGCCTCGGTCTTCAGGTCGATGACGAACACCGCGTTGGGGGGCCGCTGCATGTTCTTGACGCCACCCAGGTTCGCGCGCAGCTTGGCCAGGTCGGCCTGGGCGGCCATCCGCTCGCGTGTCGGCAGCAGCGCCAGCTGACCCTCGGCCTCGTAGCGTTCGAGATCGTGTAGGCGGCGGATGCGCAGGTTGATCGTCTGGAAGTTGGTCAACAGACCGCCCAGCCAGCGATTGTTGACGTACGGCATCTCAGCCGCCTCGGCGACCTCCTTGACGGCGTCGCGCGCCTGCTTCTTGGTGCCGACGAACAGCACCGTGCCGCCGCGGTGGGCGATCTCGGAGGCAAACTGTTGCGCCTGCGCCAGCAGCGACGCGGTCTTCAGCAGATCAATGACGTAGATGCCGCCCCGCTCACCGTGGATGAAGCGGCGCATCTTCGGATTCCAGCGCCGCGTCTGATGGCCGAAGTGAACTCCGGCCTGCAGCAGATCGGCGATACCTACCTCGCTCACGTTGCTCCCTTTTCCTTTCAAAGAAGAGGGGCCCGGCTCGCCGGCCTTTTGGCCGGCTGCGCCACCCTCTATGTGTCGTTTGTGCCGGGCGCCGCGTCACGGACCCGCACAGCCTGTAGCGGTGTGCGGGCAGGGCCGCGATGCGCTGACGCACGGCAATTGGCCTTGCTTACGGCGTCGAGGATACCGAAGCCCGCCTAAGGGCGTATCTACGCCCTAACCGGCGTCGGCCGCCCGCTCCAGCGCGGCGCGCAAGTCTTCGGGCAACGGCGATGTCAGCTCGATCCGCTCGCCCGTGATCGGATGGGGGAAGGCCAGGCGGGTCGCGTGCAGGAACTGGCGCTGCAGGCCTAGAATCGAATCCCGCCCACCCGTTCCGTACTCGGGATCGCCACAGACCGGGTGACCGATCGCCTGCAGATGCACACGAATCTGGTGAGTGCGTCCCGTGTCCAGACGCAAGCGCAGCAGCGCGTACTCTCCGACCCGCTCGGCCAGCTCGAAGTGTGTGCGTGCCTCGCGCGGGGAGACGCCTTCGATCGCCATACGCGTACGGATGCGCGGATGGCGCCCGATCGGAGCCTCGATCGTGCCTGTCCGCGCCGGCGGAGCGCCCTCGACCAGCGCCAAGTATTCGCGCTGCACCAAGCGCTCGCGCATGGCTGCCTGCAGGCGGACGTGTGACTGCTCGTCGCGAGCGACGACGATCAGGCCCGAAGTGTCGCGGTCAAGACGGTGAACGATGCCCGCACGCTCGGCCTCGCCGCCGGCAGCCAGACCGGCGAGTAGTTGCGAGAGCGTGCCCTCACGATGTCCTCGCGCCGGGTGCACGACCAAGCCTGCCGGCTTGTCGATCACGAGCACGTGCTCGTCGCGCCAGACGATCAGCGAATCGGGATCGCTCACGGCGACTGCTGGACGGCGTCTGGCTGAGATTCCGAAGCGCTGCGTCGCTCGATCACCAGCACGAGCAAGAGCACGCCGATCGTGATCGCGGCGTCCGCGAGGTTAAACGGAGGCCAACCCAACGGCAGCTTGACAAAGTCGGTGACAGACCCGGCGCGGACGCGGTCGAGCACGTTACCGAGCGCGCCGCCGACCAGCATGCCCGTCGGTAGCCAGATCAGAGCAAGGGTGCTGTGGCGGGCAAAGTAGACGAGCAGGACCAGCAATGCCAGCACGATCAATACGGTGATCGCCGAGTGCCGGCCGGGCAGGAAACCGAAGGCGATGCCCCTGTTGTGGGTGTTGACAAGTTGCAGTCCCGGCAGCACCGAGCGGGTTTCACCGGGCACGATCGAGCTGCGCACCGCCGCCTTGGCGGCCTGATCGAGGAGCACCACGACCGTGGCCGTGGCCGTGGCCAGCAGCCACGCGCGCAGCGACCGATCAAGGGCCGCATTGCTCGACGCTCGGCGACCCGTCGGCGATGGCGGGCTCAACCGCGGATGACGCCTTCGACGATCACGGCGTTTACGAGCGTGAGCACAAGGATCGCAATGATCGGGCTGAAGTCGAGCATCCCCACCATCGGCAGGATCCGGCGGAAGATGCGCAGGTATGGCTCGCAGACGTCGCGCAGGAACGTGAGCACGGCGTCGCTGGCACGCGAGTACGGCGGGCGGACACCGAAGGCGAACAACAGCTGCACGACGATGTGAGCGACGATCAGCAGCGTGTAGACGTAGATCAGCGTCGAGAGGTAGCCCGCGACGTCGGTACGGGTGCTGGCGATCAGGAGGGTCATCGGCTAGCCACCGAGGACTGGGCGATCGCATCGAGCGGCAGCGCGCTCACTGCTCTCCCAGCACCGCGTCGAGCGCGTCAGAGAAGGCCGCTCTGATCCCTCCGGCCTCAAGCGCGGCGAGCCCACGAGCGGTGATACCACCGGGCGAGGTGACCTCGCGACGGACCGCCAGCGTGTCAAAGCCGCGGCGGCGCAGCAGCTCGGCTGTGCCGGCGAGCGTCTCGGTGACGAGCGCCGAGGCCTGCGCCGGTGGGATGCCGCGACGCACACCCGCATCGACCTGGGCCTCGGCGACAAGCGCGACATAAGCCGGCGCGCAGGACATCAAGCCCATCGCAACGTCGACCAGCGACTCGTCGAGCGCGACGAGCACTCCGAGGCGTCCGAACAGCTCATCAACGGCCGCCTCGACAGCTTCGGCGGCCGAGGCTTCGGCCTCCAACGCTTCGGCCTCCAACGCTTCGGCCTCCAACGCTCCCTCATCTGGCGCTTCAGCCACCCGCGCGGATGAGCCCGACGAGTCGAGCGCCTTGACGATCGCGCCCGCGCGCACCTCCGCCGGGAGCGAGGGCAGGAAGCGGAACACGGGAACGCCCGGGTAGGCCTCACGCAGCACCGACAACGGCGTGGCCGCGAGGATCGAGGCAACAGCCTTGGCGACGGGCGCAAGTTCCTGTGCAACCGACTCCAGTTGGGCTGGCTTATGACATAGGACAAGAAGATCAGTGCGCTTGGCCACTTCGAGGCCACAATCAAGCGCCTCTCCCCCGGTCTCCCGCGCCAACGCCTCGGCACGCTCGCTGACTGGATCGAAGCAGAGCACGGGCTCGCCCCATCCACGTGCCATCGCACGCGCCATGTTGCCGCAACCGATCAATCCAATCTTCATGGCGCCTCAGGCTACCGGGGCGGACTGGAGTCGTGAATCAGACTCACGACACTAGCTCTGGTTGAAAAAGCCCTTTTCGATCAACCGCGCGCGCTCCTCGGCTGAGATCTCGACGTTGCGCGGGGTCAGCATGAAGACCTTGTCGGCGATCCTCTGCATACCGCCGTCGAGCGCGTAAGTGAGACCGGAGGCGAAGTCGATCAGGCGCTTTGACAGGTCCGTGTCGGCGCCCTGCAGGTTGAGGATGACCGGGATCGAGTCCTTGAACTTGTCGGCGATCTGCTGCGCGTCGTTGAAGGACTTGGGGATTACCAGGTGGACGCGGACGTCGCCGTTTGTGCGCGTAACCGGGCGCAACGCTGTAGTCGGACGCCCGCGCGGTTCGTCCTCGGCGAAGATGTCGTCGAAGTCGTCACGACGACGACGAGCCGAGAGACGGCGTACGTTCGGCCGCTCGCGATAGCGATCGGCGGTCTCTTGCTCGTAGGGCACCTCCTCCTCCTCATAGTCGTCGTGATACTCCTCGGCTAGGCCGAAGTACACGAGTGCGCGATGCCATGAGTCGCGAAATGCCATCTCAAAGGGCCATGTTCGGTGAAAGCGGGCTTTTCCCTGCTCTGCGATGCATTCTAGGCTTTCCGAGTAGCAGGGGCGGTATAGCAGGGGGCGTTGTCCGTGCCGAGCGTGAGCGTCGGTGGTCGCCGAGCGTGACGACTGGCCGCGCCGTGATGCGATAGCTTCCCGCCAGGGTTGACTACAGATAAGGATAGGGGGCAGCGCATGAGGAGGATTCGGATTGCGGTACTTGCATTGGGGGCCCTGGCGGTGCCGGTCGCACTAGCTGGGTGTTCGGAATCGAGCCACGGTGCAACGGGAAGCGTCACGCTGACGAATCCTGGGGGTAAGAGCGGGTCCTTTGGCAATATCGGGAAAGCCACTCAGCAAGGCATCCCTCCCGGAGCCGGGATCGCTTTCTCCCGCCCACTTCAGAGTTCAGCAGGGAAGACCGAAGGCGAATTGAACGTGGCTTGCATCTCCACCCAGCCCTCAACAAGGGGCGTTGGCGGCACTTGCACAGCAACGGCAACTGTGCCTGGTGGCACGTTCGCTTTGAACGTCGGCGGCAAAGAAATCCTCGGCGGGAACATCACGGGGGCGATCGTCGGCGGAACCGGCAAGTACAACGGCGCAGTCGGCACCTTCACGTCGCACTCGACCAGCGGTAGCGAAGAATCCCCGTCTACCCTCACGTTCAACTACATCCTGCCGTAGGCCCGATCCCCGCACCCGACCGCGTGAGCAACGAGTGGCCTCGCGGGCCGTCGTCGGCCAAGACGAGTCACACAATCCTTCGACTGCCGTTTTCTGACGCACATCAGAAGTCTCAGTCGGCCACTACAAGCCTCGCCGAGAGTGCCATATCGGCCGGACCTGCCGGGGGGGGGGGGGGG
>DATAQR010000003.1:0-26098 GCA_036264565.1 Solirubrobacteraceae bacterium | reverse complement strand
AGTTCGCCGGCGTCGACGCCTTCCCGATCTGCCTGGACAGCAAGGACCCTGATGAGATCGTGCGCGCGGTCAAGCTGATCGCCCCCTCCTTCGGCGGGATCAATCTCGAGGACATCTCCGCGCCGCGCTGCTTCGAGATCGAGGAGCGGCTGAAGGCAGAGCTCGACATCCCCGTCTTTCACGACGACCAGCACGGCACGGCTGTCGTCGTGATGGCCGCCTTGCTGAACGCCGTCAAGCTGACTGGCCGCGACCTGGCCGATCTGAAAGTGCTGGTGATCGGACTGGGCGCCGCCGGAGTGGCGGTGACCAAGATCCTGCTCGCCGCCGGCGTCAGCGACATCGTCGGCGCGGACTCGCGCGGCGTGCTCTCCACCGAGCGCGAGGACTACCTCGACGGCGGCATGTCCGCCATCAAGCGCTGGTATGCCGAGTCGACCAACAAGCACGCCCTCAGCGGCGGCCCGGCCGACGCGATCGAGGGCGCGGACCTGCTCGTGGGCCTGTCGGGCGCTCGGGCGCTGGCCGTCGAGGCGTTGGCGAAGATGAACGACGACGCGATGGTGTTCGCGATGGCCAACCCCAACCCCGAGGTGATCCCCGAGGAGGCGGCGCCGTACGTGCGGATCATGGCCACCGGGCGCTCGGACTACCCTAACCAGATCAACAACGTGCTGTGCTTCCCCGGCATCTTCCGCGGCGCGCTGGACGTGCGCGCGCAGGCCATCACCGAGGAGATGAAGATGGCGGCGGCACAGGCGATCGCGGACATCGTTGACGACTCCGAGCTGCGCGACGACTACATCATCCCGTCAGTGTTCAACCGCGAGGTGGCGCCGGCCGTGGCCGCCGCGGTGGCCGACCAGGCGCGCGCGAGCGGCAACGCCCTGGCCGGCCAAGAGGTCGGCTTCGCCCCGGGCGATACGCTGACCGGGATGGCCGAGCAGCGAGCGCACAACGGCAGCTGAGAGGAAACCGCCGATGCGAGTGACGGTGACCGGGGCGACGGGCCTGATCGGATCGCGGCTCGTCGCGGCGCTGAGGGCGCGTGATGACGAGGTAGTGGTGCTCAGCCGCGACCCCGAGCGGGCGCTGCGCAGCCTGGAGCGCAACCCGGCGCGAGCGGGCAGCCTCCACGCGGTCGTGTGGGATCCGTCCGCCGAGCCGGCGCCCGCCTCGGGGCTAGTGGGCAGCGACGCGGTGGTGCATCTCGCCGGCGAGGCGATCGCCCAGCGTTGGAGCGCCGCCGCCAAGCAGGCGATCCGCGCCAGCCGCGTGCAGGGAACGCGCAACCTCGTCGCGGGCATCGCCGCACTGGCGCCGGGTGAGCGGCCGCGGACGCTCGTGAGCGGTTCGGCGATCGGCTACTACGGCCCGCGCGGCGACGAGCCGATCGACGAGGAGGCGCCGCCTGGCCCCGGCTTTTTGGCGCAGACCTGTGTGGCCTGGGAGGCCGCCGCCGATGCCGCCGAGGAGATCGGGCTACGCCTCGTGAAGGTGCGCACCGGCGTACTGCTCGACCCGGCGGGCGGCGCGCTGGCCAAGATGTTGCCGCCGTTCAAGCTGGGCGTTGGCGGTCCCGTCGCTGGCGGCCAGCAGTACGTCTCCTGGATCGTGCCCGACGATCTCATCGGCATCATGCTCACCGCGCTCGACGACGAGCGCTGGCGCGGCGCCGTCAACGCCACGGCGCCTGCGCCCGTGCGCAACGCCGAGCTCTCCAAAGCGCTCAGTCGAGCTCTTCACCGCCCTGCCCTGCTGCCAGTGCCGGGATTGGCGCTGAAGGCCATGTACGGCGAAATGTCCGAAGTGGTCACGACCGGGGCGCGCGTAGTCCCAGCCAAGGCGTTGATGAAGGGCTACGAGTTTCGCTACACGCAGCTGGACGCAGCCTTGCAATCAGTGCTCAGCCAGTAGACGAAAATGCACGCCAGAAGACCGCTTTGCCGTGGGCGATGCGGTCGATCGCATAGCTAGACAGGGTCGCTTCGCCGCCAGAGCTGATCGAGTAGGTCCCAAGCACCGAGCGGCGATCGTGCAGCGACAGCAACCGCCCGATCACGCTTTGACGATTGTCGCCGTGCCTGCCGGCCGCCCGGATCGCGGCCAGCACCGCGCTCATCGACTCGTAGCCATACAGCGCGTAGGGGTCGGCGGCTTCTCCGAAACGGCGCCGGTACTGGTCGAAGACCCGCTGCGCGGAGGCCGGATATACGTGCTTTGGAAGCACCGGCGAGCCGACCGTGCTCGCCGCTTCGGCAGGGCCGAGACTCGCCGTGAACACGGGGTTCAGCATCGCGCTGGCTGCAAGCAGCGACAGTTTCGGGGCGGCGTTGTGCAGTTCGCGGAACAGTTGGGCGGCCTGCGCAGTGGCCGTGGCGCTGACGAACACTGCCTGGGCTCCGCTTTCGGCGATCTTGGTGACCTCGCCGGTGAGGTTGGCGCCCGGTGCGATCGTCACCGTGTCAGGCCCAACAACTTCGATCCCGGCGGCCTTCGCGTCACTTGCAAGAATCGCGGCCAGCGGAGAGTCAAACGGGTCCTGATCGGCCAGCACGTACACGCGCTTGACGCGGAGCGTACGTAGAGCGGAGACCTGCGCGGCTGCCTGAACCTGATCGCTTGGCGCGATCCGGCCGAACGTGCGCTTACCGGTCGGGTAGAACCGTTCGGGCTCGTCCTGCCCGGCGTACAGCGATGAGGTCAATCCGATGTAAGGGCTGGCCGGGCTTACCTGCAGGATGCCGGCACCGTTGATCAAAGGCAGCGAGATCGCCGTAGCGCCGGAGTTGAAGTCGCCGATGTATGCGATTGTCGTCGGGTCCTGCGCAACGGCCTTGGCGTTGGCCGAGGTCACGTCGGGGTCCCACTCGCCGGTCGTGGCGTTCGAGTCGTTGAGCGATACGTAACTGACCGTAAAGCGCCCGACGCGCCCATCGGCGTCGGCCAGCGCCAGCTTCTCGCCGCCGACGATCTGCTTAGAGATCGAGCCGTCAGGCCCTTGCAGCGGCAGGCCTGAATAGACCGTCAGTTGGATTCCGACCGATTCCGCGGCCGGCGAGGTGACGACGCCGCCACAACCGGGCAGGGCTACGCACAGGGCGATGGCCGCGAGCCACAAGCCCCCAGCGCAAAGCCGGCGCGCACTCACCAAACGATTACTGATCGTGGCGGCCCGGCAGGTAGCCGGCGACGATCTTCAGCGAGGCGCCGATGATGATGATCACCGTCGCGAGCATGAACGCGTCAAAGCCCTTGGTGCCAAGCGCCCAGAGCACGACCCAGATGACCAGACCCGCCGTGACTGTCAGTACCAGTCCCATTGGCGGAGCATCCTATAAGAAGGTCATTCAGAATGAATCGGTACGGCTGGGCGCCAATGGACCAAGCTGGTCGTAGGGGGACGTCGCAGCGCGTACTGGTGGTACGGGCAAGACGTCCCGTGGCGATCCAGCACAGCGTCCAGGGGTGACCAGGCGTACCGATTCATTCTGAATGACCTTCTCGCAGCGCCTGGGCGAGACTCGCCACCACTTCGCCAACCGCGCCGGCTGGGTCCTCGGCCTCCGCGGCGGCGCGCACCAGGCGCGTGCCGACGATCACTCCGTCTGCGCCCGCCCCCGCGGCCTGCGCGGCCTGCGCGGGCGTGGAGATGCCAAAACCGAGCGCGACCGGCGCCTCAGTGCAGGCCTTTGCCTGGGCAACGATCTCGGCAAAGCGCTCAGACAGTGCGGCGCGCTCACCGGTGGTACCGACCACCGAGACCGTGTAGAGAAAGCCACGCGCCCGCGCTCCGATCGCGGCCAAGCGCTCGGCCGGGGTCGTCGGCGCCACCAGCGGCACGAGAGCAAGGCCGTGTGCCTCGCAGGCCGCGAGTACCTCTGGGGACTCCTCGTAGGGCAGGTCTGGCACGATCAACCCGGCCGCTCCGGTCTGTGCGAGCCGCTGCACGAACAGCGCCGCGCCGGGGGCAAACACCATGTTCGAGTAGCACATCAGCACGACCGGGACGCTCGCAGAGAGCTCGCGTGCTACCTCAAGCACGCCTGCCAGGTTCGCCCCGGCCGCAAGCGCGTTAGTCGCGGCCTCGTGGATGACGGGACCGTCGGCCAGTGGATCGGAGTAGGGAACCCCCAGCTCGAGCAGGTCGGCTCCGGCCGCTACGCACGCCCGACCGATCCCAACAGAATCAGCAAGCGTGGGAAATCCACCCATCAGGTAGGGCATCAGCGCCGCCTGCTTGCCGCTGGCGGCAAACGCCGCGGCGATCCGCTCGATGCCGGTTGCCTGCACCGTGCTCACTGCGCGAGCACCTCGACCAGGTCCTTGTCGCCACGCCCGGACAGGCAGACCAGGTCGAACTCTCCATCCTTGCGCGCCAGCGTCCAGGCCAGCGCGTGCGCGCTCTCAAGCGCCGGAATTATCCCCTCCAGGTGCGAGACCTCCTTAAAGGCGGCCAGCGCCTGCGCGTCGGTGACTGCTTCGTAGCGGGCGCGGCCGCTGTCGCGCAGGTGCGCGTGCTGGGGACCGGTGCCGGGGTAATCGAGTCCGGCCGAGATCGAGTGAGCCTCGACGATCTGACCCTCCTCGTCCTGCATCACTGCCGAGAGCGCGCCGTGCAGGACGCCGGCCCTGCCGCCGACGGTCAGGGGCGCGCCGTGACGAGCGGTGTCGATACCATCGCCCGCGGCCTCCACTCCGATCAGCTGCACCTCTGCATCGGACAGGAAGGCGGTGAAGATGCCAAGCGCGTTGGAGCCGCCGCCGACGCACGCGATCACCCGCTCGGGCAGGCGGCCCTCGCGCTCGAGCAATTGTGCGCGGGCCTCGTCGCCAATAACGCGCTGCAGGTCGCGCACCAGCGCCGGATACGGAGCCGGACCAACGACCGAGCCGATGATGTAGTGGGTGTCGGCGACGTTGGTGACCCAGTCGCGAATGGCGGCCGAGGTCGCCTCCTTGAGCGTGCGCGCGCCGGCGTCGACCGGCTGCACACTCGCCCCGAGCAGCTCCATTCGCTGCACGTTGGGCGCTTGGCGGCGGGTGTCCTCAGAGCCCATGTAGACGACGCACTCGAGGTGCAGCAGCGCGCAGGCGGTGGCCGTCGCGACGCCGTGCTGTCCGGCTCCCGTCTCGGCGATGATTCTGCGCTTGCCCATCCGCTTGGCAAGCAGCGCCTGGCCGAGAGCGTTGTTGAGCTTGTGCGAGCCAGTGTGGTTAAGGTCCTCGCGCTTGAGGTAGATCGTGCGCCCGGCTCGCTCGGACAGTCGCTGCGCGCGATACAGCGGCGTCGGCCTGCCGACGAAGTCGCGCAGCAACAGGTCGAGTTCTGAGCGGTAGCTCGGATCATCGCGCGCTTGCGTCCAGGCCAGCTCCAACTCGGCCAGCGCGGGCATCAGCGTCTCCGGGACGTACTGGCCGCCGTAGCGGCCGAAGCGGTGCTCGACAACCCGGTTGGCGCGGCTTGTGCTCACACAGGCGAGATTACTGGCGCGTCTGCGTGCTGGCCGATAGATGATCCCGCCACGCTCCCCGAATGGGGTATCGATCCTCGGTCGACGGCCGCGAAAAAGTCGCGCAGCTTGACTGGATCCTTGTGCCCAGGTGAGCTCTCGGTGCCACTGGCGCTGTCCACGGCGAAGGGCCGCACACGCTCGATCGCCTCGCCGACGTTGGCGGGTCCGAGCCCACCGCTGAGAATCAGCGGCGTTTTCGAGTATCGCGCCGCCAACAGGCTCCAATCGAAGGTCTCGCCCGTGCCGCCGCGCAGGTCCTCCTTGCCGACCACTGCGGATCGCGCGTCGAGCAGGTGAAAGTCGGTGTGAAAGCGCTCGGCGTCGCGCACGTCGCCGACGCCTGCGACCTGCAGGGCCTTGATCACGCGCGCGCCGGTGCGCCGCGCCGCCTCCGAGCAGAACGACGGCCCCTCGTCGCCATGCAGCTGCAGCAGCGTCAGCGGCACGCGCTCGCAGACGTCGACGATCTCCTCCATCGAGGCGTTGACGAACACGCCACATACCTCGACACGGCGACGCAATGCCGCCGCGATCGATTCGGCGTCGCCGAGCGAGCAGCGGCGGGGGCTGCGCTCGTACATGACCATCCCGATCGCCCACGCCCCGAGCTCGACCGCCAACTCGGCGTCCTGTAGTTGCGTGATGCCGCAGATCTTGACCTTGGGGGACTCAGCCAGCATGACCCCACGGTAGCGACCCTAGCCGATGCGTCAGCCTTCGGGCGTGGTAGCGCTCTTGACCGAGTTGGGCCGAGCGCCGAGCGTGACTTTGATCGTCTTGTGTTCGTAGCTGCCGGTACCCGTTGCGCGCAGCACTTCGACGGAGATCGTTTCGCCCGGTTTCTTGGAGCCGATCAGGTTCGTGAGGTCTTCGGCGCTGGAAATCGTCTTGCCGTCGACCTTGACGATAATGTCACCGCCGACCGCTACCTTGCCGCCGGAGGTCTGCGCTTCGAGGTTGCCGCCGCGGATGCCGGCCTTGGCGGCGGGCGTCCCGGCTTCGACCGTCTCCACCAGCGCGCCGCTTTTGACGGGTAGGTTGAGCGCTGAGAGCGAACCGTCGACGCTGAGCGTGCTGACACCGAGGTAGGCGCCGCGGACGGTGCCGCCTTTCTCCAACTGGGAGAGCTCGCGCTCCGCTGTGTCGATCGGCACCGCGAAGCCGATGCCGACGCTGCCGCCGCCACTGCCGCCGGTCTCGATCTGAGAGTTGATGCCGATCACTTCGCCGGCGCCGTTGAGCAGCGGTCCGCCGGAGTTGCCGGGGTTGATCGGGGCGTCGGTCTGGATCACATTGCTGATCGTGAAGCCGTTGGGCGATGTGATCTGGCGCTGCAGGGCCGAGACGACACCGGTCGTGAGCGTCCGTTCAAGACCGAATGGGTTGCCGATCGCCAGCACCGGATCGCCGACCTGGGCCTTGCTCGAATCGCCGAGGGTGAGCGGGTGCAGCGTCACGCCTTCGGTCGGTATGCGCAGCACGGCAAGGTCGTTGGAGGGATCCTTGCCGATCACTTTCGCTTCGACGGCCTTACCGTGTTCGAAGCTGACGGTCACCTTCACAGCGTTCTCGACGACGTGGTAGTTGGTCAGGATCGTGCCGTCCTTGTTGATCACGAAGCCAGAGCCGGTAGCCGTCCCCTGCTGGGTCTGCCCTTCGCCGAAGCCGAAGGGAGATTCGCTCTGGCGCACGATCGTGGAGGTGACATAGGCGACGCCGGGCGCGGTGCGTTCGTAGATCTGATGCGGCGTGAGCCCTCGGCTCTGCTGGGAGGCGTTAGAGGGAGCGATCGGCGCCGACTGCTGCACGACCGTGACCGTCTTCTGGGAGGAGTCGAGATTGCCCGTCGCCGCCACGACGGCGATGACGACGCCACCGCCGAGCAGTGCGCACAGGATTGGGACGAGAACGTTTTGCTTCATCGCTATCAGTGAGGATTACGCGGGGTCATCAATCCGAAGTAAAGAATGCCGTTCGACTCTATAAAAGGTGCTGGGATCGAAGCTTTCAGGCTGAAACGATTCCCGGCTGAAACGATCTCAGGCGCCGACGGCCCGTCCCCGTTACCTGAGCAGCCCGGCCAGCGCCGCGCCCGGGTCGGGAGCGCGCATCAGCCTCTCCCCTACGAGCACCGCGGCGACACCTTCACGCTCCAGCTCCTTGACCTGCTCGTGTGTGGCGATCCCAGACTCTGAGACGACCAGCGCGCCCGCGGGCATCTGCGCGAGCAGCCGCGAGGTCCGTCCCACGTCGACGCTGAGGTCGCGCAGATCGCGGTTGTTGACCCCGACGATCTCGGCGCCGATCGCCGCGGCCCGGGCGAGCTCGTCGCTGTCGTGCACCTCAACCAGGACGTCGAGGCTCATGGCGCTTGCCCGTTCGTGCAACGACGCCAGCTCATCGTCGTCGAGGGCGGCGACGATCAGCAGGACCGCGTCGGCGCCGGCCGCTCGCGCCTCATACAGCTGGTAGGGGTCGACGATGAAGTCCTTGCGCAGGATCGGCAGCGAGCAGGCCGCGCGAGCCGCGCGCAGATCGGCGAGCGAGCCGTCGAAGTTGTCGCCCTCGGTCAGCACCGACATCGCGCTGGCGCCGCCTTGCTCGTAGGCGCGCGCGATCGCCCGCACGTCAGCGTTTGCGCGCAACTCACCCGCGGATGGAGAGCGGCGCTTGAACTCGGCGATCGCACCGATACCGGGCCGCGCCAGCGCCTCGCGCAGGCGTCCGGGCGCAGTCCGCGCGGTCGCAGCGTCCGCTTCAAGCGCTACGATCGGCAGCTCGCACTTGCGCTGCTCGATCGCCTGGCGGGTTTGGGCGAGTATGCGCGCGAGGACGGTCGTCCGATCTGTGCCGGCGCCGCCGAGATTGTCTGCGCCGTGGCCTGTGGCGGCCCGTGAGGCGCTCACCCCAGCACCTGCTCGGGCGCGTGGCGGCGGCTTGCCTGGATGTAGCGCTCGAGCGCCTCGGCCGCCGCGCCGGAGGCGAGTGCTTCGCGCGCCGCCTCCACGCCTTCGGCGATCGTCTCGGCGGCGCCGGCCGCGTAAATGGCCGCGCCTGCGTTGATCGCCACCAGGTCGGACTGTGCGCCCCGTTCGCCGGCGAAGACGGAACGGGTGACCTGTGCGTTCTCAGCCGGTGAACCACCGCCCAACGCTGGGTCGTCCGGATCTGCAAGCACCATGGCCACGTCCTGCGGAGCAAGCGTGTAGCTGGAGATCTCCTGACCGTTGACCTCGACCACGCGCGTGGCGGCGCTGGTGGAGATCTCGTCGAGGCCGTCCTCGCCGCTTACGACCAGCGCCCTGCCGACGCCCAGGCGCGCCAACGCGCCGGCGATCGTCTCCAGGAACGAGGCGTCGGCGACGCCGATCAGCTGGCGTGTGGCACCGGCGGGATTAGTCAGCGGCCCGAGCAGGTTGAAGATCGTGCGCACCGCCAGCTCACGCCTGACCGGTACCACAAAACGCGTGGCCTGGTGGTGGGCGGGCGCGAACATGAAGCCAAACCCGGCCTCCTCGATGCAGGCGCCGACGCCGTCGGGCGCCAAGTCGATACGGGCGCCCAGCGCCTCCAGCAGGTCGGCCGATCCAGACGCGCTGGTGGCGGAGCGATTGCCGTGCTTGGCGACCGCACAGCCTGCGCCGGCTGCGACCAGTGCGGCCGTCGTCGAGACGTTGAAGGTCCGCCGCCCGCCGCCGGTGCCTGCAGTGTCGAGCAGATCGTCGCGCGCGATCGGCACATGCGCCGCCAGTTCGCGCATCGTGCGCGCCAGCCCGGCCAGCTCGTCGACGGTCTCACCCTTCGTGCGCAGCGCGATCAGGAAAGCACCGATCTGCGTCTCCGAGGCCTCGCCGTGCATGATCTCGGCGAGCACCTCGGCAGCCTCCTCGCTGCTGAGGTCGCGGCGCGAGGCGAGCGCGTCGATCGCCTTGGTGAGCACCGGGTTTGGCATCAGAGCCCGGCCTGCTGCAGATCGGGCACGCGCAGTCGCAGGTTCTGAACTCCGTCCATTGGCCATTCAACGCCGAGGAAGTTGGCGAGCAGGTGCTTGCCCTCCGCAGTCAGGACCGACTCGGGGTGGAACTGCACCCCCTCGGCGGGAAGCTCGCGGTGGCGCAGCGCCATCAGCACCCCTCCCCCGTGCGCCGAGGCTTCCAGGCAGTCAGGCAGCTGCTCGTCGACAACAAGCGAGTGGTAGCGCCCGACCGTCAGCGGCGTCGGCAGGCCCTCGAAGATCGTGCGGCCGTCGTGCTCGATCGTCGTCGCCTTGCCGTGTACGGGCGAGTGCAGCTTGACCTGCCCCCCGAAGGCCTGCGCCATCGACTGGTGCCCGAGGCAGACCCCGAGCGTCGGTATGCCCGCTTCGGGCAGCCGCCGGGCGACCTCGACCGAGATGCCGGCCTCGTTGGGCGTGCACGGCCCCGGGGAGATCACGCAGCGCTCGTAGCCCGCGTCGAGCAGCTCATCCACGGTTGAGCGGTCGTTGCGCACGGCCTGCACGTCGGCGCCTAGCTCGCCCAGGAACTGGACGAGGTTGTAAGTGAACGAGTCGTAGTTGTCGATTACCAGGATCTTCATGGCGGGTCCTTACCGATCCTTACAGCTACTTCCAGGAATCTGTAAGGTCCGGGTGGTGTTGTAGTTTGACCACGAGCGACGCCTCGTGGTTATTCCCACCCCTCCTGCCGGCAGGCCAGCTCGACCGCCCGTATCACCGCGCTGGCCTTGGCGACCGACTCCTCGTACTCGTACGCCGGCTTGGCATCGGCGACGGTGCCGCCGCCGGTCTGCACGTGAGCGACGCCGTCCTTGACCACGACTGTGCGGATGTGGATGGCGGTGTCGAGGTCGCCGCTGTAGCTCAGGTAGCCGATCGCGCCGCCGTAGCCGCCGCGCTTGATCGGCTCCAGCTCGTCGATGATCTGCATCGCGCGCACCTTCGGGGCGCCCGAGAGCGTGCCGGCCGGCAGCACGGAGCGCAGCGCGTCCATCGCGCCGACCTCCTCGCGCAGCGTGCCCGAGACCGAGGAGACGATGTGCATGACGTGGCTATAGGTCTCGACCTCCATCAACTCGTCCACCTCGACGCTGCCGTACTCGCAGACGCGGCCGAGATCGTTGCGACCGAGGTCGACGAGCATGACGTGCTCGGCGCGCTCCTTCTCGTCCGCCAGCAGCTCGCCGGCGATGCGGCGATCGTCCTCGGGGGTCTGCCCGCGGGACTTCGTCCCAGCGATCGGGCGCGTGGACACACGACGACCGCTGACGGTCAGCAGCGGCTCCGGGCTCGCGCCCGCCACTTGGAAGTCGCCGAAGTCCAGAAAGTACATGTAGGGGGAGGGGTTGACGTTGCGCAGCCCCCTGTAGATGGAAAAGGCCTCGACGGGGACCGGCGAAGACCAGCGTTGCGAGGGGACGACCTGGAAGGCATCGCCCGCGTGGATGTACTGGACGATCCGCGCAACCATCGCTTCGAAGCGCTCGCGCGACATGTTCGACTGGAAGCTGACGGGCGAGCCGACTCCGGCGCCTGGCTCTCCAGCCACAATCCCAGCGCTCGCCGCGGTCGCGGCCGATCCCGGCGCGCCGGGCTGGCGATCGGCCGGCGCGGGACGCGGGACCGAGCCCGCCAGGCATGCCCGCACTTCGGCGATCGTGTCCCGCGCGCGTGCCTCGGCGCGGTCAAGGTCGGGCTCTGCATCGAGATCGGCGTTGGCGAGGATCGTGATCGTGTGCTTGAGGTGGTCGAAAGAGACAAGCGTGTCGGTCAGCATCAGCGCCATGTCGGGCAGGCCGAGCACGTCCTCGTTCGGCGCACCAAGCGGCTCGACCGTGCGCACGAGGTCGTAGCCGAAATAGCCGACGGCGCCGCCTGAGAACGGCGGCTGTTCGCCGTCTTGTACGGGCGCCGGCGCCTGTCCGCTCTGCGCGACCGCGGCCGCAGCCAGCGCATAGGGGTCGCCGGGATCGCCTAGCGACCAGCGCAGCACCGAGCGCGGGCGAAAGCCGATGAACGAGTAGCGGCCCATCCGCTGACCCTGCTCGGCGGACTCGAGCAGATAGCACGGCTCGCCGGCCGCCAGCTCGCGTAGCTTCAAGAAAGCGGAGACCGGGGTCTCGCAGTCGGCGATGAACGTCTCGCGCAGCGGGATCAGATGCTCACCCGAGGAGCGTGGAGTCGAGGCGCTATCGACGGCGGCCATCGAGCACCCGCTCGGCGTCGGCGAGGGAGCGATCGCGGCCACGCAGCAGCACGAGCAGGTGGTAGAGCAGGTCGGCCGCCTCTTCATCGACGCGCTCGTCGGACTCCTCGCGGGCGGCGCGCGCGACCTCCTCGGCCTCCTCCATCACCTTCTCGCCGATTTGCACCGGATCGTCGAGCAGCGCGACCGTATAAGAGCCCTGCGGGCGCTCACGCTCGCGTTCGCGCAGCGTGCGCTCGAGCGCAGGCAGCGTCTCGTACGGCGAGTGGGAGTCGAGCTCGCCGCGGTAAAAACAGGTGCGCTCTCCCGTGTGGCACGCCGGCCCGGCCGGCTCGACCAGCGCCAGCAGGGCATCGCCGTCGCAATCGACGCGCAATGCGCGTACCGCCTGCGTATTGCCGCTGGTGGCGCCCTTGTGCCACAGCTCGTCGCGGGAGCGGCTCCACAGGTGCAGCTCTCCCGTCTCGCGTGTGCGCCGCAGCGCCAGCTCGTTCATGTAGGCGAGCGTGAGCACCTCGCCGCTGGTGACGTCCTGGACGATGCAGGGGACCAAGCCGCCCTCGTCGTAGACGAGCAGCTCCTCGACGCTGCCATCGGCGGGTGTCGCCGCTGCGCTCACGAGCGGGATTGTAGGTTGCCGGTAGCCATGACCTCATTGCTGGAGCGAAAGCTGATCGTCGTCACCGGCAAGGGCGGGGCCGGCAAGTCGACGATCGCTGCAGCGCTGGGGCTACTCGGCGCACGCCGCGGACTGCGCACGATCGTGGTGGAGGTGGGTGAGCAGGACCGGCTGGCGCGGTTGCACGGCGGGACTGAGTCGCAACCGAACCGGGAAGACAGCGAGGCTGGAGCGCGTCAGGTGGCGGGCACGGAGATCGAACTCGAGCCGAACCTGTGGAGCCTCTCGCTCGACCCAGAACTCGACCTGATCGAGTGGATGCGCGACCTCGGCGGGCGCATGTCCGCGCGCGTTCTGGCGTCAAGCAGCAGCTTCCAGTATCTGGCCGAGGCCGCGCCTGGGGCGAAGGAGCTAGTCAGCCTGGTCAAGCTGCACGAACTCTCAGCGGCCGGAAAGGGGCGCTACGACCTGGTGGTGTTCGATGCGCCCGCCACCGGACACGCGCTGGCGATGCTCGCCTCGCCGAGGACATTGCGAGCGATCGTTCGCTCCAGCCCGCTGGCACAGCGAGCGGCCGACGTGCAGGCAATGCTCGAAGACCCGCGGCACACCGGCTATGTGGCTGTCGCGCGCGCGACAGATATGGCGGTCAGCGAGACGATCGAGTTGGAGGAAGGGTTGAACCAGTGTTTGGATCGCGACCTGGACTCGGTCGTTCTCAACGCGGTGCTGCCACGCCGCTTCACGCCTGCAGAGATGGAGCGCGTCGAGCGGGTCGTAGCGCCGGGGGCGCCAAGCGCAGCGGTGCGGGCCGCGCAGATCGTGCACGAGCGCGGGCGCATGCAGCAGAACCAGATCGCTCGGCTGCGCCGTCATCGGGAGTCCCGGCGGGCAGCAGACAGTGTGACGACAGTGCCGTTTGCGTTCGTGACTGAGATCGGTCTCGCCGCGCTTGGGAGGATCGCGGCGCGGCTCGCCCGCGGTCTGCGGCTCGATCAGGCGAGCTCGGGCCACGCAGGCGAGAGCAGAAGCTCGAGCTCGGGCTAGTCGCGGACGGTCCCTCACTCAATCCCCAACCGGTCCAACAATCCCTCGTCCCCGCGCCAATCGCGGCGCACCCGCACTGACAGATCGAGATGCACCTGGGTCCCCAGCTCCCGTTCGATCTCCTTGCGGGCAGCCGAGCCGATCGCCTTGATCATCCGACCGCCGGCGCCAACGACGATGCCCTTCTGGGACTCGCTCTCGACCCAGATCAATGCTCGCACGCGCGTCAAGCTCTCGCGAACCTCTTCGACCTCTTCGACGACCACCTCCACAGCATGCGGGACCTCTTGGAAAGTGCGTCTTATCGCCGCCTCGCGAATCAGCTCGGCCAGCTGCAGCGACAGCGGTTGATCGGAGACATCCTGCGGCGCGAACAAGAACGGGCCCTCCGGCATCAAGCCGAGCAGGTGACGCACGAGCGGGTCGACACCCGAGCCGCTGCGCGCCGAGATCGGGAAGATCTCCTCCCCCACGCCGAGTTCGGCGGCCGCCTGCAGCACCGCCACCGTACGCGCGCGGTCGAGCCGATCGACCTTGTTGACCGCGATCGCCACCGGAGCGCTCGCCTGCGTGAGCGCCTGCGCGATGAAGCGATCGCCGGGGCCCACACCCTGCTCGCCGTTGAGCACAAGCAGCGCCGCGTCGCAGTCGTCGAGCTCCTGGCGCACACGGCCGGCCATCCGCTCGGTCAGCGCGTCGCGCGGGCGCTGAACGCCGGGTAGGTCCACGAGCACAAGTTGGGCTTCAGGCTCGGTGTGCACGCCGCGGATCGCCCGGCGCGTGGTCTGCGGGCGGTCGGAGACGATCGCCACCTTGGCGCCGACGATCGCGTTCACGAGCGTTGACTTGCCGACATTGGGGCGACCCGCCAAAGCGACGAAGCCGCTGCGCGTCTGGACGCTCATGCGCCGCGCAGCAGCTCGGCTTGCAGCGCGAGCATCTCGCCGTCGTCGGTCTCGTGGTCCATCCCAACCAAGTGCAGGGCGCCGTGGACGATCGCCTCACGCAGATCGGCCGTGTGCTCTGCGCAAATGACGATGTCACCCAGCTCGCGCGGGGGGGCGGCGCTCATCGCGGCATCGCCGGGCGAGGTCTCAAACAGCTCCTGGGCAGGCTGTGAAACGTCGGGCGACGCCACATACAGCAGCTCGACCCCGTCGATCGGGAACGACAAGACATCGGTGGGGCCCTCTTTGCGTCGGTGCGCGGCGTTCAGCTCCGTTATCCGAGCCACCGAGACGAACTCGACCGCCAGGTGCCCGGAGTCGATACCCGCGCTTGCGAGCGCCAACGCACACAACCGCTCGACCTCATCATGCGACGGTCCCTCGGCCGGCTGCTCGCCGAGCACCTCGACCTCAAGCACGACGCTCTGCGGCCGGCCGGTCGCGCTCGGCCGGTCGCAGCTCGGGCGCCTCGCGGCGCGAGTGCTCGTCGTAGGCCTCGACGATTCGCTGCACGAGCTTGTGGCGCACCACGTCCTCGCCGCCGAAGCGCACGAACTCGATGCCATCGATCGAGTCGAGCACCTCTCCGACCGCGACCAGGCCCGAGCGCTGCTCGCGCGGCAGGTCGACCTGGGTGACATCACCGGTGACGACCATCTTCGAGCCGAAGCCCAGGCGGGTCAGGAACATCTTCATCTGCTCTGGCGTGGTGTTCTGGGCCTCGTCGAGGATCACGAACGAATCGTTAAGCGAGCGGCCACGCATAAACGCCAGCGGCGCGATCTCGATCACACCGCGCTCGATGTGCTGGGAGACCTTCTCGGGGTCGAGCATGTCGTGCAGGGCATCGAACAGGGGGCGCAGATACGGGTCGACCTTGGCCATCAGGTCACCCGGCAGGAAGCCCAGGCGCTCGCCGGCCTCGACGGCGGGGCGGGTCAAGATGATGCGGTTGACTTCGTGGCGGGAGAGCGCGGCGGCGGCCATCGCCACCGCCAGGAAGGTCTTTCCCGTACCGGCCGGGCCGACGCCGAAAGTGATCGTGCTCGAGCGGATGCAGTCCACGTAGCGCTTCTGGTTGACGGTCTTCGGCGCAACGCGCAGGCTGCGATGGCGCCAAACCACATCCTCGAGCACGCCAGCCGGTGACTGGTGAGCATCAAGCGCGCCGGTGACAGCGGCGATCGTGCCGGGCGCGATCTGATGGCCACGCGCGATCAGCTCGGAGACCTCGTGCACGACCCGCTCCCCCGTGCGTGTCTCCTCCTCCTCCCCGTCGAGGGTCAGCAGGTTGCCGCGCAGAAACACCTTGCAGTCGAGATGGCCCTCTAGCGCTCGCAGCACAGCGTCCTGGCTACCCGCGAGCTCGGCGGCGACCTCGTTGGGTAGCTCGATCTGCGTCCTCATGCCCCGAGCGCCAGGTACATGACAAGTGTCCTCATTCCCCGAGCGCCGCGCGCACCAGCGCCGAGACGCGCTTGCCGTCGGCGCGACCGTCGACAGCCGCCATCACGCTCTTCATCGCCACGCCCATCTGCTTGGGCGAGCTGGCGCCGCTGTCGGCGACTGCCTGCTCGACGATCGCCTGCAGCTCGGAGTCGGAGAGCTCGGCCGGGAGGTAGCCGGCGATCAGCTCCGCCTCGGCCTCCTCGCCGGCGGCGAGATCGTCGCGAGCGCCCTCGCGGAAAGCACGCGCGGCCTCGACGCGGCGCTTGCGCTCGCGCCGTAGCACCGCCAGCTCGTCACCGTCGCCTTCCTTGGCCGCCTTCTGAAGCTCTGAGAGCACCAAGCGCAACGCCCCGACGCGCTGCTTCTCGCCGGCGCGCATCGCGGTCTTCAGGTCCTCCTGGACTTGGTCTGTGATCGCCATCCTCTGGTCAGGATACGCCGCCGGGGGGAGACTTTTGTCTCGATACTGTTGGAGTCCGCCTGCCGCGTGCGCGTAGGTTGTACATCGGCTCGTGTCTCGGCTCGCCTTTCGACGTCGGCCTGCTCTTCGGTCTGCAGCACGGTCGGGCTGCCCAGGCGACCCGGTGCTGAGGTGTCTCGGCCGAACAGCAGCGCGATGTTCCAGTCGAGAAACAGGCGCAGCTTGCGCCCAAAGCCCGGCATCAGCAGCAGGTGGTAGGTGCGCGCGATGATCCATGCCGGCAGGCCGCGCCAGCGCACTCCGAGCGTGATCGCGACCGCCTTGCCGCGGCCGAGCTCGGCCACCACTCCGGCGGTGCGATAGCGAAACGGGCGGGCGTGGCCAACGCCGAGGTCGGCGGCGATGTTGTGCGCCGCCAAGCGGCCCTGACGGATCGCGTGCTGAGCCGTGGGCGGGCACGGGTGTCCAGGGCGCGCCGGGTCGGGGACGGCGGCACAGTCGCCGATCGCCCACACGCCGGGGCGCCCGCCGACGCGCAACTGCTCGTCGACCGCGATCCGGCCTCCCTCTCCCAGCGGCAGGCCAAGCTCGGCCACGACCGGCGACGGCCTGACGCCCGCGGTCCAGACGACCGTGCGCGCGGGGACACGCTCCCCATCGGAAAGCTCGACGCCGGACCCCTCGACGGCACGCAGCGTCGCGCCCGTCCTGATCTCGATGCCACGCTCGATCAGCTCACGGGCGGCGAAAGCCGACAGGCTCGGCGGCACCTCGGGGACTATTCGCTCGCGCGCCTCGACCAGCAACCAACGCATGCCCTGCGCGCGGCAGCGCGGGTACAGCTCGATCGCCTGCGCGGCGAAGTCCTGCAGCTCAGCCAGGCCCTCTAGGCCCGCGTAGCCAGCGCCGACGAACACGAAGCCGAGATACTCGGCGCGGCGTGCCGGATCGTCGAGCGACTCGGCGATGTCGAGGCAACCGAGCAGCTTGTTGCGCAAGGCGGTGGCATCGCCCAGCGACTTCAGGCCGATCGCGTGCTCGACCAGGCCCGGTATCGGCAGGGCCCGCGAGACCGAGCCGAGCGCCACCAGCAAGTGGTCGTAGCCGAGCGCGATCTGCTCGCCGTCGATCCGCCGCACCGCCAACTCGCGCGCATCGCCGTCGCGGCCAGTGACGCTGCCGATCAGCAGGTCGGTGTGGCGCAGCTGTTCGCGCAGCGGGACGAGCACGTGGCGCGGGTCCAGCGTCGCGCCCGCGGCGCCCGGCAACAACGGGGTGTAGAGCAGGTAGTTGGCGTCGTTGACGAGCGTCACCTGCGCCCCGCGCAGTGCGTCGATCCGCTCCAGCGCGCGGGCGGCGTAGAAGCCGCCGAAACCTCCGCCTGCGATCACGATGCGAGCGCTCATCACAGAGACGTTAGAGCCCACACCCCTTCGAGACCAATGTTACAAGCGTGTTACAAAGTCGCGCCGGCGCACGCCCGCGCGAGACGAATCCAATCGACGAGAGGGCGGATCCATCGACGAGAGGACGGCGTCAACCGCACGCCGCCCCGCACGTGCCGAGCGCGATCGGCAGAATGGCTCGCGGTGAGCGCCAACATCTACAGAGAAGCGCTGGCTCCCTTCGTCGCCGAATCCACGCGTCTGTTGCCGGACGGCGCCGAAGTCTTTGACGCGCACACGCACCTCGGGCTCGACGAGGACGGACGCTCGCTGGACCTCGCCACGCTGCTGCGCCAACTCGACGACGCAGGGGCGCGCCGCGCCTGCGTGTTCCCGCTGGACGATCCCGAGCGGCGGCCCGCCTACAGCGTGCCTAACGACCGGGTGCTCGCCTGGGCCGGCGAAAGCGAAGGTCGGCTGATTGCATTCTGCCGACTGGACCCGGCGGAAACGCCCGTGGCCGAGGGGGAGCGCTGCCTGGCAAACGGGGCTCGCGGGATTAAGCTGCATCCGCGCGCGCAAGGGTTCACCTTCGACGGAGCCGAGATGGACGCGATCTTCACGCTCGCCGGCGAAGCGGGAGTGCCGATCCTGATCCACGCCGGGCGCGGCATGCCGCCGATCGCCGACGCGCTCGCCGACCTGGCGCTGCGCCATCCCGACGTCGTGCTGATCCTCGCCCACGGCGCGATCTGCGACCAGGGGATCTTGACCTCGCGGTTGGCCGACCATCCTGGGGTGCTGTACGACACCTCCTGCTTCTTTCCGATCGACGTGCTCGAGCTGCTGGCGCGCGTTCCGGTGGAGCGGGTCGTGTTCGCCTCCGATCCCCCCTACGGGCTGAGCGCCAGCGGGCTTTACCTGACGCTGCGCGTCGCTGCTTACACCGGGCTGGATGACGCCGCCACGCGCGCGCTAGTCGGCGGCACGATGGCCCAGCTCGTGGATGGACGCGGGCTACCACCCGTCACAGCGCCGCGAGGGCCACAGGAGATCACGCTGCAAGGGCGCCTGGCCCGCGCCTACGGCTACGGTAGCCTTGCTGGGCCGGCGCTGTTCGCCGGCGCGGTCGAGCAGGCGCAGGGGATGCTCGACCTGGCGATCGCCACCTGCCGCGACCCCGACCCGGGACCGTCAGGCGAGGCGCTGGAGAGCATCGGCGCGGCGCTGACCGCGGCACGGGCGCTGCTCGATGTGCCGCAAGGAGCGCGTGGGGCGATCGATCTGCTGTTCCGCTCGATGGCGCGGGCCGCCACCGAGTCGACCGTCAGCGAGGGCGCTCCAACCACAGAGCCGCCCACTCGCCACGCTCACGGCGCTCCCGCTCACGCAGGCTGAAACGCGCGGCGTAGGCGCCCGCGATCTGATCGGCCTCCTCGCGCAGCAGGCCGCTTGCGATCACGTGCGCGGGCGGAGACTCGATCCGCTCCAGCAAATCGAGCAGCAGCGGGCGCAGCAGGTTGGCCAGTACGACCGGTGCGGATGGCGTTGGTGAACGCAAATCGTGTCGGCGAACCTTCATGACAACACCCGCGACGCTTGCGTTGAACATGGCTGCCTCGACGCTCAGCGGATCGTTGTCGAGCGCCAGCACCGGCCTATAGCCGAGCTTGGCAGCGGCGATCGCGAGTACGCCCGAACCGGTGCCGACGTCCACGACAGCTCCGCGCGTAGCATCCTCGTCGGCCAACGCAAGCATCAGCTCCAGGCACAGTCGGGTTGTCGCATGTGCCCCGGTACCGAAGGCCTGGGCCGGATCGATCACGATCTCGCAAACACCGTCGCGGCCCACCGCTGCCTCCCACGGTGGACGCACATGCAGTGACGGCACCAGCACACTTAAGGACTCGACCAGTACCGGGCGGTGAAAACGCTTCCAACGCTCTGCCCAGTCGTCAGGCACCTCATTGCTTGAGAGCTGCACCTGGACGCCGCCCGCCAGCGCCTCCAGATCGGGCAGCTCAGGCAGCTCGCCCGGAGGACCGTAGACGGCATATTCGACCTGCGGCTCACCTCCATCCGCCGCCGGCAGCTCGATCTCCTCTACACCCGCGGGCGCGAGCTCGAGCAGGTCGGCTAGGACCAGATCGGCGTCGGCGCGCGCAACGCGCAGCGCGAGGCGAATCACGACGCGGCGTGGCGCAAGGCGCGGCGCAGCTTGCCGAGCATCGACTCGTGTTGGCGCAGGTTCTCCTCGCCGAGCGTGTCATTGAAGCGGACGAGCATCTCTCGCTGCTCCTCGTCCAGCGCGCGCGGCACGACGACGTTGACGACGACGCGCAGGTCGCCGCGACGGCGCCCGCGCAACGAGGGCATGCCCTGGCCGCGAAGGTTGACGATCTCCCCAGGCTGGGTGCCGGCGGACAGCTCCAGCGCGTGCGTACCCTCGATCGTCGCTACGTCGAGCGTCGTGCCTAGCGCGGCCAGCGGCGCGGGCACGTCCACCGCAGTGATCAGGTCGTCGCCTTCGCGCACGAAACGCTCGTCGCCCTTGACGCGGACAAGCACATACAGATCGCCGGGAGCGGCGCCGCGCTCACCGGCGTGACCACCGCCGCTGACGCGGATGCGCTGGCCGTCGTCGATGCCAGCTGGGACCGCCACCTGCTCGCTGCGCTTGACCGTCAGCCGGCCGCGGCCGCGGCACTGGGCGCACGGAGTTTGCGGGATGCGGCCGTCGCCGTGGCAGGCCTCACACACGACGGTGCGCAGCATCTGGCCGAACGGGGTGCGGACGGCGCCCTGCAGCTGACCGGCGCCGCCGCAGCGTTCGCAGCGCTCGATCGGCGTGCCCGGCTCGGCGCCATTGCCGTGACAGTGCTCGCAGCGGTCGATCGCCTCGAAGGCCACCTCGACCGTGCGGCCCTCGAACGCCTGCGCCAGGCTGATCTCGGCCGCAACAGCGATGTCACCGCCGAGCGCATCGCCGCCGCCGAACGGGCCGCTACCTCCGAAGAAGGCGTTGAACAGGTCGCCGATCGAGCCGAACGAGTCGAAGTTGGGGGCAAAACCGCCAGAGCGCAGGCCGTCGTGGCCGTAACGGTCGTAGGTCGCGCGGCGCTCGGGGTCGGAGAGAATCTCGTAGGCCTCGGCGGCCTCCTTGAACTTCTCCTCAGCCTGCGGATCGTGCGCGTTGACGTCGGGGTGCAGCTCACGCGCGAGCCGGCGAAACGCCTTCTTGACGTCCTGCTCGCCGGCGTCGCGCCCGACGCCGAGCACCACGTAGGGGTCACGCGGGGTGGTTGCGCTCATCGAGCGTAGGCGTCTTCGACGAAGCGGGAGAGCTCGTGCGCGGCCTCACGCACGGTCGCGATCGCCGCCTCGTAGTCCATCTGCACCGGGCCGATCACAGACACCGCGCCGAGCTTACGGCGGGCGATGCCGTAACCGGCGGCGACGAGCGCCAGCGAGCGCATTCCCGGCAGCTCGTTCTCGCTGCCGATGCGCACGTACACGTCACTCTGCCCGAGCGCCGAGCGGAGCACGTCCAGCAGTGCAGCGCGTCGCTCCAGCAGGCCCATCAGCTCGTTGACATCGGCGAGATCGTGCAGACGGCCGTCCCCCAGCAGGCGCGCGGCGCCATCGAAATACAACGTGTCCTGCGACTCGTCAGCGAGGCTCGCGAAGGCGGGCGCCACACAGTCCACGAACGCCCGCTCGCTGAGACCTAGGCCCGGGTCCTCCAGTCGCTTGGAGAGCATCCGCGCACCCAGGCCGAAGCCGACCAAGCGCTCGCGCAGATATTCGCCGGCCCACGCGAGCAGGCCCTGGTCAACCGCTGCGTCAAAGCTCGTGATCGTCTTGGACACGGCGCCGGTGGAGGTGATCACAACGACCATCACTAGCTCGGGCTCAAGCGCCAGCACCTCGACGTGGCAGATGCTCGCCGTGTTCATAGAGGGGGCCGAGACGACCGCCAGCAAGCGCGTTACACGCGAGATCGCCACGCTGGTGAGGCGCATCGCCTCCTCGACCTCGTGGCGGCTGAGCGACAGCGCCAGCGGCCGCGCCGGGACCAGGCCGCTGGGCGAGCCGAGCAGCCTGTCGACTACGTAGCGATGACCCGCGTCGGTCGGGACCCGGCCCGCCGAGGTGTGCGGGTGGGCGAGCAGGCCGTGCAGCTCAAGCAGCGCCAACTCGTTGCGGACGGTCGAGGGCCCGCAGTCTAGGGCGGGGTCGGCCGCGATCGTCTTGGAGGCGACCGGCTGTCCCGTCTGCAGGTGCTCCTCCACCACCTTGCGCAGGATCCGCTCCTGCCGTGGGGTGAGGATGCGCATCGTTCGATTGTAGGCGCGGCGATCCCGCCGCTCAGATTTGCAGCTCCGCCTCGGCGTTGCGGATGATCTGGTTACCTCCCTGCTCGGCGACGGTGTCGACCAGCACGCGGCCGTCGGCGGACTCGCGCACGGTGCCGGTGACGACGACCTCCTGCTCGGGCACACCCATACCGCGGAACTGGACCGACAGCCGCTTCAATGCGGCCGGGCCGCCCGCCGCCTCGGTCTGGGCGCGGGCGACCTGCGCCATCGACCATAGGCCGTGCAGGATCCGACCCGGCAGGCCGACGGCTTTGGCGAACTCCTCGTCGATGTGGATCGGGTTGAAGTCGCCGGAGGCGCCTGCGTAGCGGTTGGTCAGGTACTTGTCAGGAGTGACACGCACCTCGGGTATCTGCGCTCCAGTGGAAAAGTCAGCCATGACTCAGACTCCTCGGACGATGTTCGTCCAGGTTCCGCGGCAGACCTGCTCGCCGCGTTGGTTGACGGAGACGGACTCGAACACGTAGTAGCCGCGGCCGTCTCGTTCAGAGATGTCCTTGACCGAGGCGGTCGTCGTGATCTCATCACCGGCGACTACGAGCGGGCCCCACTCGAACTCCTGGCCGCCGTGGACCATCATCGCGAAGTTCATTTCGACCTCGGGGTCAAACAGCGACGGCGCGACCGATTGAGAGCTGTAGACGACAGCGAACATCGGCGGCGCGACGACATCGGCGTAACCGGCCTCGCGCGCGACCTTCTCGTCGAGGTGCAGTGGGTTGGTCTCCCCCACCGCGCGCGCGTACTCCTTGATCTTCTCGCGACCCACGGCATAGGTGGTGGGCTCGTACTTCTTCCCGATCGCTTTGGTGTTGACTGGCACCTGAAACGGCTCCTTGTGGGCTCGAGGTTCTGACGGGACCCGCGGCGCGCGTCCCAGTCTCGCGCGAGCACTGTTCACCCGCGTACGAGACCGCGGCCGGGCAGTTTACGCGCCCACGAGCCGTGAGGAGAGCCCGGATCGCGTCCGAACGCCCTTTCAACGCACAAACGCCCCCAACGCACAACGCCCCCAACGCACAAACGCCCCCTTAAACGCAAAAAGGCGCCCAAGGGCGCCGGTGTCGTGAGTTAGACGACTCACGACACCAGCGGCGGGGTGCCTGTCAAGACACCCCGCCGTGCTGCCTGGCGAGTACTAGAACGTGACGTCGTCCTCGATCCCCGACCCGACGCCGACGAGCTCACGCTCCTCCCCGCCATCATCGGAATCGACGTCGAACTCCCCGGCTGGAGAGCCGCCTACAGTCGAGTCGCCCAGCGACCCGTTGGGACGGCTGCCGTCGAGGAACTCCACGCTATCGGCGACGATTTCGACGGTCTGGCGCTTGAGGGCCTCGGCGGTTTCCCACTCACGCCACTCCAAGCGGCCGTCGACGGCGAGGCGCCCGCCTCGGGCCATGTAGCGGTGGACCGACTCGCCCTGAGCGCCATAGACGCTGACGTTGAAGAAGTTGGGCTTCTCGGCGTACTCGCCGTCGGCGTTCTTGCGCACGCCGTTGCAGGCGAGTCGCAGGTTGCACACCGTCGTGCCGCTGGGCAGCGCCCTCAGCTCGGGGTCGGCGGTGAGGCGACCGACGAGGACTACGCGATTGATGTTCGAGTAAGACATGGCTGTTCTCCTTCACTGGTTATCTCGCCCGTAAAGGAAGCTAGCGATCGGGTGAGACGATTCTCCAGCGCGTCCAGCCGCACGACGGCGATCCGCTCGCCCGCCCGCGCTGCGGCGACGGCTCGCCTGACCGCCGGTTGCACCTGCTCGGAGACGAGATACAGGACACCCTCAACCTGCGGGCAGCGAGCCCATGCTCGACAGATCTCGCTTAGCCGCCGCGGCGCCTTGACGGACAACTCGACCTCCACCGCCACCGGCAGCGCGAGCTCCTCCGCGACCGGCGCCAGCACCAGATCCGGCCGATGCAGGCCTGTGCAGCCGGCGTAGCGGCCCACGAGTCTGGCGCTTGCCAGCGGATGCCCGCAGGCCCGCTCCGAGTGGCGCAGCTCGCGCTCGCCGAGCACGCGCTGGTCCGGGTAGCAACGCTGCAGCGATGCCGCCGCCAGCGCACATGCGATCAGATGACTGGCATTGCTGGGCCTCACGCGGCAGCTTGCCAGTCCAGGCAAGCCGGCCGCGCGCGCTCCAGCCGCGGTCAACGTGAACAGAGCCGGCCGCTCGCTCAGTGGACGTGAGCGAGCGAGCAGGCCGCGCCGGCACTGCGCCGACAGCCGCCCGCGCGCCGAGACGACCGGCACGGCCTGGCGTACGGCCAGCGCCTCGGCCGTGATCGCACCGAGCGAGGCTGTCCAGCGCAGGATCTCGAGCCGCTCAGCGCTGATCGATCTGTTTTGCGTAGTCATCGTGCCCTCCTTGAGAAGACGTGGGCGATCGACGCGGTACTTGCCGCCAGGTCGAGGACCGCCGCGTCGCCGACCGCCAGCGACCTGACCCGCTCGGGAGCCAGCAGCGCCGTGCTCGAGCGCGAGCGCGTCCAGCCACCGCCGCCGGTCTGGGAGGTGCGCCAAGCGCCGCGCGAGCCGGCTAGCTTTGAGACCAGCTCGGCCGACTCGCACACGACTTGCCGATGGACGATCAGGCTGGAGAGGTTGCCGAGCACCTGGTCGCGCAGCTGCACACGCTCATCGACCCGCAGGTCGGAGAGCTCCTGCGTGCCGAGCAGCAGGCTGATGCCAGCCGAGCGCGCCCGCCCGAACAGGTGCGCGACCTGCTCGGCGGCGACGGCGGCGAACTCGTCGATCGCCACCACGCTCGGCACGGGCGTGCGTTGCAGCGCCGACATCGCGCCGCGCAGATCGCCGACGATCGCGACTGCGAGCATCTGCGCGAGCAGCGGCCAGGAATCGACTTCCAGCGCGAAATAGACGACCGCGCGCCGGCGCATCGCGCTCAACAGATCGAACACGAACGCGTCGGGCGTGGTGGGGTCAAGCCACTGAGCCAGATCGGACTCGGCCAGGATCGCCAGCCGGTCACGCACGCCGCTCAGGTCTGTCCGCTGGCGGGCACTGAGCCGCTCCAGATAGCCACGGGTCGCTGCAGCCTGTTGCCCGGGCAGTTGCTGCGCGAGTTCTTCCAGGGACGCCGGGTCGAGCTGGTTGACCAGCTGTTGCAGGCTTACCGCGATGCCCGCGCCTCCAAGCGCGCGCACGGCATAGCCGAGATATCGCTGTGCTTGGCGCTGGTAGTGCGGCTCGGTAAAGCGCTCGCCGGCGAGCGCCCTGTCGGCGACCTCGCTGGCCGAGCCGTGCCCGAACGGGTTGTAGACGTTCGGCCCAGTCGGCGTCCATTCCAGAAACTCGCTTCCACAGCGGTGTGCGGCGACGGCGAGCTGCTCGCGCAGACGCTGATCGCCCTTGGGATCGACGACGACGGCGCCGAGGCCCGCCTCGATCGCCCTGCACAGGATCCAAGTCTGGGTGACAGTCTTGCCCGACCCGGTGGCGCCGACGATAAGCGTGTGCCGGCCGCCGCTGGCGCTGAGAGGTATCGAGACGACACGAGCCCGCTCGTCGCGCCCGAGAGCGATGCGCTCGCCCGTCAGCGTCCGCTCGGCACCGCCGCTCACTGCGCGGCGCTCCCGCAGCGAGACCAGCGCCCTGCGCACGAACAGCAGCGGCCCGCGGCGCGCCTCGGCCCGTTCGCCCAGATCGCCGCCCCAGGCCAGGTCTTCGCGATGGCGGCGTCGTCCGCGAGCGGCCGCGCACACGGTCGCCGTAATCAGGGTGTAGTACCAGCCGCCGAGCAACGAATGCACCGGCAGCTCGAGTGCCAAAGCTGGCAGCGACCACGTCCAGCGCAGGTCGCGCCGACGCATCGCGGTTACGACGACGGAGCCGGCCGCCACACCGATCCCGACGTGGCCCAGTACCGAGACGAGCTCCTGCACCGGCCCGAGCAACGGCGCCAGCGAGGGTGAGACAGCGTGTTCGTGGAATTGCATGGTGGATCCTTTCCTTGCTCGCCGGAGATCCGGCGAAGGTCGTTAACGAGCGAGCGGCGAGCCATCTGGCCCGCCGCTCGGGTTTGCCGCTATGTGGGCGCCGTGGGCGCCGTTGGATGAAGTTGAGTGGCGACGCTCAAGCGAGCGCGAGCAGCCGGCGGGAGCTGAGGCCC
>DATAQR010000166.1:0-3028 GCA_036264565.1 Solirubrobacteraceae bacterium | reverse complement strand
GCTCGCACGGGTCGGGCTCGCCGACCGCGCCGACCACAAGGTCAAGAGCTACTCGCTCGGCATGCGACAGCGCCTCGGCGTCGCGCGCTGCCTGCTCTCCGATCCGCTGCTGCTGATCCTCGACGAGCCGACCAACGGCCTGGACCCGGGCGGGATCCAGGAGTTCCGCGAAATGATCCGCGCGATGGTCGAGCAGGAGGGACGCACTGTGTTCATCTCCTCGCATCTGCTCGACGAGGTCGAGAAGATCTGCGACCACGCGGCGATCGTGGACCGCGGCAAGATCCTGATGCAGGGGTCGATCGCCGACCTGGCCGCAGGGGGCGCGCGCAGCGAGCTGATCGTCGGCGTCGACGACCCCGTTCGCGCCCTGGAAGTGCTGAAGGCGGGCAGTCTGGCCCGCCAGGCACAGCGCTCGGACGAGGGCCTGCGCGTCATCTTGAACGACGGGACGAACATGTCCGCGACCGAGAGCGCCGCAGCGGTCAACGCTGCTCTCGTGGGCGCCGGCCTGGCCGTGTCGCGACTGGAGCCGGTGCGCCAGAGCCTGGAGAAGCGGTTCCTGGAGGTCACCTCCCGGCTGAGCGATTCGACCACGGAGGAGGTGGGGGTATGAACGCCACGGTCGCCGCGCAGATGACGGGCGCGGACATTCTCAAGCTGCGCAGGAAACGCGGCATCCTGACCTGGTCGCTGGTGCTGGCGCTCGGGCCGGTCCTGATCTACTTCGTGGCGGCGGTGATCGAGCACGCCACCAACCCGGGCAAATACGGTCCCGCCGGAGGGCTCCAGAACTTCTCCGACGGCCTGCGTGTGATCACGCTGCTGTTCGGTCCGCTGGCCGCGCTGCTGGTCGGCGTCGAGGCCGGCACGGGGGATTCCTCCGCCGGGGTCTTCCGCGACCTCGTCGTCACCGGCCGCTCGCGCCTGGCGCTGTTCGCCACGCGCGTGCCCGCGGCGCTGGCCGTCACCTTCGCGATGATGCTCGCGGCGTACGCCCTGCTGCTGATCGGCACGTTCGCGTTCGCCGGGGGTCTGCCAACGCCGGGTGGCGCGCTGATCCTCAACGGGCTCGGCTTCACCCTGCTCGGGACAGGCGTCCTGTGCGTGGTCGCGGTCGGCTTCGCGGCCCTCACGACGTCCAAGCCGGCGGCGATCATCGCCCTGATCGCGTGGCAGATCGTGGCCAGCCCGCTGCTGGCCACGATCAAAGCCCTGGGCGGCAGCCGCAAGGCGCTGATGAGCCAGGCGATCGCTCACTTCAGCCCGGTGCACCTGGGCGAAGGCGGCGGCCACGGCGCGAGCGTCACGCTGGCCGGCGGCACGGCCTTCGTCGTGCTCGTGGTCTGGGTGGCCGTGTTCCTGGCGCTCGGTGCTTGGCGCACGCGCACGATGGATGCCTGAGCGCTCAGACCTTGCGGTGCTCGGGAATCCAGGCGCCGTCCTCGCCGCGGGCAAAGTCCCCGAACAGTAGGGGCGCCTCGGTGCGCATCACGCGCACGATCAGGTCGAACACGAGTCGCATCTCCTCCTCGGCGCCGACGGCGGTGCGCAGCTCGATCACGTGGCGCAGAGTGCGCGCGTTGGCGCTCCAGACCACGTCGGTGGAGAGGCCGATCGGCGCCAGCCGGCGCAACGCGGAGGTGACCTCCTTCTTGACCGAGAAGGGCACCCCGTCATCGTCGAGCCCGAGCGCCTGGGCCGCGCTGTGCTGTAGCTCCTCCAGCTGCTCGACGACGCTCAGCGCCCGCTCTCGCAGCGGCTCCAGCGCGGGCGGCACGCGGAAGCCGATGTCGATCAGGCGCACGTAGCGCAGGCTCTCCTGGCTTACGGCCGTGCCGGCGCGATGGCGCACAAGCTCGTGGGTGAAAGCGCGGCTGACATCGTGTAGGGCGAATGTCCAGCCGGCGTGCTCGAGCACGCTTCCGTGGCCGCTCGCGAGGATGTTGGCGAAGTACTCGCCGCGGTCCTCGCGCACGCGCGAGACGTTCGCGTTCAGCCTCGGCCTCCAACTGCGGTAGCAGGCCCGCCCAGCGAACTCCACGAGCATCTCGGCGCCCGGCGCGGCATTGCCTTCGGCGCCGTCGCCCGCGTGCAGGCGACCCGCGAGCCAAGACTCACCGCCGACCGCCTGCAGGTAGCCACGCATCCCCTCCAGATCGATCGAGGGTCGGGCGATCAGAAAGACGCTCGGGGAGGTCTCGTGCATGCTGCCGGGCGATGCTACCGACTGGCTAAGCTGCCGGGACGATGGCCACCGAGGCAGCCGCCCAGTCGACCGACGCAGAGCTTCAGGCAGCCGCCTGGAAGCTCGACCCGCTCGTTGACGGGCACGGCGCCGACGGCGCTCGCGCTCAACTGGCGCAGGCGCTCGAGCGGGCGCGCACGTTCGCGCAGGATTACACGGGCAAGCTGGTCGACCTCGACAGCGAGGAGCTGGCCGCAGCCATGAACGAGCTGGGCGAGATTCAGGAATTGGTCGGGCGCGCCGGCACATACGCCGGCTTGTGCTTCTCGGTGGACACGGCCGATCCAGCCGCCGGCGCGTTGATGCAGGAAGTGCAGGAACGCGGCACCGAGATCGAGACGACGCTGTTGTTCTTCGAGCTGGAGTGGGCGGCGCTAGCCGACGAGCGGGTCGATCGGCTGCTCAGCGACGAGCGGCTGGCCTTCTGTGCGCACTACCTGCGTACCGCCCGCCGCTACCGCGAGCATCTGCTCACAGAACCCGAGGAGAAGATCCTCGCCGAGAAGGCCGTCACCGGGTCGAGCGCATGGTCGCGCTTGTTCGACGAGCTGACTTCTGCGATCGAGGTGAGCCTGCCTGACGAGAAGGTGGCATTGGATGTCGCCCTCAGTCGCTTGGCGCTGCCAGATCGGGAGTTGCGGCGCTCGACGGCTGAGGCGGTGACCACGGCGCTGGCACCGGGGCTGCGCACGCGGGCCTACCTGTTCAACACGTTGCTTGCCGACAAGGCGATCGACGATCGCCTGCGTCGCTACCCAAGCTGGCTGGCGTCGCGCAACC
>DATAQR010000149.1:0-10689 GCA_036264565.1 Solirubrobacteraceae bacterium | reverse complement strand
GCTCGCAGCGACGTCGCTTCGAGGCTCATCTCGCCGGCTGTGAGCACTGCAGCGAGTACCTGCGGCATATGCGCATGACGATCGATGCCACCGGCGTGCTGCGCGAGCAGGATCTCACGGCGGAGATGCGAGCGGAGTTCGGCGAGATCTACCGCCGCTGGCGCTCAGAAGAGCAGTGAGGGGGGACAGGGCCGCATGCGGCCCTGTCCCTGACGGCACATGTGCCGTCAGGCCGACCCGTACATGTACGGGTCGGAAGAGCACCGCACATGTGCGGTGCTCCCGGTCGGCGCATGCGCCGACCGGCACAGCAATGAGAGCGACCCATCGCCGCCTGCTTGGCGGTTGCTAGCCTCGCCCGCGTGAGCGTCGCCACCCCGCTCGTCACGGAGACCAGGTCGTGGCCCAGCCGCCACCGGCGCGGTCTGCTGCTCGGGGTGGTCCTGTTCGTGGTGCTTCTGCTCGCTGTGGGCGCAGCCCTGAGCTGGCATTTCTCATCGGCTGTGGTGGTCCCCGACCGATCGCCGCAGCGCCCAGAGGCCACCGTGCAGGCGGTCTCCGCTGGCCAGATCGTTCTCTCCCGCTCGGATGACACCCTGCGCCCCGGCGTGTACGGCCTGGAATGGCGCGGCGGCCACGCGATCGTCGAAGGCGTGATCGCAAGCACCCCCCACTCGGTCACGCGCCGGCTGAGCGCCGCGAGCACGCGGCCGCCGGTCGGCGCAACCGTTGCCGTGGACAACAGCGTGTACGTCGGCGATCCCCGTCAGGCGCTGGGATTGCCGTTCACGGAAGTGCGTGTGCCCGACGAACTGGGCCCGATGCCGGCCTGGCTGATCCCCGGGCGTACGCACACGTGGACGATCGTCGTTCACGGCATCAACAGCGACCGCGACGACGTTCTGAGAATCGCGCCGGCGTTGGACTACCGCGTCCCCCGGGCCGCGCACGTCGAGTCATGGAACGTCGATCCGAGCTCCTACGACCAGCGCCTGAGGGCGTCCTAGCCCGTGTCGGCGCTTGACAATCGAAGGAGGTCCTATCTCGCATGGCCGGCACCCGCCAGTTGCCCTATGTAGACCCTTACAAGCCGCGAGGTCGCCTCTACCTAACGGTGGCGCGCCTGTCCGCCACCAAGTTCGGCGCGTGGTTTTCGATCAACGTCGCCTGGAAGCTCGACCCGTTCCTGATGCGATTGACGAAGGGCCGGCTCAGTACCACCGGTCCGCTCGCCGCGGCCTTGTTGGAGTCCCAAGGCGCGCGGACAGGCCAACCCCGCCGCAACGCCACCCTCTATTTCCACGACGGCGATCGCGTGACGATCATCGCCTCGAAGCGGGGATGGCCGACGCACCCGTCCTGGTATTACAACCTGCGCCAGCACCCGGACGTCCTCTACGGCGGTGTGCCGTTCCGCGCCGAGCTGGTGCAGGACGAGGCCGAGCGCCAGCGCCTGTGGGTTCTGGCCGATCGAGTCTTCCCCGAGTACGCCGACTACCGCGAGCGGGCGGCGAAGGCGGGTCGGGAAATCCCGATCTTCCAGCTGACGCCGCGATAGGCTCGGGATTGAGCTGCGCTGTCGGCTCGGAGTTCGCGCTGGCGCACCTCGATCCTTGCGCGCAGCGGCTCACGCCGGATTGGCGATCGCAAGTGCGCGATGGTTCAAAAGGGCGCGGCCGCGAGCCGCCCGTACCGCCGCCGCCAGGCTCTCCTGGTCATAAGCACCGTGGTGGCGCCGCCCGTTGATGAAGAACGTCGGCGTTCCCGCCACGCCGCTGGAATCGGCGCTGGCGACGTCCTCGTCGACGCGGTCGGCGTGCACGCGCCGGCGCACCCCTTCCCAGAAGCGCTCGACGTCGAGCCCGAGCTGCCGTGCGTCTTCGCGCAGGTCGCCGGCGCTCAGCTCGTCCTGATGGGTCAGCAGCGTGTCGTGCATCTGCCAGAAGCGCCCTAGCTCGGCGGCCTCCTCGGCGGCCTCGGCGGCCATCTGCGCGTTGGGGTGTACGTCGCCGAGCGGCAGGTGGCGCCAGACGTAACGAAGCTCCTCGCCGAAGGAGTCCAGCAGCGCGCGGATGACAACCTCGGCCTGGCCGCAGTAGGGGCATTCGTAGTCGCCGTACTCGAGCAGCGTGACCAGGGCCCGGTCGCTACCGCGGATATGGTCGCGCTCGGGATCGACGTCGTCGGCGAGGTCGAGGATCTCCTGCTCGGTTTGCAGCAGCTGGCGCGCCCGCACCGAGGTTGGCAGTCGCGCGATCGCGCGGAACGTCAGCCAGCCGGTCAGGCAGGCGAGTATTCCGGCGGCCAGCACCCCGAGCGTGGCCTGCTCGAGCTCGCGTCCGTGGAAGGCGAGGTTTGAGATCAGCAGCGCGACGGTGAACCCGACGCCGGCGACCGCTCCGTCGCCGGCGATCCCCGGCCAGCTGAGCGCCCGCGGCAGTCCGCCCAGTCGCGGCCGCGAGGCAAGCCAGGATGCCCCGAGCACGCCCAGCGGCTTACCGAGCACATAGCCGAATACGATCCCGAGCGTGATCGGCGAAGTTACGGCTTCTTCGACCAGCGCGCCGCTGACATGGACGCCGGCGTTGGCCAGCGCGAAGATCGGCACGATCAGGTAGCTCGCCCAGGGATGGAAGCGGTGCTGCAGTCGCTCGTTGGGGGAGATCGCGGCCAGCAGCCCCATCTGCGCCGAGCGCGCAAGCTCGGGCGTGGGCTGCTCGCGAAAGGAGCGCGTCAGCTCGCTGACCTGCTCGAGCTCGGCACGGGCGGGTGGGTAGGCGGTGGTGGTCAGCCCGATCGCGAGACCGGTGATCACGGGATCGACGCCGGACTCGAACAGCGCCACCCACACGGCCGTACCCAGCAACGGTCGCAGCCGCCGGCGCCAGGCACGCGGAGCGCGGCGCGAGATGAGCAGCAGCCCGAACAGTGCAACCGCGATCGCCAGCGCCAGCAGCGACAGTTCGCTCGTATAAACGGTGGCGATTACGATCAGGGCAAGCAGATCATCGACGATCGTCAGTGTCAGCAGATAGACGCGCAACCGCGTCCCGCCAGGCGCCACCAGTGCGAGCACGCCCAGCGCGAAGGCGGTATCGGTGGACATGGCGACGCCCCAACCGTGCTCGCCTCCGCCACCGGCGTTAAAGGCGAGGTAGATGACAATCGCGGCCGCGGCGCCACCGAGTGCCGCCAGCGCGGGCAGCGCGATGCGGCGGCGCTCGCGCAGCTGCCCCATGTCGATCTCGCGCCTAGCCTCGAGCCCCGCGACCAGAAAGAAGAACGTCATCAGCCCGTCGTTGACCCAGTGGCGCAGATCTTGGGAGATCGAGGCGCCGCCCAGCTGGATCGAAAGCTTCGTACTCCACAGCGAGTCATACGAGCTCGACCAGGGTGAGTTCGCCCACAGCCAGGCGAGCACGATCGCCGCCAGCAGGACCGCCGCGCCGCCGGTCTCGGTGCCGAGATAATCGCGTACAGGCGCCGCCAGGTTGCGTGCCCAGGCGGTGCGCTCGCCCAGCGCCGAGGAGCGGGTCGGCGCGTTGGCGGCTTGCATGGCCCCGAGCCTAGCGGGGCGCCGGTCGACCAGGAAGCGGTGCACGACGCGCCACTACTGGCCTCCAGCTGAGCACACTGCGCTGAAGGCCAGCGGGGCGGGTTCCTCCCAAGCGTCCCCTCTCCGGACGCCGGCCCGTTTTTAAGTAGTTATCGGCGGCTGCCTATTTCTTCGGGCAGGGAACCTTGATCGTGCTGGTCACCGATTCACCGCTGAAGAATTTGATTTCGACCTTGCCCGGGAAGCCGCCTTTCGGGCAGGTCTTCGGGACGGTTCCGTAGGAGATCAGTTTTTTGCCCTGCATGTAGGCGGCGCCGATCTTCACCTTGATCGACATCTCAGAGGCGTACGGAGCTTCCGGCACAGTCGCCACGAGCGGTACTTCAACAGACAGCTTCTGCCCGAATGGCTTGGCGGCGGTTGAGAAGCCACCGGTCGAGAGGACTTCGATCAGGGCTGGTTCGCGCCCTTCGGCAAAGAAGGTGAGCTTGCCACCGGCGCTGAAGAACGCCTGCACGGTCGCTTTCTCGAACACGCGCGAGGAGCCGAAGCTGACCATCCCCTGTACTTCGCCGAGCGGGCTGGCGATCGACTTCTTCGGGCACTTCTGCACTTCGTGGCTGTTAAGGATCGCGGTGGAGCAGATCGAGAACGCTTTCGGGTTCAGCTTGGTGCCGTTGGGCAGATAGGCCACGACGCTTGTGATCGGCGAGGGCCCCCCGAAGTATTCGTTGCCTTTGATCGTCATCTGGGCTTCCAGCGCGGCCGGCGCGCCAAGGATGTTGCCCGTTTTCGGATAAGTCTTTTTCGGCGAGTTCGGGTTAACCGGGATCGGGACGATCTTCGCCTTGACCGACACTGCCGGGGCTGCCTGGGCCGCGCCTGTGAAGGCGAACGCACCCATGGCGAGAGCCGCCAGCGCGAACAGTGCGCGCCTGGAACCGTGTGCTCTGTGCATCGAACCTCACCTCTCCTTGCTCGTTACAGATAGAACAAGCACAGGCCGCCTAAGTAGCGGTGTGCCGCAGCCGTTTCGGCGCGGCGGTGACTTCGGCTACCCGACCAGCGTGGCGAGAAACGCATCTTCGAGCATACTCGCCTGCACTTCGTTGGTCGTGGAGCTGTTCGGGGCGCACTCGACGCGGTTGCGCCCACCGCGCTTGGCTTCATACAACGCCTCGTCGGCGGCCTTGAACAGCGGCTCGTACTCGACTTCCTCGCCGCAGCCCGCGCTCAGCCCCAGCGACATGGTCGTGCGGATGCCGGTCGGTTGGGCTCGCTCGACGCAGACCCGCAGGCGCTCGGCGATCTGGAGGCCGCCGACGGCGCCGATGCCGGGGAGGATGATCAAGAACTCCTCTCCGCCGAGACGGTAGATGAGCTCGAACGAGCGCAACCGCTTGCGCAGCTCATAGGCGATGTCGCGCAACACGGCGTCGCCGCGGTCGTGTCCGTACTCGTCGTTGACCGCCTTGAAGCCGTCGATGTCGCAGAGCAGCATGCAGACAGGATGGTCAGCGACGCGAGCCTGGTGGGAGAGCTCGATGAAGCGCGGCATCAGGGCGTTGCGGTTGAGTAGCCCGGTCAACGGGTCGAGGATGGCCTCGTCGCGATGATGCAGCTCAGCTGCTTGCAGCGCCCAAACGATCGACACCACCCCCACCAGCAGCGCCAGCGCTGCGATCACATTGACCGGATCGTTGACGGTCGCCGCCGGGTGCGCGCCAACGGTGGCAAGCAGGATCGTAAGGACGGTCATCGTCAGGGCGGCGATCACGACTTGCGGGCGAAAGCGCGCCGCCGCGATGCCGGCGGGCAGCACCATCCAGGGCAGCGCCGGGCTGCCGGGACCACCGCTGAGCGCCACACCGACACCCAGCACTATCAGCGTCGTCACGATCGCCCAGGCGCTCACCCGCTCGGGGCGGGCGCTCGTGGTTATACGCCGCTCGACGTTGATCAAGTTGACTGCAACCAGTCCGAAGGGAATCAACACCCACCAGCCCACCCAGGGCCCGGTCGCCAACAGCGCCACGCCGACGGTCGCGATCCCCACCAAGCGGATGGTGCGTACGCGTGGGCTGGCGTCGACCACCCGACTGCGGTCGAGCTCGGTCGGGCACAGCCAGGACCCCGATTTCCTTTGTGGCATAACGTTCCCTTCGACCGTTGCAGCCAGCCGCTTGAGTGCTGGACTGCCATGATCAACACACAGACAATCGTATGCAGTTCGTATCGCTGGGATGGTGTGACTGGCGCCACGATCGGCTCCCGGTGGCGGGCGCCCACACCCCGCAAGCGAGCTCGGCTAACGTCCGCTCATGGACGAGCAGAGCCCCGCCGGGTCAGAGGCCGAGCGTCTGGGCCGGCGTGGGGTGCTGCGCCTGCGTGCCCCCAACCCTGGGCCGCTCACGCTCTCGGGCACGAACAGCTGGCTTGTGGGACGCGATCCGGCGTGGGTGATCGACCCCGGTCCGGCGATCGCCGAGCACGTCGAGGCTCTGCTGGCGGCCATCGAGCAGCGTGGAGGCCTGGGCGGGGTCGCGCTCACACACGACCACGCCGATCACGTCGGGGCGCTCGCCGCGCTGCGCGAGCGTCATCCGGCGCCGCTCGCCGCCGGGCGCGGGGACGCTGAGGTCGCATTGGAGGACGGTGCGCGCTTTGGCCCGTTGCAAGCCGTGCGTACGCCCGGGCATTCCACAGACCATTTCGCTTTCCTCGTTGCCCGAGTGTGCTTCACCGGCGATGCCGTGCTCGGTGAGGGCAGCGTCTTCATCGCGCCCGACCCGGGAGCGCTCGCCGGCTATCTAAGCGCGCTCGAGCGCCTACGCGCACGCGAGCTCGACGTGCTGTGCCCGGGGCATGGGCCAGCGGTCTGGGACGCTCGCGAGCGCATCTCCCAGTACATAGAGCATCGTCTCGACCGCGAGCGGCGTCTACTCGACGCGCTGCGTGAGGGTCGCCGGACGAGAATCGAGCTGCTCGACGCGGCGTGGTCGGAGGTGCCCGAGCAGCTGCGGGGGGCGGCCGCAGTCACGCTCCAGGCGCATCTCGGCAAGCTCGCCGAAGAAGGACGGCTTCCCCCCGGTGTCGAACCCAGCGGTGGCTGATGTCAGCGAGCGTAACACCCCCACCGGACTCGCCGTTCCCGCCGATCGCCGACTACGGTTTCCTGACCGACTGCCATACCGGCGCCCTGGTCGCATCCGATGGCTCGGTCGAGTGGATGTGTCTGCCGCACTTCGACTCCTCTTCGGTGTTCGCGGCGATGCTCGACCGGGGCGCAGGTTCCTTTCGGGTTGGGCCATACGGCGTCTACGTCCCCGTCGGTCGGCGCTACCTGCCGGGGACCAACGTGATCGAGACGACCTGGATGACGCCGCAGGGCTGGCTGCGAGTGGTCGACGCCCTGACGATCTCCGACTGGCACGACGAGGACCGCAACACCAGCCACACCCGCCCGCCGACCGACTACGACGCCGACCACCTGCTCGTGCGCCTGGTCGAGTGCATCCAGGGCCAGGTGCAGGTGGAGATGGTGTGCGAGCCGATGCTCGACTTCGGCGCGACCGTCGCCGAGTGGAGCCACTCAGAAGACGAGCACGGCCACGCGCTCGACGCCACCGACGGCGAGACCGCGTTTCGCCTGTTCAGCGACACGCGTATGGGGATCGAGGGTAACCGCGCTCACTCGCGCCACACGATGAACGAGGGCGAGAAGCGCTTCTGCGCGATCTCCTGGACCGAAGAGCTGCGCGGCCCGCGGACGGTCGAACAGGCCGAGGCGCGGATCGACCGCACCTGTCACTTCTGGCGCACCTGGCTGGCAGAAGGAAACTATCCCGACCACGCATGGCGCGCCCACCTGCAGCGCTCGGCGCTGACGCTGAAGGGCCTCACATTCATGCCCACCGGCGCGCTGGTGGCGGCGCCGACCACCTCGCTGCCGGAGACACCGCGCGGCTCGCGCAACTGGGACTACCGCTACTGCTGGATGCGCGACGCCTCCTTCACGCTGTGGGCGTTGCACGCCCTGGGTCTCGATTGGGAGGCAGACGACTTCATCCAGTACGTCGCCGACATGGAGCGCAACGAGGACGGCTCGCTGCAGATCATGTACGGGATCAAGGGCCAGAAGGATCTGCATGAGTCCAAGCTCGATCATCTGAAGGGCTATGAGGGCGCGCGCCCTGTGCGGATCGGCAACGGCGCCTTCAACCAACGCCAGAACGACGTCTATGGTGCGGTGCTCGACTCGGTCTACCTGCACTCCAAGCAGCGCGACCACATCCCCGAGCGTCTATGGCCGGTACTCTCCGACCAGGTTGAGTGCGCCTGCCGCGTCTGGCGCGAACCCGACCAGGGGATCTGGGAGGCGCGCGGGCAGCCGCGCCACTACGTCTCCTCCAAGCTGATGTGCTGGGTGGCGGCTGACAGGGGTGCGCGCCTGGCCGAACGGCGCGGCGAGGAGCAGCTGGCGGAGCGTTGGCAGGGCCTGGCGGATGAGATCAAGGCCGACATCCTGGAGCGAGGGGTGGACGAGCGGGGGGTGTTCCGTCAGCACTACGACACCGACGCGCTCGACGCCTCCAACCTGCTGGTCGTGCTGATGCGCTTCCTGCCCCCCGAGGACGAGCGCGTGCGCGCGACCGTGATGGCGATCCGCGACGAGCTCAGCGAGAACGGCCTCGTATTGCGCTACCGCACCGCGGAGACCGACGACGGTCAGAGTGGGGAGGAGGGCACCTTCCTGATTTGTTCGTTCTGGCTGGTCTCGGCGTTGTCTGAGATCGGCGAGCACGTCGAGGCCAAGCGCCTATGCGAGCGCCTGCTCGGTTACTCCTCGGAGCTCGGCCTGTACGCCGAGGAGCTGGAGGCCGCCAGCGGGCGGCACATGGGCAACTACCCGCAGGCGTTCACGCATCTGGCACTGATCAACGCGGTAACGCACGTGATCGGTAAGAAGGCCCCGTAGGCCGGCGGCTGCGGCGGCTGCGCCTCAGTCGTCGTATCCGGGCTCGCCGGGCAGCAGCACGCGCGCGACCTCGCCGTCGAAGGACACCTTCGGCTGTACCGGCAGCACCTCGCGGCCTCCCGCATAGTCGAGCAGCTCGGCGACGGTGGAGAAGGCGTCGAGCCGCTCCAAGTGCTTGATCGTCGGGAAGACGAGTGCGATCTTTCCACGTGCGTGCGCGTCCAGCGCCTCGCGCGGCGTGAACCAGCCGTGCTCGACACACTCCTCACCGTCCACCTCAGCCTCCTGGCCGGCCGGGAGCTCGGCGAGGAAAAAGCGCGTATCGAAGCGCACCGTCACCTGAGCGGGCGTTATCCAGCGTGAGAACTCGATCAGCTCCTGAGGGTCGGCGATCGTGACGCTGGCCTCCTCGGCGAGCTCGCGCGCGGCCGCCATTCGGTGCGCGCTGCCCTCGCCAGCCTTGGTGGACCCGTCGGCGCGATCGAGCGCGCCGCCAGGGAACACCCACACCCCTCCCATGAAGCGCGCCTTCTCGGTTCGCTTTACCAGCAGCACTTCCAGCGCATCATCGCCTCCGCGCAGCAGGATCACGGTGGCCGCCTGTCGCGGTGGCGTCTCTCGGCCCCCCTCTACGCTCTGTCCCGGCAGCGTGCTCAGGTTGAGCTCCTGACCCGGCTCCCCAATCGGGTTGCTCATGCTCCTCAGCCTACCGGCCGGTAATCTTGCAGGCTATGAGCACCACCCAGACACTGCAGCGCTGGATCTGCGAGTCCTGCGGCTATATCTACGATCCCGACGATGGTGACCCGGACGGGGGCATCCCCGCCGGGACGGCCTTCGAGGACATCCCCGACACCTGGTTCTGCCCGGTGTGCGGAGCGCGCAAGCGCGATTTCGCCCTGTACGAGGATTGAGTCCGGCGATCGCCCCCGACGCCGGCTCGGGCGCGCCATGAACGTGCCGGCCGACGACTGGGAGCGGCTGCTCGCGATCGACCGCGAGCGCGTCTGGCACCCGTACGCGCCGCTGCCAGCGGCTCAGGCGCCGCTGCCCGTCGTCTCGGCAGAGGGCGTGCGTTTGCGGCTGGCTGATGGTCGCGAGCTGATCGACGGGATGTCTTCGTGGTGGTGCGCGATCCACGGCTATCGTCACCCGCGTCTAGACGCGGCGGTGCGCAACCAGTTGGAGCGGATGGCGCACGTGATGTTCGGTGGCCTCACCCACGAGCCGGCGGTGCGTTTGGCCGAGCGTCTGGTCGAGATCTCCCCCGCTGGGTTGGAGCGGGTCTTCTTCGCGGACTCGGGCTCGGTGTCGGTTGAGGTCGCGATCAAGATGGCGCTGCAGTACCAGCACGCGGTGGGCCGGCCCGAGCGCACGCGGCTGCTCACGGTGCGGGGCGGCTACCACGGCGACACCTTCGGCGCGATGGCCGTGTGCGACCCGGTTGGCGGGATGCACTCGCTGTTCACGGGTGTGCTGCCCGAACACGTCTTTGCCGAACGCCCGCCTGACGGCTTCGATGCACCGCTCGACCCGGGCTGGGCCGATCGCGTCGGCGAGCTGATGGCCCGGCACGCGCACGAACTGGCCGCGGTGATCGTCGAGCCGGTCGTCCAGGGAGCGGGCGGCATGCGCTTTCACTCGCCTGAGTGCGTGGCCCTGCTGCGGCGGTTGTGCGACGAGCACGGCCTGCTGTTGATCCTCGATGAGATCGCGACAGGCTTCGGGCGTACAGGGGCGATGTTCGCGAGCGAGCACGCCGATATCACGCCGGACGTGATGTGTGTCGGCAAGGCGCTCACCGGCGGTTATCTGACACTGGCGGCGACGTTGTGTACCGCTGCGGTGGCGGAGGCGATCTCAACGGCGGAGGGCGGTACGCTGATGCACGGCCCTACGTTCATGGCCAATCCGCTTGCGTGTTCTGTCGCGCTTGCCTCGCTGGAGATGCTGGCGGAGGGCGCCTGGTGTGATGACGTGGCAAGGATCGAGGCGGGTCTGCGCGAGGGTCTCGGGCCTGTACGCGAGCTGCCTGGCGTCCTTGATGTGCGTGTGCTTGGCGCGATCGGCGTCATCCAGATGGAGCGCGAGGTCGATGTCATCGCTGCCACGGGCGCCGCTATTAATCAGGGCGTTTGGTTGCGCCCGTTTCACG
>DATAQR010000131.1:0-25124 GCA_036264565.1 Solirubrobacteraceae bacterium | reverse complement strand
ATGCGTGGATGCTCGCCTTCGAACAGCATCTCGATCAACCCCTCGCGCGCTCCTCGAAGCTCTCCCTGGCTGAACGGCCACAGCCGGTAGTACTCCGCTCTGCCTGTGAGCGCGTCCGCGATCGTGGGAGCGGTGAGGACGTTTGCCGATCCGGTCAACAGGAACTGTCCAGGGCGCCGATCTGCGTCCACACGCTGCTTGATCGCGAGCAGCACCTCCGGCGCGCGCTGGACCTCATCGATCACGACCGGCGTCGCGAGATCCGCCACGAACCCGGTGGGGTCGCGCTCCGCCGCCAGCCGACTGGCGCGATCGTCCAGCGTCATGACGCCGGCTGGATGATCGCGTCGCGCGATCTCCTCGACCAGCGTGCTCTTGCCGACTTGGCGAGCGCCGAGGAGGACCACCACACGCGTGTCCTTCAACGCCTCAACGACGTGAGGCCGGATGTGACGGTCGAGGAAGCGAGGGTCCATCGAGGAGCACCCTACAACTTAGCCCGGCCGATTGACCGAATAATCCCCGGCCGATTGACTAAAACCCCCCGGCTGATTGACCGAATAGCGGGCTTCCGGGCCCGCCATGTGGGGCCCCGAACGGGCGATCCCCAAGTTTCAGCGGAAAAGTGTAAACTTTTTTGCTGTTAACTTGAGAACCCGTTCGGAGGGCAAACTGCGAAGTCTATGCCCTGCAGATGCGGAAAAATGTATCGTGCAAATGCGGAGCGCCCGGTCTCTGATAGAGCGCGGCTCAGAACAGGCTTGTGAGATTCAGCTCGAAGCCCTCGATCAGCTTGCTGTACAGGGTGCCTGCCTCGCCGATCACGACGCTCCCCTCTCCGGCCGGTTGAACGAGTGTGACGGTGCGCGAGCCGGGGTCTGCGAGCCACAGCTCGCGAACGCCCGAGTCGAGGTACAGCTCGCGCTTGACGCCCAGATCGTTGGCGCGGGTGGCGGGGGAGAGCACCTCGACCACGAGGTCGGGCACGCTCTCGATCGCGCCCTCCGAGAGCGCCGGGTGTCGCGACGCGCTCCACCAGGCGATGTCCGGAGCGAGATATTGACCTCCCGGCATCGTGACGAAGACGTCCTGCAGCAGCAGCCCGGCGTCTCCGGTTCGCTCTTGCCAGCGGCTCAGCGCCAGGAACAGCTTGCCCTGGAGGGAGGCTGCCCACCCGCCCGTGGGCGGCATCACGACGGCCTCGCCGTCGATCAGCTCGACGTCAAGCCGCCATCCTGCGCGCGCCTGCAGAGCGAGGTACTCGGGAGACTCGATGCGGGGGTGCGCGACGGTGGCCACCGTGTGGATGATATCCGCGCGCCGCCGCTATTGTTCGCGCCCGATGGGTTTGCCGCTGGCAGGCGTTCGCGTCCTGGACCTCTCCCGCCTGCTGCCCGGGGGCTTCTGCTCGCTGCTGCTGGCCGACTTTGGCGCGGAGGTGCTGAAGGTGGAGGACACCGGCGCTGGCGACTACATCCGCTGGGCGCCTCCCTACTACGAGGGGGCGGACGACAGCGCCAAGTCTGCGCTGTTCCTATCGCTGAACCGCAACAAGCGCTCGATTCGGATTGACCTCAAGAGCGAGGGCGGGCGCGAGGTGCTGCTGCGGCTGGTGCGCGAATACGACGTCGTGCTCGAGTCCTTCCGCCCGGGCGTGCTCGATCGGCTCGGTGTTGGTTACGAGCGCATGCGCGGGGTCAACCCCGGCATCGTCTACTGCGCGATCAGCGGCTACGGACAGACCGGGCCCAAGCGCGAGGCGTCCGGCCACGACATGAACTACCTGGGACTGATCGGCTTGCTCGGGCTCACAGGGGAAGGCGACGAGGTGGGTGGGCGGGTCGGTGGGCACCCCACACAATCGGCGGGCCAGATCGCCGACCTCGGCGGCGGGGCCCTGATGGCGGCGTTCGGGATCATGGCGGCGCTGCGCGAGCGCGACGGGGCGACGACGCGCGACGGACGGCCCGCCCAGCCGGGCTCGGGCGAAGGGCAGCTGGTGGACGTCTCGATGGCCGACGGCGCACTCTCGTGGCTGGCGATGGTCGCCGGTCAGTACTTCGCCGACGGCGTTCTCCCAAGGCGCGGCGAGCAAATGCTGGCCGGCTCGGTGATCTGCTACCGCCCGTACGAGTGCACCGACGGCTGGGTCACGCTGGGGGCGCTGGAGCCGAAGTTTTGGCAGGCGTGGTGCCGCGGCGTCGGGTGCGATGAGCTGATCGAGAAGCAGTTCGAGAAACCGGGGTCCGACGCGCACACGCAGGTGATCGAGATCTTCCGCTCGCGCACGCGCGCGCAGTGGGAGGCGTTCGCGAGCGAACACGACTGCTGTCTGGAGCCGCTGCTCGACCTGAACGAGGCGCTCGCCTCCGAGTTGGTGCGCGAGCGCGAGATGGTCGTGGAGCTGCATCAGCCCGGTGTCGAGGACGGGGTTCGCCAGCTCGGCATCCCGATCAAGCTCGATCGCACCCCCGGCGACCACGACCGCCTGCCCGGCCCGGCGCTCGGCGAGCACACCGAGGAGGTGCTGCGCGCCGCCGGCTACGGCGAGCAGGAGATCGCCGAGTTGATCGAGCGGAGCGCGGTCGCGGGCCCAGCCGGCTCCACCAGGAAGGACTCCTTCCTCGCCTGATTTTCATTCCGAGAACCGGTCAACGACAACGGAGTCTGCGATGAGCGATCTGGTAGACGCTGGGATGTCTCATTCCGACCGTCGGTTGTCTGCGCGGGGGCATGCTCAGCCCTCGTCGTCGGCCGGCAGATCGCCAAAGTGCCGCTCAAACTCGGCTGCGGCCATCGGCTTTGCGCCGTGGCGCGCGAGAACAGCATCGACAGAAGCGTCCGGGATGAGCACCAGGCGTCCGTCGGCTCGTCGATCCTCGACCAGGTACTCCCCTGCGATGTCGCCGCTGAGCGTCACGTGGGCTTGTTCCGTCACAACGTTCATAATGGCAAACCCTCCCAGATTTCTAGTTGCATCGCTGCAACATACCGTCGAGATGGGACGAAATCCGAGCCGCGCATCACTCCGCGGAATGCGCTTAGTATCCTTGGCCTTCATTGACTGACCAGTCAATCTATGCGGCTGTCATCCAGCTGAACTCGGGCTCGGACGTGGAGGCGAACATCGCCGCGGCGGACGCGCTCGTGCGGGCCGCGGCCGGCGAGGGCGCGCAACTGATCGTGATGCCCGAGAAGTGGACGGTCCTGGGTGGTCCTGAGGACTTGCGCGCGGGCGCTCAGGGGCTCGACGGGAGCGCGATCGCCTGGGCGCGCGAGAGCGCCCGCGAGCTTGGGCTGGAGCTCGTCGCCGGCTCGATCGCCGAGCGCGTCGCGGGCAGCCAGCGGTTGGGCAACGCTTCGGTGCACGTTGGGCCCGACGGCGAGATCAAGGCCGTCTACCGCAAGCTGCACATGTTCGACGTCGAGATCGAGGGCAAGTCCTACCGCGAGTCCGACACCGACGAGCCGGGCGATGAAATCGTACTCAGCGAGCTGGCCGATGGGGCAAAGCTTGGACTCTCGATCTGCTACGACGTGCGCTTCCCTGAGCTCTACCGCGCGCTCGCGCTGCGCGGCGCGCGCGCGATTGCGATCCCCGCGGCGTTCACGCTGCCGACCACGCGCGATCACTGGGAGGTGATGGTACGCGCCCGCGCGATCGAGAATCAGGTGTTCGTGCTTGCCGCCAACCAGGTCGGTACGCACCCCGGTGGCTACCGCTCGGGCGGGCATTCGATGATCGTCGATCCGTGGGGTCGCGTGCTGGCGCGCTTGGGCGAGGAGCCGGGGTACGCCGTGGCGCGGCTCGACTTCGCCGAGCAGGACGCGGTGCGGCGGCGCGTGCCGCTGCTCGAGCACCGCCGCCCGGAGGTGTACGGATGAGCGCCACGAGGGCAAAGGGCGTCCCCGACCGCCGTCGCGCGATCCTCGACGCCGCCGTGAAGGTGTTCGCGCGCCAGGGCTTTCACGCCTGTCGCGTCTCGGACATCGCCGATGAGGCCGGCGTCGCCTACGGGCTGCTCTACCACTACTTCCCCTCCAAGGAGGACGTGCTCAGCACCGTCTTTTTGGAGCGCTGGGGGTTGATGCTGCAGATGATCCGCGAAGTCGACCGCCAGCCCCAGCCGGCGCGCGAGAAGCTCGCCGCGATCGCCTCCTTCATCGTTGACAGCTACCGCCACGACCCCGACCTGATGAAGGTGATCATCGTGGAGGTCACGCGTGCCGCCAACTCGTTCGGCCAGACCCACCTTGCCCAGATCCGCGAGGCCTACACCCTGATCGCCGCGATCGTCACGAAGGCCCAGCTGGAGGGCGTCTTCAAGGCCGACATCGACGCCGAGTTCGCAGCGATGACCTTCTACGGCGCGATCGAGCAGGTCTTGACGGGTTGGATCTTCGGGCTGCTCCCGCAGGGAGACGAGCACTTCGAGCGGGCAAAGCAGCTGGTCGTGGAGACCGTCTGTGGCGGGCTGGAGTGCGGGCCTGCGAACGCTTGAGGTCGCGAGGAGCCGTGTCCGGCCCTATGCCTTCCGTGCCGTGACGATCAGGTTGTAGAAAATCGCCGGTGGCAGCTTGCCCTCCAGCAACCTCCGGTCCACCTTCTGCAGCGCCAGATAGCCTCGATAGGCGTAGTTGCGCCAGCCCCAGGGGACATCTTCGGGGTGCGCGGTGGCCTCCAGCGTACGGTTGGTCCAGCCAAACCAATTCGCCAGCAGCTCCTCGCCAGTGACGCGCACGTCCCCAAAGCCTGCGTCTCGCGCGAAACCCGTCAGCTCACCGGGCGCGAACGCGTGCACGTCCACAAAACCCTCCAGCGACGCCTCCGGTGCGCCACCGTCGGCCGGCGGTGCGGGCCTGGCACCGATCGCCCGACGCCACAGCGGGGCCACCGTAGTCGCCGCGCGCTTGGGGACTTTCGCCAACTGGTCTCCATAGCGGGAGGGCTCGCCCGCGAACAGGACTGTGCCCCCGGGCGCCAGCACTCGCACGAACTCGCGGAATGCCTGCGCCAAGTCCGGGATGTGGTGCAGGATCGCGTGGCCGATCACCAGGTCGAAGCTCTCGTCCTCGAACGGCAGGCGCTCGGCGTCGGTCGGCGCCGTCGTCACGTCCAGGCCGAGCCGCTCGGCGTTGGCGCTCAGCGTCGAGAGCATCCCGGGTGAGATGTCGGTGCAGGTCGCCTCGTCGATCAGGCCGGCGAGCATCAGGTTGAGCGTGAAGTACCCCGTGCCCGAGCCAATCTCCAGCGAGCGTCCGAAGTGCTGCGGGTCGCACCCTAGGGCCTTGCGCACCTTGGCGAGCACCTGCGCCTGGCCGACCTCGCCGAAGTCGATGCCCCACTTGGCGTCGTAGTGGTCGGCCGCCACGTCGTGGTAGCGGGTGTTGACGTCGCGGATCTCCTGCGCGGAAAGGGTCGGCGTCACGGCGCGCCACAATACGCGACCGGCGGTGGGGGTGCGCCCAGGTAACCGGCCTGCGGCCCAACATATACTCGCGGCCTGTGCCAGTGTCCTCAGAGCCCGTCCAGCCGCCGATTTTCGTGCAGGACAACCAGCCCGAAGGGGTGCCGCCGTTGGCTCTCACCGGCGAGCGCACGCTGCCGGACGTGCCCGAGGAGAACTACTGGTTTCGCAGGCATCTGGCCGTCTACGAGTGGATCGCCGCGCAGGTCGAGGACAAGCGTGTGATCGACATGGCCTGCGGTGAGGGCTACGGCTCGGACACACTCGCCACGAAGGCGAAGAGCGTTGTCGGGGTGGACGCGAACCCGGAGGCCCACGAGCACGCTCGGCTGAGGTATGAGGTCCCCACCCGTCCGAACCTACGCTTCGCGCGCGACCTGGTCGAGACTTTCGCCGAGCCTGCAGACGCTGTCGTCTTCCTGCAGACGATCGAGCACCTGCTGAACCCCGCGGAGGTGCTCGCGCACTTCCGGTCGCTCGCCGGCGAGAGCGGCATCGTGTTCGTTTCCACGCCGAACGTGCTCACGCTTGCGCCGAAAGGGGCCAAGCGCTCGGACAATCCCTGGCACGTGCACGAGTACGAGGCCGACGAATTCGAGATGCTCTGCCGCGGCACGTTCGGCAAGGTCGAGATGTACGGGCTCTTCCACGCCCGCAAGCTGCGCGCGCACGCGCTCGCGCTGAAGCTCGGCTGGGACAGCGTCCATCCCCGCCTGCGGCTGACCAAAGCTTTCTACGGCTGGTTCACCCCCGCGATCGCGGCCAGCGACTTCGCCCTGCGCCCGGCCGCCGAGGCCGACCTGGACGACGCGCTCGACTTCATCGCCGTCTGCCGGCCGTGAGCCAGATGGTGTCTTACGGCTGACAGCGTCGTCTGAAAAGCTGGGACAGGTATAATCGAACCATACCCGACAGGTATAGAGGAGATAGTGCTGAAAGGTATATTATCTTTCTACCTGATGTCGCTGGAAACAAACCCATTCATAACGGAGCGGCCAGTCGATACGGCGGACATCGTCGATCGTGAGGTCGAGCTGGAACAGCTCGCGAGCTATGCCGAAGGCGGGCACGCAGTGAAGTTGACCGCTCCGCGCCGCTACGGCAAGACGACGCTCGCCAAGCGCACGCTCGAGTCGATTGGACATCGTGCGGGGCTCCACACCGTCTACGTGGATCTCTACGGCGTCGTCACTCTCGAGCAAGTGTCGCTACGAATCGAGGACGCCTACGATCGCTCTCTGCGGGGCGATGTCCTGCGCCGCGTTCGCGGCATCTTGCGAACCATGCGTCCCAGCGCCAGTGTCGGAGCTCCCGGTATTGCCGGCCTGCAGATCGCGGCCGCACCCGGCGAGACCGACGCCGAACGTCGCCTGCTCGCGGTGCTTGAACTGCCCGCCCGCACATTCGAGCGCGATGGTGTGCGCACCGTGATCGTCCTCGACGAGTTCCAGGATCTGCTCAGCGCGGGCGCCGGAGCGGACGCGCTGATCAGATCCCGCGTACAGCATCACGGCGAGTGCGCCAGCTACATCTTCGCCGGGTCGCACCCGTCGATGATGGCGGCTCTGTTTGACGACAAGGCGCGGCCTCTATACGGCTTTGCAAGACCCCTCACGCTGCATCCACTGCCGGCAGAGGCGCTCGGTGAGTACATCGCGAACCGCTTTGCGGCGAGTGGGCGCGACCCTGGCACGGCGCTCGAGCTTCTGCTCGACGCCTGCGCAGGGCACCCCCAGCGCGCGATGCTGCTCGCCCACCACCTCTGGCAAGCCACTCCGCGCGGGACGCTTGCCGACGAGCAGACCTGGCTCGTCGCGATCGCCGCGTCTTTGAGCGAGCTGCACGAGGCTTTTCAGCGCGGCTGGGACGCTCTGTCCACAAACGAGCGCCGGGTGCTGGAGATCATCGCGATCGGCGTACCGCTCACTGCCCAGGCAACCCTGCGCGAGCACCAGATCGGCAAGGCCTCGGCGCTCTCCGCGCGTGACAGTCTCGTGTCCGGGGGGGACCTGACCGAGCCCGGCGGCGGCAGCGCTCGCTTCACCGATCCCCTGTACGCGAGATGGATCGCCCAGGGGCGGCGCGCGCCAGAGGCCTGAAGTGCGGGAGTCGAGTTCATTACAACCCCAGAAGCCGTCGCTGGTCGCGATTGCGCGAGCATCGGGCCGATGAGCGGCGCCCGCCGCCGTAGCCCGAAGGGCGAGCTTGCGATCGTCCTGCATACGCACATGCCCTATGTCGAGGGGTTTGGCACCTGGCCGTTCGGCGAGGAGTGGCTGTGGGAGGCGATCGCCGGAAGCTATCTGCCGCTGCTCGACCTGCTCGATGAGGGGACGCCGCTGACCGTCTCGCTGACGCCCGTGCTGTGCGACCAGCTGGAAGTGCCCGGCGTGGCTGAGCGCTTTGAGGCGTTCGTCGACGGCACCCGCCGCGAAACGCACGCCAAGGACCTGGCCGGCCTGCGCGAGAGCGGCGCCGTGCGGTTGGCGCGCGAGCTGGAGCGCTGCTGGGGCGAGTACGAAGCGCGTCTGCAGCGCTTCCGCGATCGCGGCGGCGACCTGCTCGCGGCGTTCGCGCCCCACGCGCAGTGGACCTCCTCGGCCACGCACGCCGTGCTGCCGCTGCTGGCCACCGATGCCGGCGTGCGCGCTCAGGTCCAGGTCGGCGTCGATTCCCACCGTGCCCGTTTCGGCGACTCCTGGAACGGGGGCCTCTGGCTACCGGAGTGCGGCCACGCGCCCTACCTGGAGCCGCTTTTGGAGGAGGGAGGGGTTCGTGCCTGCTGTGTGGAGCTGACCAACCGCCACGGTCTTGGCTCGCGCGATCACGCGCGCGTGCTGGTCGGCGAGAGCGGGGTCGCCCTGATCCCGATCGACCGCGAGACGATCGCGCGCGTCTGGAGCGACGACGGCTACCCGGCGCACGGCAGCTACCGTGACTACCACAACCACACGATCCACCATCACAAACCGTGGTCCAACGACGGCTCCGCCTACGACCCCGAGCTGGCGATCGCGACCGCCCAGATACACGCCGCGGAGTTCGTGGCGAGCACGATCGCGCGACTGCAAGCGGTCAACGCCAACGGCCCGGATGCGCTCCCGGGCGGCGGGCTGCTGGTCTGTGCGCTTGACACCGAGCTGCTCGGGCACTGGTGGTACGAGGGTGTGCATTGGTTGCGCGCAGTGATCGATCAGTGCTCAAAGCAGGGCCTGTCGCTGGTACGCCTGGACGAAGCCGTCGCCCTGCGCGATCCCGCGCCTGTCGACGACGCCGCCTGGGGCGAGAGCACCTGGGGCAAGGATGGTGATCTCTCGACCTGGTCGGGACCGGCTGTCGCCGATATCGCCGCTGCCACCCGCGCCGCGGAGCTGCGCACCCTCGCCGCCGGCCGCGACGCCGGCGACGCCGCCCTGCGCGAGCTGCTGGCGCTGCAGTCCTCGGACTGGGCGTTCATGGTCTCCCGCGACCTGGCTGTTCCCTACGCGCGCGAGCGCTTCGACGGGCATCGCGACGCGCTCAAGCGCGCGCTCACCGACGGCCCGGATGCCAGTGCGGGCGCCCTGCGCAACATCGCCCCCCGCGCCGGCGCGAGCGTGCTGCTCGGGCCGTAGCCCCTCACGGGCACTTGACAAGAAATTTTCCGTCGTAGTCGGAGCGCGAAGAAGGCCAATACCGGCAGGCACAGGCCGCGAGCTGCCTTCCTAACCGTCCGCGGGCAGGATTTCGAACGCGCCGCCCTGAAGCGGCGTGACGGCGCGGAAGTGGCGCTCATCGAAGCTGAGGATGCGGTTTGTGTCGTAGCGCTCGGCGAGTACCACGACGGCGCAGTCGGCCAAACCCAGGTCGAGGTCGGCATATTGCTGGTCGAGCGCTCTGATGGTGCTGTAGTCATGGCGCTCCAAGCTGGCGACGGCGAGCTTGCCGGTCGCGAGATCGCGCAGGAACGCCGATCTGGCCGAACGCCCGAAACGGCTGCCCAATAGATAGTCGATCTCTGCGGTTACCGGGGCTGGGACCACCAGTGCGCCCGTCTCTTCGCGCATCGAATCCAGTATCGCCGCTCTCATCGGCTCGTCGGCGTCGGCCACAGCCACCAGTGGACCGGCGTCGAGTATCAGCGTCACTCCCCGAAGCCTTGGAGCAACTCGTCGTCTGGGATGCTTGAGATTGGACGGGCGTCGCGGTCAATCCGTCTGAAGCCCGCAGCCAGCGCAAAGCTCCTGTCCGGTGAGGGCTTGGGTTCGTAAGTGGCGACGGCCTCGCGCAGAATCTCCGCCTGGGAGCGGCCCTCCTCGCGGGCGAACCGCGCCAAGCGTATGGCCTGTGCGTCGTCTAGGTAGACACTGGTCTTGCGCATCGCGTGTATAGGGTATCACGTAGGGTAGATTACTCGCCAGAGGTCGGCCAGCGCATGCGTCGCGGTGCCTCGCGCATCCGGATCACGCGTGCCGGCACGCCACCCACGACTGCGTTCTCAGGCACGTTCTTGGCGACCACCGCGCTTGTGCCCACGATGCTGTTGTGCCCGACGCTGACACCTCTAAGGATGCACGCGCCGTAGCCGATCCAGACGTTGCTGCCGACACGCACGTCGCGCTTGTAAATGCCCTGCAGACGGATCGGGCGCTCGACCTCCACCACGCCGTGGTCGAAATCGATCATCATCACACGGTCGGCGACGATGCACTCGCGGCCGATCGAGACGTGCTGATAGGCGGAGATCGTGCACTCCTGCCCCATCACAGTCTTGGCGCCGATCGACACTTCGCCCTCGTGCACGCGAATCTTGCTGCCGTGGCCGATCCACGACCAGCGGCCCACGTGCAGGACCGCGTTCTTGCCGATCTCGAGCTTGATACCCGGACAGAAGAAGCAGATGCCGTCGGTCTGCAGGCGCTTTCCGTGACGCAGCTTCAGCCACAACCAGCGTGCGCCGAGCACCGCATAGTGGCGGTTGAACATGTTGTTGGCGCGCATCCAGCGCAGCAGCGCGAGCGGGTCGCTGCGTGCCGGGGGGCGAGGCGGTTGCGGCGCTGTCGCGGGTGCATCACCTTTCATCTCGACGGCGCTCATCGGGCCGGCTCGTCCATGGCGCCAAATCCTATTCGGCGCGCCTGTAATGATTGCGCCGCATGACTGGCCCCTCGCTCGCACAGCGCCTGCTCGACGGCGACCGCCGCGCGCTGGCACGCGCGATTACGCTGGTCGAGGATGACCGGCCGGAGGGGTGGGAGTTGGTGCGCGAGGTGTATCCGCACACCGGCAAAGCCGCCGTCTACGGCTTCACCGGGCCGCCCGGCGTGGGCAAGTCGACGCTGATCGGGGCGCTGACGAAGGCGCGGCGCGAGGCGGGCAGCAGCGTGGGGGTGCTCTCGATCGACCCCTCCTCGCCGTTCACCCAGGGGGCCTTGCTTGGCGATCGCATCCGCCTGACCGAGCATTTCCTCGATCAGGGGGTGTTCATCCGCTCGATGGCCAATCGTGGCGCGCTTGGCGGGCTCTCGGAGGCGGCGCTGCAGGCGGCGCTGCTGCTCGACGCGGCTGGGCGCGATGACGTGTTCGTGGAGACGGTCGGCGTCGGGCAGGCGGAGATCGACATCATCGACCACGCCGACACGATCGTGCTCGTCTTGATGCCCGGTTCGGGCGACTCGATCCAGGCATTGAAGGCGGGGGTGATGGAGATCCCCGACGTGATCGTCATCAACAAGGCCGACCACCCGCTCACCGACACGATGGTGCGCGAGATCCGCGGCGTGCTGTCGCTGGCGAACCTGGACGGCGACTCCGAGCGCGGCAAGTGGCGCGTGCCGATCGTCAAGACGGAGGCCGCCCACGGCAAGGGAATCTCCGAGCTGGTGGAGCGCTTGGACGAGCACCGCGCGCAGATCCTCGCCGAGGGTACGCTGCATGAGCGCCGGGGGCGCAACCTGCGCAACGAGGTGCTCGCGATCGCCACAGCCCGAATGCGCAGGCGGCTGGAGGAGGAGCTGAGCGAGGACGCCGACTTCCAGGGGCTGTTGGATGAGGTGGTCAAGCGCCGCCTGGACCCGGCCAGCGCCGCGACAGAGCTGCTGGAGCGCCGAGGTGGCCGCTAGCGGCTTGCTCAGAGTTTTCTGTGGCGGCCGTTCTCTCTGCTCAAACGCTGTAGCTGAGCAACGCGTGCGCCTCGTGCGGCGCTAGGCGCTCGCGGCCTTTCAGGAAGGCCAGCTCGATCAGGAAGCCGCAGCCGACCACCTCGCCGCCGAGCTGCTCGACCAACTCGCACAGCGCGGCGGCGGTGCCGCCGGTGGCCAGTAGGTCGTCGTGCACGAGCACGCGTGCGCCGGGGCCGATCGCATCGCTATGCAACTCCAGTTGGTCGGAGCCGTACTCGAGCAGGTATTCGGCGCTGACCGTCTCATAGGGGAGCTTGCCGGGCTTGCGCGCGAGCACGAAACCCGCGCCCAGCTCCAGCGCGAGCGCGGGGCCGAGCAGGAAGCCACGCGCCTCGGCGGCGATCACGCAGTCGGGCTTCAGTGGGCGCGCGTAGTCCGCCAGGCCCTGCACCGCCTCGCGCAGCCCGTCTGGGTCCGCCATCAGCGGCGTGATGTCCTTGAACACGATCCCCGCTTGCGGGAAATCCGGGATGTCACGGATCAGCTCGCGCAACGACGGATAGAGTACCTCTCGATGGCTGTCGACTATCTCCGCTGGGCCGATCGCAACTGGGGCCTGCTCACGCGCCTGATGGGCGGGCACGCGAAGATCTACCGCGCCACGCGAGGGCTGATCGGCTACAAGACCCCCGGCGCCCCGGACGTGCTGCTGCTCGACCATGTTGGCGCCAAGAGCGGAGCCCACCGCACGACGCCGTTGGTGTTCGCCCGCGATGGGCAGAACACGATCCTGATCGCCTCCAAGGGGGGATATCCGAAGAACCCCGCCTGGTTCTACAATCTGCGCGCCAATCCCGACACGACGATCCAGGTCGGCTCGAAAGTGATTCCGGTGCACGCCCGCGAGGCGACGCCGGAGGAGTACGAGCGTATGTGGAAGCTGGCGGTCGATGTCTACGGCGGCTACGAAGCCTACCGGCGCCGCACCGAGCGCAAGATTCCGCTGGTCGTGCTCGAGCCGCGCTAGGCGCAGTAAGCACGCGCGAGGTCGACCAGCAGGCGTACGCCGTAGCCAGAGGCCCCCTTGCCGACGTAAGCACGCCCCAAGTCCCATGCTGAGCCGGCGATGTCCAAATGGGCCCAGGGGGTGTCACCGACGAAGTGCGACAGGAACGTCGCGCCCGTGATCGCGCCGGCCTTGCGGCCTTCGGGGGCGTTGTCCAGGTCGGCGTATTTGCCTTTCACCAGCTCCGCGTACTCCTCGTGCAGCGGCAGTCGCCAAACGATCTCGCCGCTGCGCTCGCCGGCCTGGGTGACGTTGGCGGCCAGCTCGTCGTCGTTTGCGATCAGGCCGGCGTAAGTCGAGCCGAGCGCGATGATCACGGCGCCGGTGAGCGTCGCCAGGTCCACGACCCGCTCGGCCCCGAGCGAGATCGCATGGCAGAGGCAGTCGGCCAGCACCAGCCGCCCCTCGGCGTCGGTGTTGTTGACCTCGATCGTCTTGCCGTTGGAGGCGGTCACGATGTCCCCTGGCTTGACCGAGCTGCCGCTCGGCAGGTTCTCGGTCGCGCCGACGACGCCGACGATCCGCAGTGGCAGCCGCAGCCGGGCGATCGCCGCGATCGCCGAGATCGCGGCCGCGCCGCCGGACATGTCGAACTTCATGTCGGCCATTTTCGCGCCTGGCTTCAGCGAGATGCCGCCGCTGTCGAAGGTGACGGCCTTGCCGACGATGCCGAGGGTCGGGCCGGTTAGATTTGATCTCCCACCCACCCCGTCGTAGCGAAGGGTGATCAGCGCGGGCTCCTGCTCGGTCCCCTGCGCCACGGAGGCGAAGGCCCCCATCGAGCGCGCGAGGATGCCCGCGCGCCCCTCCACCTCTACGGTGAGGTGCTCAATCTCGCCCGCGAGCGCCTTGGCGTGCTCGCTCAGCGCGGTCGGGGTCAGGTCGTTGGCGGGCCGGTTCTGCAGGTCGCGGGCTTCGTTGACGGCCTCGGCGACGACCTTGGCTTGCTCGACGGCTGCGGCCTGCTCTCCCTTGGTGTCGCCCCCGCCACATACGATCAGCCCCTCAAGCTGCTTCGGGGCTTTGTCGCTGTCGTCCTTGCCGCCCGACTTGTACGTGTCAAATCTGTAGTCGGCAAGCAGTGTCCCCTCTACCAGCGCCCCAGCGACAGCTCCGTCGGGGCTGGGGACCTGCCAGCACAGCCGCTTACATGAAAGCTCCTTGGCACGGTCGCGGGTGCTCGCCGCGGCTACACGCGCGGTCTCGGGGGTGAACTGATCGCGCTTGCCCAGGCCGACGAGCAGCCAGCGCTTGTCGCCCGCGTGCGCGAGAGCCAGCGACTTCGGCGCGGTTTTGGCCTCGCCGCTTGCCAGCAGCTCGGCCGCCTCCGGGGGTGTCCCGGCCGGCGCCGGCTCGCCCTCGAACACCCCCAGCACGACCGTGTCCGCGTCGGTCGCGGCGGGCTGATCGCTGCTGAATAGGACATCCACGATCCGCGCACAATATCCACCCCGCTAGGATTTGGACCCCCACCCCGCCCCTCCCCACCACGACCTCAGGAGAGTCGCCTCGATGTCAAAGACCGTGATCCTCGGTGCAGCGCGCACACCCGTCGGCAAGATGGGGGGAGGCCTGTCCACGCTCGACGCCACCGAGCTTGGGGCGAGCGCGATCAAAGCCGCGCTGGAGCGCTCCAAGGTCGAGCCCGAGCAGGTCGAGCACGTGATCATGGGCCAGGTGCTCCAGGCCGGCCAGGGCCAGATCCCCTCACGCCAGGCGCAGATCAAGGCCGGCATCCCCAAGCAGGTCTCCTCGGAGACGATCAACAAGGTGTGCGCCTCAGGCGTGCGCGCGACAGTCCTGCTCGACCAGGCGATCCGCTCCGGCGAGGTGAACGTTGGCGTTGCCGGTGGCATGGAGTCGATGTCGCAGGCCCCCTATCTGCTCCCGAACGCTCGTTTCGGCTTCCGCATGGGCGACGTGGAGGCGCTGGATTCGATGGTCCACGACGGCCTGACCAACCCGTTCTCGGGCAAGCAGATGTTCGTCGAGGCGACGGCTGTCTCCGACGAGCTCGAGTTGACGCGCGCCGACCTGGATCGCTGGGCGCTGCGCTCGCACGAACTGGCGATCAAGGCCACCGACGAGGGCCGCCTGCCCGAGGAGATCGTGTCGGTCACCATCAAAGGAAAGAAGGCCGACACGACGGTCGAGGTCGACGAGGCGCCGCGCCGCGACACGTCGCTGGAGCTGCTGGCGAAGCTGCCGGGACTGGTTGGCAAGGAGGGCAGTCACACGGCCGGCAACTCGCCTGGGGTCAACGACGCCGGTGGCGCGCTCGTGATCTCCTCGCCGGAGTGGGCGCAGGCCAACGGCAAGGAGGCGCTGGCCGAGATCGTCGCGCACGCGCAGAGCGCCGACGAATTCGCCTATCTCGCTCGCACCCCCGCCTCAGCGGCAAAGAAGGCCTTGGAGAAGGCCGGACTGAAAGCCGAGGACATCGACGTGTGGGAGATCAACGAGGCGTTCGCCTCGGTCACTCTGAACTCGATTCGCGTGCTCGGCATCGACGAGGACAGGGTCAACGTCAACGGCGGCGCGGTGGCCCTGGGTCATCCGATCGGTGCGTCGGGCGCACGCATCATCGGCACGCTCGTGTACGAGCTGCGTCGCCGCGGCGGTGGCCTGGGTTGCGCCGCGATCTGCTCCGGTGGGGGTCAAGGCGACGCCATCATCCTGAAGGTCTGAGATGGCCGTGAGCGCTTCGCCAGACGGCGTCCTCGGTCGCTCGCGTGCGAAGCACGCCACGCGGGGTGGGTGGGTCTTTTGATCTTGTCTGGCTCGACTCACGGCCATCTCAGCGGGTAGTGGCAGAGGCGCGCGCGGCGGCGTTCTTCGATCTCGATCGGACCCTGATGGCGGGGTCATCGGGCATCTATTTCGCCCGCGCGGCGTTTGAGAGTGGAATGATCAGTCGCCGCCGGCTGGCGCGCGACGCGGCCGAAAATGTGCGCTTCCGGCTACGCGGTTCCACCGACGAGCGCGCCGATGCGGTGCGCACGCGGGTGGGGGAAATGATCGCCGGTGTGCCGGTACGCGAGCTGGAACGACTGATGCCGCGTGTGCTCATCGGCGTGCTGCCGCGCGTCTATCCGCAGATGCTGCAGCGGGCCTACGACCATCAGGAGGAAGGCACGCCGGTGTATATCGTCACAGCGGCGCTGCAGGAGATGGCCGACTTGCTCGCGCGCGTGCTCGTGCTCGACGGCGGCATCGGCTCGCGCCTGGAGGCGCGCGACGGCTTGTACACGGGCCGCGCGGGCGGTCCGTTCAACTACCGCGAGGGGAAGGTGGCCTCGATCGAGCAGCTCGCCGAGCAGGAGGGCTTTGACCTGTCTGTGAGCTACGCCTACTCCGATTCGGAGTCCGACCTGCCGATGCTGCGCGCCGTCGGACATCCGGTCGTCGTCAACCCCGACGCCGAGCTGACGGCGATCGCCAAGCAGGAGGGCTGGGAGATCGTGCGTCTGGACCGCCTCGGCGCGCGCCTGAAGATCGCGGCGGCGCTGGCGGCCGGTACCGCTGCCGCCGGTTTGGGGATGGCGGCGCGCCAAGGCGTGGCGACGCGTGCGGCGATGCGCCAATAATCTGCCAAGCGATGTCTCCCACAAACGACCCCTCGACGGCCGCGCGGCAAGGAAAGATCCGAGTTGTCGTGGCCAAGCCGGGCCTGGACGGGCACGACCGCGGCGCCAAGATCATCGCGCGCGCGCTGCGCGACGCCGGTATGGAGGTGATCTATACAGGTTTGCACCAGACGCCCGAGCAGATCGTCGAGACGGTGATCCAGGAGGACGCCGACGCGGTCGGGCTGTCGATCCTCTCCGGCGCGCACATGACGCTCGTGCCGCGCGTGGTCGAGTTGCTGCACGAGCAGTCGATCGACGACGTGATCGTCACGGTTGGCGGGACGATCCCCGCCGAAGACATCCCCGAGCTGAAGAGCCTCGGCGTCGCCGAGGTGTTCACGCCGGGCGCGCCGACGCAGGCGATAGTCGACTTCATCCGCGAGGCCACGGCCGAGCGCTCACACTCCTGATTGACTCGTCAGTCAACTCAGGTAGGATTCACCCATCGAAACCCCTGAAGGAGTTAGTGCAATGAAGATTTGCGTCCTGGTGAAGGAGGTTCCGGACGCCGCCGTCGAGAAGCGCATCAACAGCTCGACGGGGCGGATGGACCGTAGCGGGGAGAAGAACCTCAACCCGTATGACACGCACGCGATCGAGGCGGCGATGCAGGTCCGCGAGGGCGGTGTCGCCCCCGTCGAGGAGATCATCGCGGTGACGATGGGCCCAGACAGCGCCGTCCGCGCGCTGCACAAGGCCGTCTCGCTCGGCGCCGACCGCTCGGTGCACCTGTCCGATCCGGCCGTCGCCGGCTCTGACGTGGCCGCCACCGGCTATGCGCTGGCGCAGACGCTGCAGCGCGAGAAACCAGACCTGGTGCTGCTCGGTCAGCAGTCAGACGACGGCGAGTGCTACACGATCGGCGCCGTCGTGGCGGAGCACCTGGGCATGCCTTCGCTGACCCAGGTGATCAAGATGGACGTTCAGGGAGATTCGGATTCCGGGGGGGCTTCGGATTCCGCCTCCCTGCGCTGCGAGCGCCAGGCCGAGTACGGCTACGACACAGTGCAGATCAAGCTGCCGGCTGTCATCTCCGTCGGCGACGCGATCAACGAGCCGCGCTACCCGTCGCTGAAGGCGATCATGGGCGCCAAGAAGAAGCCGCTGGAGACGGTCACCGCTGGTGACGTCGGCATCGACGCGTCGAAGGTCGGCGGCGATAACTCCGCCGCCCAGTGGGTCGCCGCCAAGGCGCCGCCCGCCAAGGCCGCTGGCGAAATCATCGAGGACGAGGACACCAACGAGACTGTCGAAAAGATTGTGTCGTGGCTCGACGAGAGGAAGCTGATCTAGATGGCGAACATCCTTGTCTATGCGCTGCATTACGAAGGCGCGATCAACAAGAACTCATTGGGCGCCGTCTCTGAGGGCGCCAAGCTAGCCGCCGAGCTCGGCGGCGAGGCGCACGCGATTCTCGTCGGCCAGGGCGTCGACCAGTCGCTGGCTGCCTCGCTCGGCAACTACGGCGCCAAGAAGGCCCTCGTTGCGGAGGGCCCCGAAGGCCTCGCGCAGCCGGTCGTTGACGCGATGGGCGCGGCGATCTCCGCCGGCGGCTACTCCTACGCGCTGTTCGGCGGCGGCCTGCTCGGCTTTGAGATCGGCGCTGGCCTGGCCGCGCGCCTGGGCGCCGGTGTGGCGATGGAGGTCACCGCCGTGCGGGCCGAGGGCGGCGAGCTGATCGCCGAGCGGCCGATCCTCGGCGATTCGGCTATCTCGGAGATCAAGTACCGCTCCGAGGTCGGCATCGTGATCGGGCGCCTGAACGCGTTTGAGATCAAAGAGTCCGGCGCCGGCGATGCGGCGGTGGAGCAGCTCAGCTTCGAGCTGAGCCCGCACGCCACGCAGGCGACGATGGTTACCCGCGGCGAACAGCGTGGCGCCGACGTCGACATCGAGGGCGCCGACATCCTCGTCGCCGGCGGTCGCGGCCTGGGCAAGGCGGAGGGCTTCCAGCTCGCCGAGGATCTGGCGGCGGCGTTCGGCAACAACGCCGCGGTGGCTGCCACCCGCGCGGTGGTGGATGCCGGCTGGTACCCGTACGCGGCGCAGATCGGCCAGACGGGCAAGACGGTCTCGCCGAAGCTGTACCTGGCCGCCGGCATCTCCGGCGCGATCCAGCACAAGGTTGGAATGCAGTCCTCGGAGAACATCGTCGCGATTAACAAGGATTCGAACGCGCCGATCTTCGAGTTCTCCGACCTCGGCATCGTCGGCGATCTGAACAAGATCCTGCCGAAGCTGACCGAGGCCGTGAAGGAGAAGAAGGCGGGCTGACAGCAAGGTCGTCCGGGCAGGTAAGGATGCGCGAGCGAAAAGGAGCAAGCCATGTCGTCGCATAACGGTCCTAGAGGGTGGCGCAGCCGGCCGAAGGCCGGCGAGCCGGGCCCCTCTCTTTCGATCAATCACGGCAAGGTCGCGCCCGCGGCCTTCCCGCCCCCGGTCGACACTCAGAAGGAGTTCGTCAAGCACGGCCTCGACGCTGAGGACGAGCTGATCGAGGTCGGCGTCGCGATCGTCGGCGGCGGCACCGCGGGGTTGGCCTGCGCCAATCGCCTGCTGCAGTTGCTCGGTGATGATCCCGAGCTGCTGGAGCGCCTCGGCGAAGTGCCGGTCGCGGTTGTGGAGAAGGCCAAGACCTGTGGCGGGCACAACCTCTCCGGCGCGGTCATGCGTCCCGGGCCGCTGGAAGAGCTGTTCGGAGAGATGACGCGAGAGCAGTGGCGCGAGCAGGGCTTTGCCTTCGGCGAGGTCAGCAAGGAGGCCGTCTACCTGACGCCCACCTCGAAAATGTCGCTGCGCATACCGACGCCACCACCGTTCAAGAACCACGGCAACGAGGTCATCTCCGTCGCCGCGCTCGCCCGCTACCAGGCCCAGCTGGCCGAAGAGGCCGGCGCTTACATCCTCACCGAGACGGCCGCCACACAACTGGTGGTGGAGGACGGCCGGGTAGTCGGCGTGCGCTCCGGCGACAAGGGCCGCGGCAAGGACGGCGAGCCGCTCGGCAACTTCGAGCCCGGCACCGACATCAAGGCGCAGGCGACGGTCCTGGCCGAGGGTTGCTGGGGACACCTGACCGGTGCCGCCATCCGCGAGTTCGACCTGGCCGAGGGCCGTGAGCCGCAGGTGTGGGAGCTGGGGGTCAAGGAGGTCTGGAAGGTCCCCAAGCCGCTCGACCGCCTGATCCACACGATGGGCCCGTGGCCGCTGAAGATCTCATCCAAGTACGGGCAGATCGGCGGCACCTGGATCTATCCGATGAAGAACGAGAAGACCGGCGAGGACCTGGTCTCGATCGGCTTCGTCGTCGAGCTCGAGTACGCGGATGCGACTACCTCCGCTCACGATCTGCTGCAGACGTTCAAGACCCACCCGCTCGTGCGCAAAATCCTCGAGGGCGGCGAGCGCGTCGCCTGGGGCGCCAAGGCGCTGCCCGGCGGCGGCTACTGGTCGATGCCCAAGCTCTCGATGCCGGGCGCCGTGCTCGTCGGCGACTCCGGCGGCATGGTCGACACGATGGCGCTGAAGGGCGTGCACCACTGCATCAAGTCGGGCATGCTCGCCGCCGAGTCGATCTATGCCGCTCTCAAACGCGGTGAGACGAGCTTTGAGAACTACGAGCACGCGATCGAGCAGTCCTCGGTCGGCAAAGAGCTGTGGGAGGTCCGCAACGCGCGTCAGCCATTGCAGAAGGGCCTGTTGCTCGGGGGGCCGCTCAGCGGCGTGCAGCAGATCACCAAGGGTAAGCTGCCCGGCCGTGAGCGCTGGCACCGCAACGACGCCAAGCCGATGTTCGTCGGCAAAACCAAGGATGTCTACGTCAAGCCAGACGGCAAGTACACCTTCGACAAGCTCTCCTCGGTGTTCATCACGGGCAACGCCACTCGCGATGACGCCCCCAACCACATTCGCGTGCAAAAGCACGTTCCGCGCGAGATCGCCGAGACCTGGCGCTGGATGTGCCCGGCGGGCGTGTACGAGATTCCCGAGGACGCGCCGGAGAAGGGCGAGGTCGACGTGATCGTCAACTACACCAACTGCGTGCAGTGCGGAGCGATCACGGCCAAGGGGGGGCGTTTGACCACCCCCGAGGGCGGCGACGGCCCCCTATACCAGATCACCTGAGCGTCATCGACGCTCAGGATGCTTTGCGAAACGACCGGCGCTTTCCGGTGTTAGATGTTTGTGAATGGGACGGATGGCGGCTAACACCCCTCGCGTCGCGCGAGCGGCGCTGGGCATATGCGTGATCGCGCAGATCGCGTGCGGGCCGGTAGCGCTTGCTCGTGAAAGCACCCCCCTGGCGCCCATGCCCGGCGACTACTCGGTGATGGTCGAACAGTGCGTCAACTCCAATCTGCAGACCGAGCGCTCGGCCACATTTGTGGTGCAGATGGTCGCCACCGTCTCCACCCAGAAGATGGCGATGAAGATCAACTTGGAAGAGCGCGGGCGCAGCGAAGCCGAATATCACGTGGTCCCGGCGCCCGGCTTTGGCGTCTGGCGGCCCTCCGAACCGGGCGTGAAGATCTACAAGTACGTCAAGCAGGTCACGAACCTGGCCGCGCCGGTCAGCTATCGCGTTGCCGTCAAATTTCGTTGGGTCGGAGACAAGGGGAGGGTGATCAAGCGTGCGGACCTGCGCAGTTCGCGCTGCTTTCAGCCGACGTTCACGGCGCCGGTGAGGCCGGCAGCTGCCGCTTGAGCCGGGGCGGATGGGTCTCGCTACAATGGGCCGACCATGAAGGACAAGATCCACCCAAACTACGTCGAAGCCCACGTGCGCTGCACCTGCGGCAACGAGTTCGTCACGCGCGCGACGCAGGATGAGATCCACGTCGAGGTGTGCTCCAACTGCCATCCCTTCTACACCGGACGGCAGAAGCTCGTAGACACGGGTGGCCGCGTGGAGCGCTTCCAACGCCGGGTCGCCAAGGGGCGGCTACGTTCAGCGCAGTCACAGAAGCAGCCGGAGTAGAGCTCGAGTCGCGTGACTCGGGCGCCGCTGGGCTAGTGGCTCAGCGCGACGCACCGCTGGGCGGACAGGCGGTCCTTGAGGGCGTGATGATGCGCGGTGTGCGCCACTGGGCGGTGGCCGTGCGTAAGCCCAAGGATGAGGGGCTCGGCGAGATCGAGGTCAAGACATTTCAGCTCGAGTCCGCGCTCGCGCGTCACCGCTGGCTGCGAGTTCCGATCCTGCGCGGGATCGTCGCGCTCGGCGGTTCGCTGGCGATCGGCTTCAAGGCACTTGGGATATCCGCCAACGCTCAGCTTCCCGAGGGTGAGGGCGAAGAGGAGCCGCAGGAAATCGGGACCGGTATATGGGCCGGGACCGTCGTCGTCTCGCTGGCGTTCGCGATCGGCCTGTTCTTCCTGCTGCCGCTCGGGCTCACCAGCCTGATCAAGGGTCAGCTGCACTCCTCGGCGCTGTTCTGGATTGTCGAGGGATGCGTGCGCACGGCGATCTTCCTCGGCTACATGGTGCTGCTCTCACGGATCAAAGACCTGCGCCGCGTGTTCGAGTACCACGGCGCCGAGCACAAGACGATCTCCTGCTTCGAGGCCGGATTGGATCTGACGCCCCAGAACGCACAGCGCTTCTCGCGCCTGCACCCGCGTTGTGGCACTAGCTTCCTGCTGATCGTGATGGTCGTCTCGATCTTCGTGTTCGGGGCGGTCGGGATGCCGGCGTGGTATCTGCTGGTCGCGACGCGCATCGTCGGCGTGCCGATCATCGCCGGCATCTCCTTCGAGATCATCAAGTTCGCCGGACGCAACCGCTCACGCCGCTGGGTACGCGTGGTGATGTGGCCCGGCCTGAAGCTGCAGCTACTGACCACGCGCGAGCCCGAACTCGACCAGCTGGCGGTGGCGATCGCTGCGCTTGAGGCGGTTCTTGCGCTGGAGGAGCCTGGGAGCCTCGACGCGAAGGACCTTGTCGGTGTCGAGGTGGTGGCCTGAGCCGACCATTCGTCGAATCTGCTTGACAGCGCCCTCGCGGTCTGATTTGGTCTTGGCGGCCAATGAACGGTAAGCGTGCTTGCCGTGAACTGAATTCGAGAACGAGGTTTGGGATGAGCGCCGAAGAGGCAAGCCGGATCGCACGGGCCGTACAGCGGATGCGCAACGCGAAACGTGGGCTGCAGATCGCGCTGCCGACGGCGGCGGCGCTGGGGGCGGGCGCTGCCGTGGCGGTCGGGTCGATCCCAGGCGGCGACGGGACAATCACGGCGTGCTACGCCGGCACGAACGGCGCCACGCTGCCGATCAACACCTTTCTCACCGCGACTGAGGCGCCTGGCGCTCTGCGTGCGATCGATCCGAGTCTGCCCAACACGATCAGCACCCCAGCTGGAGGTCCCACCCCAAACCTGGCTGCCGTGTGCGATCCCAAGCAGGAGACCCAGATCACCTGGAACCAGAAAGGTCCCGCCGGGCCGCAGGGCGCCCAGGGCCCGACCGGGCCGCAGGGAGCCTCGGGCGAATCCGGCGGCGGCGAAACCGGGTTTGGTATCGGCAACCCCGCCGGCAACACCTTCCTCAAGCTCGACGGCATCAATGGAGGGGTCACCGACAAGCAGCACAAGGGCGAGATCGAGATCAGCTCGTTCTCATTCGGCATCAGCAACACCAGCTCTCACGGCGCCGGCGGAGGCGGCGGCGCCGGCAAGACCTCGTTCCAGTCCTTCAAAATCACCAAGTCGGTCGACAAGTCCTCCCCGCTGTTGGCCCTAGCGGCAGCCACCGGCAAGCACATCAAGCAAGCCGAGCTGATCTTCGCGCGCAAGGCCGGCAAGCACGAGGACTTCCTGGAGATTAAGATGAACGACGTGTTGATCTCGAGCTACCAGACTGGTGGCTCCTCGAAAGGCGTGCCGCAGGAGCAGTTGTCGTTTGCCTTCCTGAAGATGCAGGAGACGTTCATCAACGGCGACGGCAAGCCCGGGCCGACGGTGAACGTCAACGTCTCGGCCAACGCCAAGATCTGACCGACCCCTACGATCGGCTCGCCTACCCGGGGTTCGCCTACGCGGCGACTCACCCTGCTCGTCTGTATGCGGTAGGGCTGCTATTCGGACTCGAGCCAGCCGCGCCGGATTCGTGTCGCGTGCTCGAGCTCGGCTGCGGCGACGGCGGCAACGCGCTGTCGATCGCCCAGACGCTGCCGGGGGCGAGCGTGCTCGGCGTCGACGCCGCGGCCGGCGCGATCGCGCGCGGGAGCGAGCTGGCTGCAGCGGCGGGCCTGTCCAACGTGGAGTTGCGCTGCGCGAGCTTCGAGCAGTTGGGCGCGGGCGGGGAGAGGGCGAGTGAGGAGCTTGGCAGCTTCGACTACATCGTCTCCCACGGCGTCTACTCGTGGGTCCCGCCGCCGGCGCGCGCGGCCCTGCTGGATTGCGTGAGGCGCTGCCTGGCGCCCAACGGGATCGCGTTCGTCAGCTACAACGCCTACCCGGGCAGCTACCTGCGCGATATGGCGCGCGACATCCTCGGCTACCACGTACGCGAGATCGAGGACCCGCAGCGCAAGCTGGCGGCCGCACAGGAGCTGATGCAGACGATCGTCGCGATCGAGGAGCCGAGCCCGTTCGCGCGGGTGCTGCGCGAGCACATGGAACGGATGCTGCGCTACAGCGACGCGCTGCTCTTCCACGACGATCTCGCCGAGGTCGCGACGCCGTTCTACTTCCACGAGTTCGTCGAGCACGCCACCCGCCGCGGGTTGCAGTTTCTCTCCGAGGCCGATCTGTTCGAGAGCCAACTGCGCGACGTCCCCGCCGGCGCCGGCGAGCTGATCGCGAGCCTGCCCGACGATGCGGTGGTACGCGAGCAGTACCTCGACTTCTTCAAGAACCGCATGTTCCGCCAGACGCTGCTCTGCCACGCCGAGGTCGCCGTGAACCGGACGCTCGATCACCAAGTGGTCGAACGCCTGTGGATTGCATCCTCCGCCCGGCCATCGGAGGGTGTCGCGAGCGAGGGCGAGCCGTCGGCTGAGGCGGCCGGGGAGACTTTTGCGACACCTGAGGGCTTCACGGTGACGACCTCCGAGCAGCTGGTCGCGGCGGCCATGCTCGCGCTCGGGGAGGCCTGGCCGGCGGCCCTGAGTTTTCGAGAGCTGCTCGACCGTGCCCGGCAAGGGCGTGATCTCGATGCGCCTGCGGACGAGGCCGCCGCGCGGTTGCGCGAAGTCCTGTTGCAGGCATACCTGGCGCAGATTGCGCTGCTGCTCGGGTGTTCGCCGCCGGTGGAGAGGAGTCCGCGGGGGCGCCCATGCGCGAGCGCCCTTGCGCGAGCGCAGCACGCGGCCGGCGCGGACATACTTAGCTCGCTGCTGCACGCAAACGCTCGTCTGGAGGGCGAGCTCGAGCCGCGTCTGCTATCGCTGCTCGACGGCACGCGCGATGTCGGGGAGTTGGCGCGGGAGAGCTCCGCCGGCGTCGAGGACGTGGAGCTTGCACTCAAGCGCATCTGCTCTGTCGGGTTGCTCGCGAGCAACGATCCGGTCGGCGACGCTGGGGTTTGAGTGGGGCAGGCCGCTCGGCTGTCACGGCGAGCGCTGTATGAGCAGGCGTTCTGCAGTCTCCCGCCCAAGCGGGCCCTCGCGGGCTATTCGCAAGTAGCCGTCACGCTCGTAGCCGCGGAGGTCGATGACCGTGGACGCCGTGCCCGGAAGCTCACCGCCGTCGAGGACGAGGTCGGCTCCGTCGCGCAGGGAGGCGGGGACGTCTGAGAGTCGCCGCGGCGCGGGTTCGTTGGAGAGGTTGGCGCTCGATTGAAGACCAGGCGTTTGGATGCGTGCGAGCGCGGCAAGCGGTCCTTCCAGCAGGGGGACACGCAGGCCAAGCGGCGCAGCGATAAC
>DATAQR010000072.1:0-19121 GCA_036264565.1 Solirubrobacteraceae bacterium | reverse complement strand
GGCCCGCGCTGGCAAGCACGATCGCGTCGAATCCGCCCGGCTCGCGCCCCCTGGAGGGGGCAGACGGCTGCTGCTGCGTGCTTGCCCACGTGCCTTTTGGTGCGCGCTCGCCGCCGCCGCTGTTGATGTCGTTGGCCAGCTTGCGCAGGCGCGAATCGACGTTACCGCGCAGGCTGAGCACTTCCAGATCGGGGCGGGCCGCAAGCAGCTGCGCCGCCCGCCGGACGCTGCTGGTGCCAACGCAACCGCGCCGCGGCAATTGCTCGATGCTGCTGGCCCCGATCAGCGCGTCCTCGGCCGCGGCCCGGCCTGGCGAGCCCAGCAGCTCGAGGCCGTCCACCAGCTCGCCGGGGACGTCCTTGGCCGAGTGCACGGCTAGGTCGATGTCACCCGCCAACAGTGCGTGCTCGAGCTCGGCCACCCAGCGCGACTTGTCGCCGCCGGGACGCTCACCGGTGCGCAGCGCGTCGCCGCTGGTGTTGACGACGACGACGTCAAGGCCGTCCTTGCCGAGGCTCTCCGGCGCGATCCGCTGGGTCACCAGCCGCGTCTGGGCGAGCGCCAGTGCACTGCCACGAGTCCCGATCCGCATCGCTAAGAGCTCTTGCGTGCGCTGCCAATCGAGCGCACCTCGGCCAGTTTGGAGTCGACGTCCTGATCGGCTCGGGGCGCGGCGCGCGGGTCCTCGCCTGCCTGCCCCCCGCTATGGGGGGTGCCCCCTTGTGGGGTATCGAGGCCGAACAGCTCGCGCACCAGCTGCAGGCTGGCGTGGCCACGCTCGCTGGAGAGGCTGCGCAGGCGGATCGTCGGCTCGTGCAGCAAGCGCGAAACGACGGCGCGCGCGATCGCCTCCACGCGCATCAGGTCGCGCTCGGAAGCAGACTCCCAACGGCCCTCGTTCTCGGCCAGGATCTGCTCGACTAGGGCGCCGGCGTGCTCGCGCAGCGCGGCCACCGTCGGCAACGTCTCGGCCTGAGAGAGCCAGCGCGCGAAGCGCTGGATCTCTTCCTGCACGATCTCCTCGGCCTGCGGCACGATCTCCGCGCGCGCGCCGAGATTGCGTGCTACGACGGCCTGTAGATCGTCGATGTCGTACAGCGTCACGCCCTCGATATCGCCACAGCCTGCCTCGATGTCGCGCGGGACGGCGATGTCGATCAGTAGGAGATCCCGTCCGCCCCGCCCGACCCGCGCGCGGCGCTGGGCCATCACCAGCTCGAGCTCTTCGCTGCCGACGATCGGGTGCGGCGAGGAGGTGGAGGAGACGACGATGTCGGCGCGCAGCAGCTGGTCGGGCAGCCCGTCCAGGCCGACGACCGAGCCGCCGAAGCGCTGCGCCAGCGACAGCGCACGGTCGGCGTGGCGGTTGGCCACGAAGATCGTGCCTGCGCCCTGGTGGGCGAGCGCCTGCGCGGTCAGCTCGCTCATCTCGCCGGCGCCGAGGATGACCACATGGCGCTCGGCCAGATCGCCGAGCACATCCTGGGCGAGGTCGACCGCGACCGACGGGACGCTCACGCGGCTGGCGGCGATACCCGTCTCCGAGCGCACGCGCTTGCCGGTCGTCAAGGCTGCCGCGAACAGACGGTTGAGCAGCGGGCCAGTGACGCCAGCCGCCAACGCGGACTCATACGCGCGCTTGACCTGGCCCTGGATCTCGGCCTCGCCGACGATCATCGACTCCAGGCCCGCGGTGACGCGGTAGAGCTGGCGGGCGGCGTCGCAGTTGCGCGGCGAGTAGATCTGCTGGGTGAGCTCGGTCGGGCGGATGCCGGCCTGTTGGGCGAGCTGGCCGAGCACCTCGGTCTCGGCGCGCACGGGGTCGCCGACGACTAGATAGACCTCGGTGCGGTTGCAGGTGGAGATGACGACCGCCTCGCTGAGGAGCGGCCCGTCGGTGAGCCGGCGGGCGAAGTCGACCGCCTGGGACTCGGTGAAGGCTAGGCGCTCGCGCAACGCCACCTGCGCCGTCTTGTGCGAGATCCCGAGCGCGAGCAGCTCGCGCGCCTGCCCTCCGCCATGGGACGCGCCGGCACGCGGATTTGGCCGTCCCTCACCGTGGGGGGTGCCCTTCGCGCTGCTCATACCCGCTCGCGCTCCTCGCGCTCCTGTTCGCGCTCGCGTGCGTGCAGCTCGCGCACCGAGCGCTCGACGCGCGTCAAGCGCCATGACATGATCGCGACATAGACGAGCACCAGTACGAAGAACACGATGTAGGCGGCGGCGACGTAGCCGTCGTGCGTTTTTTCCGGCAGGCTCGCCGCCAGGGCATAGGGAAATCCGGCAAGCGCGATCATTGGAAGCCGAGGATCCGCGAGCGGGCTTTGAGCAGGATGCGCGTGCGCTTGGCCGCCAGCTCATATGAGCACAGCGTCGCGTACAAGAGCGCCATCGCGACCAGCGAGACCAAGAACGTAAAGGCCATCGAGCCGGGCAGGTTGGAGGCGGCGCCGAGCACGCGCGGGTGCACGTAGGAAGCCGACAGGCGGACAGCGATGAAGTTCAGCGGCACGAACGCGCCGGCCGTGATCGCGAACACCGAGGCGTAGCGCGCCTGGCGCTCGGGGTCCTCGATCGCGAAGCGCAGCGGCTGGTAGGTCGCGTACAGCAGGAACACGATCAAGAACGACACGAGCGTCGGCTCATCCCACACCCACCAGTGCCCCCACGACGCGCGCGCCCAGATCGAACCGGTGATCAGGACCGCCAGGCCGAAGATCAGGCTCATGTGGATGGCCACGTAGGAGCGCAGGTCCCACTTGGAATCGCGCGTACGCAAGTGGGCGATCGCCAGCAAGCCGCCGAGCACGAAACCGCACAAAGACACGATCGCTAGCGGCACGTGCAGATAGAAGATCTTCTGCACGAAACCTTCTTCGGCTTCGATCGGTGCATAAAAGAACACCAACGACAACGATACACAGAACGCGACGACGGTCGTGATCGAGAGGGCGCGCAGGCTGGGAAGGCGCATCTTCCGTTAGTCCTCCAGAAGGAAGTCGAATACAGCGTAGGCGATCAGCCCGAAGACAAGATCATAGAGGGCCAGCGTGGCCAGCCAGCGCAGCGGCGGCCCGCCCGGATGTTCGAGCGCGAGCAGCGGCGCGCTCGCGCGGGCGGCGCCGATCACGATCGGGACCAGTAGCGGCAGGGCCAACAGCGGCCCGAGCAGGTCGCGCGCGCGTGTGCGCACGGCCAGCGCGGCCACGAGCGTGCCGATCGCCGCCAGGCCGAGGTCGGCGAGCGCGAGCGGGGCCAGCAGCCCGGGCAGCGCCTGGCTGAGCGGCGGGCCGAGCAGCAGCAGGCCAAACGCCGGCACCGCCACCAGCTCGAGTACGAGTAGATAGGCCAGCAGCGCCAGCGCCTTGGCGAACAGCAGCGCGCTGCGATCGACCGGCGCCAGCAGGAAACCGTCAAAGCCACCCTGGTCGGCGTCGGCGACGAACAGGCGGTTGATCCCAAGCATCGCCGCCAGCAACAGCGACACCCACAGGATCCCCGCGGCCTCCTGCCCGCTGACCGTGTTCTGGTTCAGCGCGAAGTGAAAGACCACGAAGATCGTCACCGCGAACAGCGACATGCCCGGGACCGACTCCAGCGTGCGCAGCTCGACCAGGAGCTCCTTGCGCAATAGCGCGAGCACTACCTTTGCTGTTCCGACCGGTGCATGCACCGGTCGGCCCGGACGTGCATGCACGTCCGGGGGGAGCGCCACATGTGGCGCTCCCTTCCCCGAAATTGTTTTTTGCATCACGCTCACCTGTACAACTCCGCGACGCTGTCGGCTGTCACGCTCGCGGCGTCCCCGAGCAGCGCTACGCGCCCGCCGCGCAGCCCGAGCACCAGGTCGGCCTCGGCCAGCCCGCGCTCGGGGTCGTGGCTCGTGAGCACACGCGTCTTGGCGCAGCCGGGCCCGATCAGCGGCGCCACCAGCTCGATCGCCGCCGGGTCGAGGTTGGCGTAGGGCTCGTCGAGTAGCAGCAACTCGGGGTCGTGCAGCGTCGCGCGCGCCACCGCCACGCGCTGCACCATCCCGCGCGAGAGCGTCCGCACCGGCTCCTCAGCGCGCTCATCCATCGCCACCGCGCTCAACCGCTCCCGCACGCGCTCCTCCTCGACGCCGTGCAGGCGCGCGTGGTAGTGCAGGTTCTCGCGCGCGCTCAGCTCTCGGTAGAGCAGCGGCTCGTGGGCGAGCAACCCGACCCGCCCGCGCACTCGCCACGCCTCGCCGGGCAGCCGCTCGCCGAGCACGCTCACCTGCCCTGCGTGCGGCCGCAGCAGCGTCGCCAAGATCCGCAGCAGCGTCGTCTTGCCGGCGCCGTTGGGGCCGAACACGACCAGCGTCCGTCCTGCCGGGAGCGACAACGTGACGCCGGCGAGCGCGGCGCGTTCGCCGTAGTTGCGCGTCAGCCCGTCGAGGCATACGGCCGCCGGGGCGTCGGCCGCGACCGCGTCGTCGGCGGTCTCCTGCACGTCAAGGCTCGGCACGAGCGTGGCTCAGACCGAGGCGAAGCGCTGCTCGTGCTCGCTCTGCGCGCTCGCGATCAGCTCGCGCACCTCGCCCTCGCGTCCGTCGCGTAGCAGGGCGATTGGGTCGGGCTCGCCGTTGACTATGCCCTCGAAGAAGGCCTTGCGGTCTTGGTAGGTGGGCAGTGTCCCCTTCGCCCAGCCGCGCGCGCCGTTGAGCAGAATCGCCAGCTGTGCGTATGGCTCGCCGAACGTGGCCCCGATCTCGCGCTTCATCCGCTTGGCCAGCGCTGGCGAGGCACCGGCCGTGGAGATCGCGATCGCCAGTGGGCCCGTGCGCACGATCGCGGGCAGGATGAAGTTGCACAACGGCGGCACGTCGACGACGTTGACGAGCATCGCGCGGCGCTCGGCGTCCTCGTAGACGGCGATGTTCGCGTCGGTGTCGTCGGTGGCGGCGATCGCCATGAACACGCCCTCCAGGTCGCTCGCGCCCGCGTAGGCACGCCGCTCCCAGCGGATCGAGCCCTCGGCGGCATAGCGCTCCAGAGCGGCCTCGGCCGCCGGCGCTATCAGCGTCACCTCGCCGCCGCAGGCCAGCAGCCCCTCGACCTTCTCCAGCCCGACCTCGCCGCCGCCGACGACGACGCAGCGCCGGTCCTTCAACTTTAGGCAGGCGATGTAGAACGGGGTGTCGAGCATGTCGCGCACGCAGCTCTGGTCGCAAATCCCCTTACGGAGTTGGCACACGCACTCCTTGCCTGCATAGGCCTGGGCGGGCATAGTCAGTACAGGTTAGGACCTGCGCGCGAGCGCCCGTGCCCCCACTCGCGCCAGCGACAGCGCGCCGTCGCGCCAGGCGCGTTCGCGGTCGGGCTCGCGGGTGGAGCGCAGCTTGGCGGCGCCGCGCGCCGCCTGTGCGGCCAGCTCGTCGTATGGGCCCCACCACAGGCCGCGCGAACCGGAGAACTCCCACGCAATCAGCTTTTCCTGTGCACACGCCCTCAATCCGGCTTCGCCGAGCGTCCTGCCCAACCCGCTACCGGCCGCCGCTCCCCACGGGCCGCGCGAGATCATCGGGCCGGGCAGGTGGTCGTTGACCCACACCATCCCGGCGTCGATCAACCGCGCGATCCGCAGCGCGCGGTAGCGGTCGGCGCTCCAAACCGACGCGCCCAGGCCGAACGGCGAGTCGTTGGCCAGGGCGATCGCCTGCGAGACGGACTCGAAGCTCATCACCGCCAGCACCGGCCCGCCGATCTGCTCGCGCATGACGCGCATCTCGTGCGTGACGCCGGTGAGGATGGCCGGCGCGTACAGGCAGGCGTCGGAGCGCTCTGTTTGGGCGTTGCTCTGAAGGCCCCCCTTTGCGTCCAAAAGCCCCCTCTGCGCGTTCGAATGCTCCCGCTTTACATCCGAATTCCTACTCTTTACATCCAAAAGGCTCCTCTTTACCGAAGGGCCCCCTTTGGAGGTCACCGGTCCGCCGCAGTGAAGCGTCGCTCCCTGCGCGATCGCCTCCTGCACCAGCGCGTCGACGCGCTCCAGTCGCCGTGGCGAGGACAGCGGGCCGACCTGCGCCCGTGGGTCGACGTTCGGATCCGCCACCCGCAGCGCCCGCGCGCGTGCAACCAACGCCATGACGAAACGCTCGGCCACCTCCGGCGCCACATACACGCGCTCGACCGACCCCCGTGCCTGTCCCGCCGCCGCGCAGCCGGCCCACAGCGCGGCCGCTGCCGCCCGCTCCACGTTGGCGTCGGCGAGCACGATTATCGCGTCCTTGCCGCCCAGCTCGACGCTCACCTCGACCTCGCGCGCCACGCATGCCTGCGCGACCTCGCGCCCGACGGCGGGCGAGCCGGTGAACAGGAGCTTGCCGATCGGGGCGCGCGCCAGCTCCAGGCCCGCCTCGGGACCGCCGTCGAGGATCCGCACGAGCCCCTCGGGCAGGCCCGCGCGGGCGCATACACGCGCGATCCGCCGCGCCGCCTCGCGCGCCCGCGGCGCGGGCTTGAAGACGACGCCGTTGCCGGCCAGCAGCGCGCCGGCGATCTGGCCGAGCGGCTGCGCGAACGGCGCGCTGCCGGCGCCGAGCACGCCGAGCACGCCGTAGGGCTCATAGGCGACGCGCGCGCGCTTGGTTGGCGCCAGCGAGCGATGTACCGCCACCCGCCGGCCGCCGAGCACGCGGGCGCCGTCGCGGCCGATCCACTTCAGCGCGTCGATCGCGGCCAGCAGCTCGAGCACGGCCACCTCGGTGCGCGGTCGTTGCTGCTCGGCGGCGATCGCCTCACGCAGCTCGTCGAGCTCGTCGATCACCGCCTGGGCCATGCCGAGCATGTAGCGAGCACGGTCCTGTACGCGCAGCAACGCCCACAGCGGCTGCACCTTCGCCACCTCGGCGACGAGCTCGGCGGCCCCGCCGGGGGAGGCAGGCGCGGGCGCTGCTGTCTTATTCGGCGCGTCCAGGGTCATTTGAATCCTTCAAGTTTCGTGAAGGGTTGCCGACAAGGGGGTCGAATCATGCTGTCCGTGACACACATTACGAGACTCCTCCTCGCCGCCTCGCTCGTCCTCACGCTTGGCGTAGCGGCTTGCGGCAGCTCGTCCACGAGCAAAACCGGCGGTACCGTCACGGTGCTGATGGGCACCCCGCCCGACTCGCTGGATCCCGGTCTCGGTGCGCTCACGCAGTCCTACGAGGCGACCTGGATCACCTACACCGGCCTGGTCACCTACGCGCACGCTTCCGGTGAAGCCGGCACCAAGCTGATCCCGGGCGTGGCCGAAGCGCTGCCGACCGTCTCAAACGGCGGCAAGACCTACACCTTCACGCTGCGCAAAGGCCTGCTCTACTCCTCAGGCGTTCCGGTCAAGGCCTCCGACTTCGCGCACACGATCGAGCGCACGATCAAGCTCGGTTGGGGCAACAAGAGCTTCCTGACCGAACACATCGTTGGCGGCGAAGCCTACGACAAGGGCAAGGCGTCTTCGATCTCGGGTATCCACGCCGACGACGCGACCGGCACGATCACGATCGACCTGACCGAACCCTACGGCCCTTTCCTCAACGTGCTCGCCTTCCCGGCCGCCGGCCTGGTGCCGAGCTCGACGCCGATGCATGCGACGCCGAACGAACCGCCCCCCGGCGTCGGTCCGTACCAGATTGTGCACGTCGTCCCGAACAAGTCCTTCTCGCTGCTGCGCAACCCGCACTTCACGGCTTCGACGATCCCTGGCGTCCCCGCGGGGAAGGTCGACATCAGCGTGCAGATCATCGCCAACAATCAGACCGAGGCCGAGCAGGTGCTCTCAAACCAGGCCGACGTGTTCGACAACAACGACACGATCCCACCGACGCTGCTGGCCCAGGTTCAGTCCCAGGCGGCCGGGCGCTACGCCAAGGAGCCGATCGTCGCGGGCGAGTACTTCTTCCTGAACGTCAAAGAAAAGCCGTTCTCGAGCGCCAAGGTGCGCGAAGCCGTCAACTACGCGATCGACCGCCGCGCCCTGCAGCGCCTGGCCAGCGGCATGCTCGAACCGGCCTGCTTCTTCCTGCCGATCGGCATACCGGGTCATCCGACGGCGCCTTGCCCTTACGGCGAACCGAACTCGGAAATCCCTGCCGCGAACCTGGCCAAGGCCAAGGAACTCGTGCGCCAGTCGGGCATGGCCGGCACGGCGGTGACCGTGTGGGGCGGTTCGCGCGCGCCGCACAAGGAATTCGTCGACTACTACGCCGGCCTCCTGAACGAAATCGGCCTGAAAGCAAGCGTCAAGCTCGTCGCCGACGCGCAGTACTACGCGACCGTCGGCAACACCGCCAACAAGCCGCAGACGGGCTGGCTGTCGTGGAGCCAGGACTTCCCCAACCCGATCGACTTCTACCAGTTGCTCGACGCCAAATCGATCATCCCCAACGAAAACCACAACCTCTCGCAGGTCAACGACCCGCACATCCAGTCCGAAATCGCCGCGCTCGGCCCCGTCCCGTCCTCGCAGCTGTCCTCGATCGCGGGCCGCTGGCAGGCGCTCGACCTGTACACGGCCCAGCACGCCTACATGGTCCCCTTCGGCTACGACGAGGTGCCGAAGTTCTTCTCCGACAAGGTCAATTTCTCGGCGGCGGTCTTCCACCCCGTGTACGGGAACGATTGGTCCACGCTAGAACTTAAGTAAATAAGTAAAGAACTTCTAGTAAAGAATCTGAAGTAGGGATCCGTACACGCAGATTCGGGACTGATTGCTGGCCGATGGTGGCTCTGCACGCCTAAAGTCGATGCGCGCGCGGGGTCGATGACAGTCGCATGAGGCAGGACTCATGAGGCTGCTCGCCCACAACCGCTGGGCGCTGGTGTTCGGCGCGCTGTTCGTGGCGGTCGTGCTGATGTGTCTGCTGGCGCCGCTCTACACCAAGAACATTGCCCACACCGGGCCGAACACCAACCACATCACCGAGACCATCACCGTCGACGGCAAACAGGTCGACATCGTCTCGCCAACCGGCGTGCCGATCGGTCCGACCTGGAAAGCGCAGTTCTTCCTCGGCGCCGACTCCAACGGGCGCGACGTCGCCGTGCGGCTGCTCTACGGCGGCCGCAACTCGCTCGAGATCGCCGCGATCGCGACGCTGCTGACGATGCTGCTCGCGATTGCGCTGGGCACGCTCGCGGGCTACGCGCGCGGGCCGCTCGACGCCGTGCTCTCGCGCATCTTCGACATCGTCTGGGCCTACCCCGCCGTGCTGCTCGGCGTCGCGCTCGGCGTCGCGCTGGCGGTCGGCGGCGTCGACCTCGGACTGTTCACATTGCACAGCGGCTCGTTGCTGATCCCCGCCTTCGTGATCGGTGTGGTCTTCTTCCCCTACGTAGCCAAGCCGCTGCGCGCGCACACACTGTCGCTGCGCGAGCGCGAGTTCGTCGACGCCGCCCGCGTCGAAGGGCGCAGCCCGCTGCGGATCATGGCAAGCGATATCGTGCCCAACCTCGCCTCCACGATCGTAGTGTTCGTGCCGCTGATCGTCGCCAACGCGATCCTGCTGGAGGCCGGTCTTTCCTACCTTGGCGCGGGCGTGCAGGACCCCAATCCCTCCTGGGGCACGATGATCGCCGACGGCATCCGCCTGATCCCCGGCGCGATCCATCTGGTGCTCGTCCCCGGAATCTTGCTGGTACTGACGGTGCTCTCGATCAATGTCTTCGCCGACGGCGTCCGCGACGCGCTCGACCCGAAGGCTTCGTTGCGAGGAAGGTTGTGATGACCGGCGTTCCGGTGTCCTTGCGCTCTCTCAGAGGGGGCCTTTGATGGCAACCGCTCCCGCGCCCGCTCGACTCCCGCTCGCCGCGCTGCCGATCGTGCGCTCGCCGCTGGCGCGGTTTATCGCGCGACGGCTGGTCTCGCTCGTCGCGGTGCTGTTCACGATCACCGTGCTGACCTTCCTGATCTTCCAGGCGATCCCCGGCGGCGACCCGGCCGTGCGCATGGCCGGGCGGCTGGCCACGCCGCAACAGGTGCAGGACGTGCGTGTGCAGTGGGGCTTCGATAAGCCGATCTACGTCCAGTACGAGCGCACGATGGAAAAGATCCTCGACGGCAGCGTCATCTCCTACTCGCAGCAGACGGGCGTCGAGCAGGAAATCATCCGCGACCTGCCGCCGACGATCTCACTGGCGCTCGGCGCCGGCGTGCTGTGGCTCGTGTTCGGCGTGCTGTTCGGTCTGCTCAGCGCCGTGCGCGCCGGCGGCTGGGTGGACCGGCTTCTGAGCGGAGTCGCCCTGACTGGGATCTCGATGCCCGTGTTCTTCCTCGGCGCGATCATGCTCTACTGGCTCGGCTACAAGTGGGGGGTGCTGCCGCTCGGCGGCTACGTCCCGTTGACGCAGGACCCGTGGGGCTGGTTCACGCACATGCTGATGCCGTGGGTGGCGCTGTCGGTCGTCTCGATCGGTGTTTACTCGCGCGTGCTGCGCGCCAACCTGCTCGACGTCATGAGCGAGGACTACGTGCGCACCGCCCGCGCCAAGGGCCTGTCGGAGCGCCGCGTCCTGGTTCGCCACGTGCTGCGCAACTCGCTCGCTCCCATTGCCACGCTGTGGGGCCTTGACTTCGCCTGGGTGATCGGCGGCGGCGCGATCCTGGTCGAGTCGGTGTTCGACCTCGGCGGCGTCGGCCAATACGCGGCCGAGTCGATCGCGCGCCTAGACGTGCCGGCGGTGATGGTGATCACGATGTTGGTCGCGTTCGCCGTGGTCGTGATCGGCGCGATCGTCGATGTGCTGTACGCGTTGCTCGATCCGCGCGTGAGGTTGTCGTGAGCGATCCCCTGCTGGACGTCAGCGATCTGCGCGTCTCCTTCGCCACCGGATCGCGTGCCCACCCGCCCGTGCGGGCCGTCGATGGCGTGTCCTTCCAGTTGCGCCGCGGCGAGGTGCTGGCGATTGTCGGTGAGTCCGGCTCGGGCAAGTCGGTGTGCGCGATGACGCTGATGGGCCTCACGCGCGGCCCGAGCACGACCGTCTCCGGCAGCGCCCAGCTGGCCGGCGAGGAGTTGATCGGCGCGAGCGAGGCGTGCCTGCGCCGGCTGCGGGGCCGGCGCATGGCGATGGTCTTCCAGGATCCGCAGTCCTCGCTGAACCCGGTGCACCGCGTCGGTGATCAGATCGCCGAGCAGATCCGCGCGCACGAACCGCTGGTCTCCAAGCAGCAGGCGCTGCGCCGCGCCGGCGAGCTGATGGAGCGCGTCGGGATTCCGCGTGCGCAGGAGCGTGTGCGCGCCTATCCGCATGAGCTCTCCGGTGGCATGCGCCAGCGCGTGACGATCGCGATGGCGCTCTCGCTGGGCGCGCCGCTGCTACTCGCCGACGAGCCGACGACCGCGCTGGACGTGACCGTGCAGGCGCAGATCCTGGCCGAGCTAAAGCAACTGCGCGAGCAGGAGGATCTCGGCATCGCGTTGATCACGCACGACTTCGCCGTCGTCGCCGATCTCGCCGATCGCATCGCGGTGATGCAGGAGGGCCGCATCGTCGAGCAGGGAACGGCCGCTGAGATCTTCGATGCCCCGGCCGAGCTGTACACGCGGCGGCTGCTCGACGCGCTCGTGCCGACACCACGGCACACGCACGCGCACGCGGCTGAGGGCGCGCCGGTGCTCGCGGTCGACGGTGTGCGTGTCGAGTACCGCGCACATGGTCGTCGCTCGCAGCCGGTTCAGGCCCTCGCTGGAGTCTCGCTTTCGGTCAATCGGAGAGAAACTTTGGCGATCGTCGGTGAGTCGGGTTGCGGCAAGACGACGTTGTTGCGTTCGATTGCGGGTCTAATCAAGCCGACCGAGGGCACGATCCGCTTCGACGGGCAGCTCGGCATGGTCTTCCAGGATCCGCAAGCTTCGCTGAACCCGCGCCGGCGCGTGGGCAAGACGCTCGAGCGCTCTGTCCGTCTCGCAGCGCGGCCCTCTGACGGTCGCGGCGCGGACGCGGACATCAAGTCGCGGACGAGCCGACTGCTCGAGCGCGTCGGGCTCGACCCGGCGCTTGCCTCGCGCTTCCCGCACGAGCTCTCCGGCGGTCAGCGCCAACGCATCGGCATCGCGCGGGCGCTGGCGGGCTCGCCTCAGCTGGTCCTGCTCGACGAGCCCGTCTCCTCGCTGGACGCCTCGCTGCGCCGCGGCGTGATCGAGCTGCTCGACGAGCTGCAGGCTGAGCTTGGCTGCGCTTACGTCGTCGTCTCGCATGACCTCGGCGCCGTCGAAGCGGCGGCTGACCGGATCGCGGTCATGCACGCCGGTGAAATCGTCGAGCTGGGGAGCGCCGCCGATGTGCTGGAGCGGCCGCAGCATCCGTATACGCGCGAGCTGCTGGCCGCGCGTCCCCTCCTGCCCGATCGCGTACCCTCGACGGCGTGGGCGGACAGGGAGAACTAGCGGCAGAAGCCACCGCGCTGCTCCAGCGCCTGATCCGTTTCGACACCGTCAACCCGCCCGGCGCCACCCTAAAGGGCGCAGGCGAGCGCGCCGCGATCGAGCACCTGCGCGACCTGCTCGCGGACGCCGGCTTCGACTGCGAGCTGCTGGCTGCCGAGCCCGAGCGACCGAATCTGGTGGCTCGCCTGCGGCCCCGCGCGGACGCGGGCGGCGACGGTCCGACCCTCTGCTACCTCGGGCACGTCGACACAGTGCTCGCCGACGCCGGCGAGTGGACGCGCGATCCGTGGTCGGGCGATCTCGCCGACGGGTTCATTTGGGGGCGCGGCGCGCTGGACATGAAGTCGCAGGTCGCGGCCGAGGTCGCGGCCGCCGTGGGGCTGGCTCACGAAGGGTGGCGCCCCGCCCGCGGGGAGCTGTTGATCGTCGCGGTCGTCGACGAGGAGACCGGTGGCGAGCTGGGTGCCAAGTGGCTGTGCGAGACGCACCCGGAGAAGGTGCGCTGCGACATGCTGCTCAACGAGGGTGGGGGCCCGCACTTCGAGTTGGACGGACAGCGCTACTACCCGGTTTGTTGCGCTGAGAAGGGAGTGTTCCGATTTACCGTCACGACAAGCGGCGCGGCGGGCCACGCCTCGATGCCAAAGCTCGGCGAGAACGCGTTGCTGAAGCTGGCGCCGGTGCTGGAGCGCTTCGCCACACGCCAGGCGGCGCTCACGCCGACGGCAGAGCCGCTTGCGTTCCTGCGCGCGCTCGGCGAGGACGAGGCCGATCCGGCTGCTGCGCTTGCCCGCTTGAGCGAGCGCGACCCGCGGCTGCTGAGCATGTTCGAGCCGATGTTCGGCGTCACCTTCGCGCCGACGAAGGCCTCGGCCTCGGAGAAGATCAATGTGATCCCCTCCCGCGCGGAGCTGCGCGTCGATTGCCGCGTCCCGCCGGGCCTCGGCGAGAGCGAGGCGCGCGCTGCGATCGAGCAGGTGCTCGGCGGCATCGACGGGACGGCGCTCCGCTTCGCTGACGACACCAACGACGGCGCCCTCGGGCCTACTCCGACGGAGCTGCGAATCGACTTCACCGAGCAGATCACCGGCAACCGCTCTCCGCTCGCCTCGCTGCTGATGGACGCGCTTGAGGACTGGGTGGCGCAGAGCGACCCCGAGGCGCGCACCGTGCCCGCGATCATGCCCGGCTTCACCGACTCGCGCCACTTCCGCGCCGCCTTCCCCGACTGCGTCGCCTACGGCTTCTTTCCCCAGCGCCACCAGTCGTTGCTTGAAACGCAGACCCTGGTGCACGCGCCCGACGAGCGCGTCGATGTGCGCGACCTCGCGCTCGCCGCCGAGCTGTACCGCGACCTGGCTCTGCGACTGCTCGGCTGATACCCATAACGGGATCCCCAGCCAGGGATGGTCGCGCGTGTCGCCGCCGCGGTGGCGCAAGACTCGTAGACTCCCCCGAGTGTTCAGCCGGATCGACCATATCGGCGTGGCCGTCGAGGACATCGAGGCCTCGCTGGCGCTCTACCGCGACGCCTTCGCGATGGACGTCGCCCACCGCGAGATCGTGGCCGAACAAGGGGTCGAGGCGGTGCTGCTCGACGTCGGCGAGAACCACGTCGAGCTGCTCGCGCCGCTGGGGGAGGACACGCCGGTCGGCAAGTTCCTGGCCAAGCAGGGACCGGGGTTGCACCACGTCGCCTACCAGGTGTCCGACATCGACGCCACGCTCGCCCAGATCAAGCAGGCCGGGCTGCCGCTGATCGACAAGCAGGCACGCGTCGGCATCCGTGGCTCGCGCGTCGCGTTCCTGCACCCGCGGGGGACCGCCGGTGTGCTGACCGAGATCGTCGAGCCGCCGGCCAGGCTGGGAGGACACCGATGACCGTGCGCGCAACGGGGGGGTGTCGCTGATGGCGGTCCAGCACAAGCGCGTGAGTGTCGGCTTCCAGGGCGGGCAGGTGCTATCGCTGCGCGTCACCGACGAGCAGCTGCAGGCGCTGTACCGCGCGCTCGGCGACGGCGGTTGGCACGGGCTGGAATCCGAGGACGGACCGGTGCGGATCTACCTCGGGCAGGTCGTCTACGTCCGCTTGGACGAAGGCGACCAGCACGTCGGCTTCTCAGCCTGAGTGATGACCATCGCGGTGGCGGCGTGAGCACGCGCATCGGCATCGTTGGGCTGCCGAACGCCGGCAAGTCCTCCCTTTTCAACGCGCTGACCAAGGCGGGAGCGGAGGCCGCCAACTATCCCTTCACGACGATCGAGCCCAACGTCGCGGTCGTCCCAGTCCACGATGAGCGACTGGTGCAGGTAGCAAAGACCGTCGGCGCCTCAGAGATCGTCTGGGACACGATCGACTTCCACGACATCGCCGGGCTGGTCGCCGGCGCCCACAAAGGCGAGGGGCTCGGCAACAAGTTCCTGGCCAACATCCGCGAGACCGACGCGATCGTGCACGTCGTGCGCGCCCACACCGACGAGGGCGTCGTCCACCCGGAGGGGCGCGTCGACCCGCTCGCCGACATCGAGACGATCGAGACCGAGCTGGTGCTGGCCGACCTCGAGCAGGCCGAGCGCCGCGTCGATCGCGTCGCCAAGCAGGCGAAGGGGGGAGATAAAGGGGCGCTCGCCGAGGAGGCATGGCTGCGCGAGGTGATCGCCGAGTTGCAGGGCGGCCGCCCAGCCCGCGGCGTGCCTGTCCCTGACGAAGCCCCGCACGCCCTGCGCGACCTCGGCGCGCTGACGGCCAAGCCGGTCTTGTTCGTCGCCAACGTCGACGAGGGCGCGGACGAGGTCCCGGCCGCCGTGGCGGAGCACGCCGCGGCCGAGGAAGCGGGTGTAGTGGCGGTCTCCTCGCGGATCGAGTCAGAGCTGGCCGAGCTGGAGGAGGAAGAAGCGGCCTTGATGCGTGCCGAGCTCGGCGTCAGCGAATCGAGCCTGCAGCGGACCGTCCACGGCGCCTTCTCGCTGCTGCGGCTGATCGCGTTCTTCACCGCGGGCGAGGCCAAGCCCGCCCAGTCCTGGCACCTGCGCGACGGTCTAACGGCCTGGCACGCCGCCGGCCAGATCCACACCGACATCCAGAAGGGTTTCGTGCGCGCCGAGGTCGTCGGCTGGCAAGAGTTGGTGGACGCGGGCGGGTACGCCGGCGCCCGCGACCGCGGGACGCTGCGGCTGGAGGGGCGCGACTACGCGATGCGGGATGGGGACGTAATCACCATCAAGTTCACGCCCTAGCGGTCCGCTGACACGGCGCCAGGCGGCGTCCTCGGTCGCTCGCGTGCGTAGCACGCCACGCTCCCTGCGTTCTTGCCTGGCTTGGTCATCGGACCGCTAGGACAGGTTCTTGAGGCGCTCGGCCAGCCGCTTCATTCCTAGCTCTCCAGCTGCGGCCGCCCCGCTCGCGAAATCGGTGGGAGCGTCCTGCGGGCGCTGCACGTCCATCTCCACCAGCGTGGCCACCTGCTTGAACGTGCGCAGTAGCTCGTCGTGTTCGTGCAGGGTCTCCGCGGTGCGGCGGCGCAGGTCGCCGAAGCCCGCCTCTTCGCACTGACGGGCCGCGACGGCCAGCAGATCCTCCAGCGTGCCGTGGGCGCTCAGCAGCTCAGCAGCGGTCTTCGCTCCGATTCCGGGCGCTCCGGGAATGCCGTCGGAGGGGTCGCCGCGCAGGGCGATGAAATCCGGCACCTGTTCCGGCGCGATGCCGTACCGATCGCGAACATCGCCTGGTCCCAACTCATGCACACCCCCCTTCCCCATATCCAGAACCGCCACCCCCTCACTCACCGCCTGGTAAAGGTCGCGATCCGCGGTCAGCAGCAGAGCACGCCCGCCGGCGCGTGACTCCGCCAGCGCGTGTGCCCCCATCGCGTCGTCGGCCTCCAGCTCTCCGGCGTCGGCGATGCTCCAGCCGAGGCTCCCGAGCAGCGCCGGCGCGCGCTCCCACTGGTGCGCCAGCTCCGCCGGCATCGGCTCGCGGTGCGCGTGGTAGGGCGGGTACAGCCGCTTGCGGTAGACGGCGTCCTCGGCGCCGAAACAGGCGACCACCGCGCGCGGCGAGGTCGCCTCGACAGCGGCGAGCAGCGCGTTGACGGTACCCAGTAGTGCGTTCACCGGCCGCCCGTCGGCTCCCTTGATCGATTTGGGCAGTCCGTGGTAGGAGCGGTACAGCAGCCAGGGGACGTCGGCGATCAGCAGGGGGGCGGGCATCGCCCTCACACTATTCGGCCGCCACGCCTCCCGTGCCTTTTTCGTTCGCCGACGGCGCCGGTGGCGGGGTCGCCGCGTGAGCGCCCTGCACGCTGAAGTAGGCCCAGGTCGAGTTCAGGCCAAGGCGTTCGGCCAGTTCGCCGCCGCTGACCTGCGTGCGCCCCTTGGAGCCGAGCACGTAGGCGGAGACGATTCGTGGCGAGCTGCCGCGTTTGATCACCTCGATGCCGCGGAAGGAGCCGTCGACCAGGCCGCTCAGGCGCTGGGTGGCGGCGGCAAAGCTGATGTGCAGCGTCCAGCGCTGGTTGCTGTCGTAGGGGTCGGCGACGCCGACCAGCCACGGCTCCGGCGTCGATCCGGGGAAGCCGTACTGCACGCTCTCGGTGTGCCCGCCGGAGTCGGCGTAGAAGTAGGTGATCGCCGGCTTGGCGGCGTAGGTGACGATCTGTCCCGCCGTAGCGGCCACGGCGGCGTTCGTGCTCGGCGTTTCCGCGGCTTTGCCCAGGTACATCTGCGAGCGCGTGTCCGAGTAGACGTCGAAGCGGCTGCCGCCGGCGTGCGCGGTCAGGGCGTAGGTGCGGCTGGCCACGGCCTGTGCCTCGAGCGCCGCCATCGGCCAGGAGGCGGACACCTCGGCCGAGACGACGCCGCGCACGTATCGCTCAAGCGGTACGTGCTTGACTTTGGCGCCTACCAGCACCTTCACGACGGTCCTTGGCGGCGCCGTGCCGATGGCAGTGTGTAGGTAGTAGTGGGCGAGGATCGCCCGATAGGACCAGCCGTGCTGGGCGTAGCCGAGCGCGCCGTCCTGGCTCATGCCGACACCGTGCCCGTCGCCCGCGCCGGTGATCACGAGCGTGCCGGCTGTGGCCGGCGCCGCTGCGCACAGCAGAGTCGTCACTGCGATCAGGGCGGTTCGCTTGAAGACAGATTGCACCTACCCTGAATCGGACCGACTCGATCCAAGCATGAGTCCCGCAAGCCGAGAGGAGCCTCAGATGGCAGGCGCAGATACGCTGAAGGACGCGGGTGCGCAAGGCGGCCGCGAACGGGCCGCGCTCGCTCGTGCCCCTTTGGCCCTATACGTCGGCGGCGAGTGGCGTCCGGCCACCGGCGGGGGCACGCTTGCGGTGGAGGACCCTTCGACCGGCGAGACCGTCGCCGAGGTCCCCGACGCGACCCCTGAGGACGCGTTGGCGGCGCTGGCGGCGGCCGACGAGGCCCAGGCCGCTTGGCGCGCGAGCGCGCCGCGCGATCGCGGCGAGATCCTGCGTGGAGCCTACGAGCTGCTCTCAGAGCGCGCCGACGATCTGGCGCTGTTGATGACGCTCGAGATGGGTAAGCCCGTGGCCGAATCGCGCGCCGAGATCGTCTATGCCGCCGAGTTCCTGCGTTGGTTCTCCGAGGAGGCGGTGCGCATCCACGGGCGCTACATGACCAACACGACCGGCTCGGGCCGGATCCTGACGATGCGCCAGCCGGTCGGCCCGTGCGTGTTCGTGACGCCGTGGAACTTCCCGACGGCGATGGGCACGCGCAAGATCGCGCCGGCGATAGCGGCCGGTTGCACGATGGTCGTCAAGCCGGCTCAGCAGACGCCGCTGTCGATGCTCGCGCTGGCCAAGGTGCTGGAGGACGCGGGCCTGCCGGGGGGTGTCCTGAATGTGATCACGGCTCACCACTCGGGGGCGGTAATCGAGCCGCTGCTGAAGGACTCGCGCACGCGCAAGCTGTCGTTTACCGGCTCCACCGAGGTCGGTCGCGCTCTGATCGCTCAGTCGGCGCAGCAGATTCTGCGGGTGTCGATGGAGCTCGGCGGCAACGCCCCGTTCGTCGTGTTCGAGGACGCCGACCTGGACGCCGCGGTGGAGGGGGCCCTGACGGCGAAGCTGCGCAACGTCGGCGAGGCATGCACCGCGGCCAACCGCTTCCACGTGCACGAGTCGCTGGCCGGCGAGTTCGCGCGGCGACTGGCCGAGCGCATGTCGGTGCTAAAGCTCGGTCGCGGCAGCGAGCAGGGCGTCGACATCGGCCCGTTGATCGACGATCGCCAACGCGGGATCGTGCGCGAGCTGGTCGCCGACGCGGTCGGGCAAGGCGCCCGGGTGCTCACCGGCGGCGAGGCGCTCGACGGCCCTGGCTACTTCTATGCCCCGACCGTGATCGCCGACGTGCCGTCCTCGGCACGCGTCCTCAGCGAGGAGATCTTCGGCCCGGTCGCCCCCGTGGCCACGTTCTCCAGCGAGCGGGAGGCGATCGCCGCCGCCAACGCCACCGAGTTCGGCCTGGTCGCCTACCTGTACACGCGCGACCTGCAGCGCGCCTTGCGCGTCAGCGAGGCGCTGGAGGTCGGCATGGTCGGACTTAACCAGGGCATCGTCTCCAACCCGGCCGCCCCGTTTGGCGGTGTCAAGCAGTCCGGTTACGGCCGCGAGGGCGGTTTTGAGGGGATTGAGGAGTACTTGGAGACTAAGTACGTAGCTGTCGCGCTGTAGGAGAAGAGCCACGACAACGGATTCCA
>DATAQR010000043.1:0-6066 GCA_036264565.1 Solirubrobacteraceae bacterium | reverse complement strand
AGTCGAACGGAACCCCACGATCCAGCAGCGCCTTGACCACAGCGATCCCCGAAGACCCGGCGCCAACGACACAGACGCGCGGGAGCGTGGTCGGCGCTGATCCGTTGCCGGACCCGGCTGTGCCTACCACCCGCGCGCCGTCCTCAGAGCTACTGGCCACGCGGCCAGTCTAGCGGTGCGCCCCTACTGTTGCTCGGCCGGCACGCCCGGCCCGACGTGCTGCGGCGGGCCCTCGGGGCCTTCGTCGGCATCGGCGTGGCCCAGCAGGCCACCATACTCGTGCGTTGCTGCTTCCCGCACCGAGCCGTTCCTCAAACCTGCCAGATAGCGATCGACCATCCGCGCGCACTGCCGCCCCTCGTTGATCGCCCACACGATCAGCGACTGGCCGCGGCGGGCGTCGCCGGCGGCAAACACGCCGTCGACCGAGGTCGTGTACGGCTTGACGGCCTTGACGTTGCCGCGCGGGTCCTTCTCGACGCCTAGCTGGTCGAGCAGTGGCTGCTCGGGATGAAGGAAGCCCATCGCCAGCAGCACGAGCTGGGCGGGCAACTCGCGCTCGCTGCCGGGCACCGCTGAGAACGGCGGCGCTGACTCGGCTTGGGCGATGTGCAGAGCCGCCACATTGCCGGCGGCGTCGGCGGAGAAGTGCGTGGTCGTCACCGAGTAATCCTGCTCGCCCAGACCCTCATTGCGGGCCTCCTCCATCGCGTAGGAGAGCCGGTACTTCAGCGGCCACTCTGGCCACGGCGTACGCTCGTCGGGTCGATGCTCCGGCGGCTCGGGCAAGAGCTCCAGCTGCACTATCGACGCGGCGCCCTCGCGCAGCGAGTTACCGACGCAGTCGGCGCCAGTGTCGCCGCCGCCGATCACGACGACGTGCTTGCCGGCGGCGGTGATCGGTTCGCCACCGGCCGGTTGCGCAACCGTTGGCGCGGGTCCGTACTCGTTAGCCACCCAGCGATTGCGTCCGTACAGGTAGTCCATCGCGAAGTGGATCCCACTCAGTTCACGGCCGGGCACAACCAGGTCGCGCGGAACTCGCGAGCCAGTGGCAAGCACGGTCGCATCGAAACGCTCACGCAGCTCCTGCACCGACACGTCCGAGCCCACCTCCACCCCACAGCGCAGCTCTACGCCCTCGGCCAGGAGCTGCTCGACTCTTCGCTGAACCACCCGCTTTTCGATCTTGAAGTCCGGCACACCGAAGCGCACCAGTCCGCCTGCAGCCTCGTCTCGCTCGAATAGCGTCACGGCGTGGCCGGCGCGGCGCAGCTGTTGCGCGGCCGCCATGCCGGCGGGGCCGGAGCCGACCACAGCGACCGACTGACCCGTCTCGTGACGTGGCGGCTCGGGGCGCACCCAGCCTTCGCGGAAGGCGCGATCGACGATCGCCAGCTCGATCTGCTTGATCGACACGGCATCGCCCTCGCGGATCTCAAGCACGCAGGCCGCTTCGCACGGCGCGGGGCACAGGCGGCCCGTGAAGTCAGGGAAGTTGTTGGTGGCATGCAGCTGTGCGATCGCCTCGGGCCAGCGGTCGCGGTAGACGAGGTCGTTCCAGTCGGGGATCAGGTTGCCGAGCGGGCAGCCGTTGTGGCAGAAGGGGACGCCGCAGTCCATGCAACGGGCGCCCTGCGCCTGCAGATCGGGGACAGGACGCTCGACCATGAACTCTTGGTAGTCGTGCGCGCGCTCCGCGGGGTCGCGATAGACGATCCCGTGACGCTCGATCTGAAGGAAGCCTCCCAGCTTGCCCATAGTCAGATCACCGACGCCTTCGGCGTAGGTTGACGATCAGAGGTGGTGAGGGTCACGCCGGCACCCCCTCTGCTGACTCTTCGGCTTCGGCCAGTTCGCGCAGCACCCGCTTGTAGTCGTGCGGCATCACCTTGACGAACGAACCTGTCTGCAGCAGCGCCTCGAAGCGCTCCAATACATCGCGACCAACCGGCGAGTCGGTGAGCAGCACGTGCTCCTCGACCATCGCCCGCAGCTCGATCGCGTCGGCCTCGGAGATCTCTTCAAAGCCGACCATGCCCATGTTGCAGCGGGCCGGGAACTCGCCGACCTCGTCAAGGATGTAGGCAATGCCGCCGCTCATCCCCGCCGCGAAGTTGCGGCCGGTGGGGCCGAGTACGACCACACGACCTCCGGTCATGTACTCGCAGCCGTGATCGCCGACGCCCTCGACAACGGTCCAGGCGCCCGAGTTGCGCACTCCGAAGCGCTCGCCCGCCAGCCCACGGAAGAACGCTCGGCCGGCGGTGGCGCCGTAGAGCACGGTATTGCCGATGATCACGTTCTCCTCGGCCTTGAAGTGCTCGCCCAGGCCACGTGGGGGGCGCACCGACAGCACGCCGCCGGAGAGGCCCTTGCCGGTGTAGTCGTTGGTGTCGCCCTCCAGCTCGAAGGTGACCCCCGGCGCCAGCCAGCCGCCGAAGCTCTGGCCCGCAGAGCCGCGGAAGCGCACCAGAATAGAGTCGGGCGGCAGGCCCTCCGCTCCGCGCGCGCGCGCGATGTGCGAAGAGAGAATGCCGCCGACGCAGCGGTTGACATTGCGGACGGGCAGCTCTATCTCCACGCGCGCACGTTGCTCGCCCGCGCCTTCCAGGGCGCCCGCGTGCTCCGGAGGCTCAACCCGTCCGTCGCCGTCGGGACTGCCGCCCGGCGCGGTCGCTCCCGCCTCGATCACCGCGCGGCAACGCTCCACCAGCTCCCAGTCGAGCGCGTCCTCGAGCACCGCCGGCGGCGGCTGCACGCGGTGGCGCGGGGCGTCCTCGGGCAGCTCGACGTGCGCGAGGATGTGGCTGAGGTCTACGCCGCGCGCCTTCCAGTGCTCGATCGCCTCCCGCGCGCCAAGCAGATCGACGCGGCCGATCGCTTCATCCAGAGTGCGCAGGCCCAGCGACGCCAGGATCTCGCGCACTTCCTCGGCAACGAAGAAGAAGAAGTTGACGACGTGCTCGGGGGTCCCCTGGAAGCGCTTGCGCAGCTCGGGGTCCTGGGTGGCGATCCCGACCGGGCAGGTATTCAGATGGCAGGCGCGCATCATGATGCAGCCCATCGCGATCAGCGGCGCGGTGGAGAACCCCATCTCATCGGCGCCGAGCATGGCGGCGATGACGACGTCGCGGCCGGTCTTCAGCTGGCCGTCGGTCTGCACGACGATGCGGCTGCGCAGGTCGTTGAGCAACAGCGTCTGCTGGGTCTCCGCCAGCCCGATCTCCCACGGCACACCCGCCGCCTGGATCGAGGACAGCGGCGAGGCGCCAGTGCCGCCGTCGTGACCGGCGATCAGGACGCGGTCGGCGTTGGCCTTGGAGACGCCGGCGGCGACCGTGCCGACGCCGACCTCGGAGACGAGCTTGACCGAAACCTGCGCGTCCGGGTTTGAGCAGCGCAGGTCGTAGATCAGCTGCTTGAGGTCCTCGATCGAGTAGATGTCGTGGTGCGGCGGCGGGCTGATCAGACCGACACCGGGGGTCGTATGACGGATCGAGCCGATATAGGCATCGACCTTGTGCCCAGGCAGCTGGCCGCCCTCGCCGGGCTTGGCGCCCTGGGCCATCTTGATCTGCAACTCGTCCGCGTTGACCAGATAGTGGATCGTCACCCCGAAGCGCCCGGATGCCACCTGCTTGATGGCGGAGCGGCGGCGATCGCCGTTGGGGTCGGCCTGGAAACGCGCCGGGTCCTCGCCGCCCTCGCCCGTGTTCGACTTTCCCCCAAGCCGGTTCATCGCGATCGCGAGTGTCTCGTGCGACTCGCGCGAGATCGACCCGAGGCTCATCGCGCCGGTGCAGAAACGGCGAACGATCGCGCTCGCCGGCTCGACGTCCTGAAGCGAGCACGCCGACCCCTCCCCCACACCGATCCGCAGCAGGCCGCGTAGGGTCGCCTTGCGCGCCGCATCCTCGTTGACCGCCGTTGCGTACTCGCGGTACTTGGCAAAGGCGGGGCTGTCGCGCACTTGCGAGTGCGCCGCCGCGTCTCCGGAGAGCGCCGCCTTGACGTTGCCATTAGCCGAGCGCACGGCGTGCTGGACGAGCGCGATCGTCTCCGGGTTCCACATGTGGTGCTCGCCATCGCGACGCCACGCGTACACACCACCCACCGGCAGCAGCTCAAGATTTGGATCCCACCCACCCCTCGGATACGCGCGCGCGTGGCGCTGCAAGGCCTCTTGAGCCAGCACGTCCAGACCAATCCCGCCGATCCGCGACGCCGTGCCCGTGAAGTGGCGGTCGATCAGCTCGCGGTCGAGGCCCACCGCCTCGAAGATCTGCGCGCCGCGATAGGACTGGATCGTCGAGATCCCCATCTTTGAGATCGTCTTCAGCAGGCCCTTACCGATCGCCTTGACCGTGTTCTGTGCCGCCTGCTCTGGAGAGAGGGGGATGATGGACGTGCCTGCGTTCTCACTCGCCTTAGTCACACGTCCCTGAGCGACCAACTCGTCCAGGGTCTCGAGCATGACGTACGGGTTGATGGCCGAGGCGCCGTACCCGATCAAGGTGGCGAAGTGGTGCACCTCCCTGGGCTCACCCGACTCCATCACGATGCCGGCGCGCAGACGCGTGCCCTCGCGCACGAGGTGATGGTGCACCGAGGAGACCGCCAGCAGCGATGGGATCGGCGCGCGGCGCTGGCTGAGCTGGCGGTCGGAGAGGATGATGATGTTGACCCCCTCAGAGATCGCCTCGTGGGCCTCATCGCAGACGCGTACAAGCGCCCGCTCCATCCCGTCGGGGCCCTCCTGCACAGGCCAGGTGATGTCCAGCGTGCGCGAGGAGAAGACCTCGCTTGCGATGTGCCGCAGCGTCTCGAGCTCGCGGTTGAGCAGGATCGGTTGCTGGAGCTCGAGCTTGTGCGCGTGCTCGGGCGTCTCGTCGAACAGGTTGCACTCGCTGCCGAGACTCGTGGAGAGACTCATCACGATTTCCTCGCGGATCGGGTCGATCGGCGGGTTGGTGACCTGGGCGAACAGTTGCTTGAAGTAGGAGAACAGCGGCGGCGCCTGGTCTGAGAGCACCGCCAGCGAGAGGTCGTTGCCCATCGAGCCGATCGGCTCGGCGCCGTCGCGAGCCATCGGCTCGAGTAGCACGCGCAGATCCTCTTGGCTGTACCCAAACGCGCGCTGGCGTGTGTGCAGGGGCTGATCGGAGAGCGTCACCTGCTCGGAGGGCGGCAGATCGTCAAAGCGCACGGCGTTGCGCGCATACCACTCGCCGTATGGCTGTTGGGTGGAGATGCGACGCTTGACCTCGCCGTCGTCGATGACGCAACCGGCCTGGAGGTCGACCAGAAACAACTTGCCGGGCTGAAGGCGCCCGAGCCGCTCGATCTGCTCGGCGGGGATGTCAAGTAGGCCGATCTCCGAGCCGAGCACGACATGCCCGTCCTTGGTGATCACCCAGCGTCCGGGGCGAAGGCCGTTGCGGTCGAGCGTGGCGCCGACGACGCGCCCGTCGGTGAAAGCGACCGAGGCCGGCCCGTCCCAGGGCTCCATCAGGCAGGAGTGGAAGGCGTAGAAGCCCTTTAGCTGCTCGGGCAGGTCGCCGCGGTCGCGGTAGGCCTCGGGGATCATCATCATCACGGCGTGCGGCAGCGTGCGGCCGGCAAGCATCAACAGCTCGAGTACGTTGTCGAAAGTCGCCGAATCTGAGTTGCCCTGCGTGACGACCGGCAGGATCTTGGGCAGATCCTCGCCGAACAGCTCACTCGCCAGCTCTGACTCGCGCGCGCGCATCCAGTTGACGTTGCCCATCACCGTGTTGATCTCGCCGTTGTGGCAGATCACGCGGTAGGGATGCGCTAGCTCCCAGCTCGGGAAGGTGTTGGTGGAGAACCGCGAGTGGACCAGGGCGAGCCGTGAGGCGACCCGGGGATCGCGCAGGTCCGGGAAGTAACGCGGCAGCTGGGGCGCGGTCAGCATGCCCTTGTAGACGATGGTGCGGCTCGAGAAACTGGGGATCGCGATCTCGCGGCCGGCGGCGGCCTCGATCACGCGCCTGATCACGTAGAGCTTGCGCTCGAACGCCGCCTGATCGGCGATCTCCGGGG
>DATAQR010000026.1:0-9834 GCA_036264565.1 Solirubrobacteraceae bacterium | reverse complement strand
CGTACGGGGAAGCGGTTGTCCCGGAGGCAATCGACTGGGCGGAGCTGGTCTCCGAGCCCGCGCCGCTCGAGTTCGATCCGGTCCCGTTCGAGTACCCGCTGTACGTGCTGTTCTCCTCGGGCACGACCGGGCTGCCGAAGGCGATCGTGCACGGGCACGGCGGCATCCTGCTCGAGCAGCTGAAGAAGAGCATGCTGCACCTGGACCTGCACCGCGGTGAACGGATGTTCTGGTTTACGACGACCGGCTGGATGATGTGGAACTTTCTGGTCGGCTGCCTGTTCGGCGAGGCCGCGATCGTGCTCTACGACGGCAGTCCCGGCTATCCCGATCTCGGTCGACTGTGGCAGCTGGCCGAGCAGGCTGGCATCACCTGCATGGGGGTCAGCGCCGGGCTGCTGAGAAGCTGCGAGCAGGCGGGGATCGAGCCGGCGCGCGAATACGACCTGAGCCGCCTGCGCGCGATTGGCTCGACCGGGTCGCCGCTGCCGCCCGAGGGGTTTCGCTGGGTCTATCAGCACGCCGGCGCCGACACCTGGCTGTTCTCCACCAGCGGCGGCACCGACGTCTGCACGGCCTTCGTCGGCGGCTGCCCGCTGCTGCCGGTGTACGCGGGGGAACTACAGTGCCGCGTGCTCGGCTGTGCCGTTGAGTCCTGGGACGAGCAGGGGAGGCCGCTCATAGACGCCGTCGGCGAGTTGGTGTTGGCGCGGCCGCTGCCCTCGATGCCGCTGTACCTGTGGGGGGACGAGTCCGGCGAGCGCTACCGCCAGAGCTACTTCGAGATGTATCCGGGGATCTGGCGCCACGGCGACTGGGTCAGGATCACGCCACGTGGCGGCGCCGTCATCTACGGGCGCTCTGACTCGACGATCAACCGTCAGGGGTTGCGGATGGGGACGAGCGAGATCTATCGCGCCACCTCCGCGGTGCCGGAGGTGACCGACTCGATAGTGGTGGACGTGCCTAGCGGCGAGGGCGGCGAGCTGACGATGGTGCTGTTCGTCGTGCTCGAGGAGGGCGCCCGGCTGGATGAGCCATTGGTGGCCAAGGTCAAGGCGCGCGTGCGCGACTACTGCTCGCCCCGGCATGTGCCCAACAAGATCCTGCAGATCCAAGAAGTGCCGAGAACGCTGTCGGGGAAGGCGCTGGAGGTCCCGATCAAGCGGATCCTGATGGGGGCCGCGCCGCGGGAGGCCGCCAGCGTCGAGTCCCTGGCCAATCCACAGGCGCTTGACTATTTCGTGGAGTTGGCGCGTCGCTGTCGCGAAGGTGGCGCCGCCGCGATCGGCAGCAGTTGAACGAGCATTAGCAGGAGTGTCAGGCGCCGCTGTCGAACAAAGGCGCCGATGAAACGACTAGCGACCGCCACAGAGAAGAACCCCGCCGGCGTCGGCGCCCTAAAGGACATAAATGAGCACCAGAGCCTCTCCATCTACATCCAGACCCGCTTCGAGGAGTGCTCGCGCTCGCAGAAGGACGTGGCGCAGTACATCGTCGATCACCTGGATGAGGCGGCCTTCCAGACGGCGGAGGAGCTTGCGCGCCGCGCGAACACCTCCAGCTCCACGGTCGTGCGTTTCTCCCAGGCGCTTGGCTTCGAGGGGTTCCCGGAGCTGCAGGCCGCAGCACGCGAGGAGTACCGCCGCCTGCATGCCCAGCCTGTCGCAGCCGCCGGCAGCGAGGGCGCGCCACTGTTCGCGCTCGACCAGAACGAGTTCGAGACGGCACTGGCCGCAGATCACCTCAACGTCGAGGAGACGGCGCGGAAGGTCTCGCGACCGGCCGTCGAGGAACTGACCGAGGCGATCGTCAGCTCTGAGAAGGTGCTCGTCGCCGGCACCGACCAGATGGCCTTCTTCGCCAGCTACATGCGCCACCTGTTGATGCTGCTCGACCTGCGCGTCGATGTCGTCGCCTCGCCTTCGCAGGAGTCGCTCAGCCGGCTCGGGCGAATCGACTCGACCACCCTTGTGATCGGTCTGTCGGCCGGGCGCCCGCATCCGCTGGTCGTGCGCGCGATGAAGCTGGCGCGCCACCGCAAAGCGGGCACGGCGGCGATCACCGACGCGACCCTCTCCGAGGTCGCCAAGCTCGCACAAATCAAGCTGTACTACTCGTCCAATTCGCCCGCCTATGTGCGTTCGCACACGGCGCTGCTGAGCCTGATCCAGGCGCTGGCGTATGGGGTCTACGCAAAGGACACCGCGCAGTACGACGATCGCATCAAGGCGTTCCGGCTGAAGTAAAGGTGGCCCCTTCGGGGCCCCACACCGTGCATGCACGGTGTGGCCGAGCGGTGCATGCACCGCTCGGAAGACGACGCCACATGTGGCGTCGTCCCATCCCGCACATGTGCGGGATGGAGAATCATCCGCACACCTCCTTAGCGTCCTGTTACCGCCTCCGGGCGGTGACGCCCCTGCCGCCGGACGCGGTCCTTGGACTCACTAACCGAGGTTGGCGGGTTCGACTCCCGCCGGGGGCGCTATAGTTCGCGGAAGTGAGTTCAGGGTGTCGTTGATTCGGCGGCAACCTCGGTTCGTATACGGCCCGCTTCGGCGGGTCGTTTGCGTTCTTACGGCAAGCTATCCTCCCTCCCACATGCGCGACGAGGCGACATTCACCGTCAAGAGCGGCCTGGCAGAGATGCTCAAGGGGGGCGTGATCATGGACGTGGTCACCCCCGAGCAGGCGAAGGTCGCCGAGGACGCGGGGGCGGCCGCGGTGATGGCCCTGGAGAGGGTGCCGGCCGACATTCGCCGCGACGGTGGGGTTGCGCGCATGTCCGACCCGGAGATGATCTCCGGCATCCAGGAGACCGTCACGATCCCAGTGATGGCCAAGGCCCGGATCGGGCACTTCGTCGAGGCGCAGGTGCTCGAAGCGCTGGAGGTCGACTACATCGACGAGTCGGAGGTGCTGACGCCCGCCGATGAGTCAAACCACATCGACAAGTGGGAGTTCAAGGTCCCGTTCGTGTGCGGCGCCACCAATCTCGGCGAGGCATTGCGACGGATAGGAGAGGGCGCCGCGATGATCCGCTCCAAGGGCGAGGCCGGCACCGGCGACATCGTCGAGGCCGTGCGCCACATGCGGGGCATCACAGGTGAGATCCGTAGGCTCGGCGCGCTGGAAGAGGCCGAGCTCGCCAGCGCGGCCAAGCAGCACGGCGCGCCGCTGGATCTCGTGCGTCGCGTGGCGAGCGACGGGCGGCTGCCGGTCGTACTGTTCTGCGCCGGCGGTATCGCAACGCCCGCCGACGCGGCGCTGATGATGTCGCTCGGCGCCGAAGGGGTGTTCGTCGGCTCGGGCATCTTCAAGTCCAATGACCCGCCCGCCCGCGCCCGCGCGATCGTGGAGGCGACCACGCACTGGCAGGACCCGGCTCGCGTGGCCGCGGCTTCGCGCGGCCTGGGTCCGGCGATGGTAAGCCTGGAGAGCGCGAAGCTGCCCGACGAGCAGTTGCTGGCCCAGCGGGGTTGGTAGCACAGGACGGCCGATGACACTGCGCGCTGCGGCGTCCTCAGTCGCTCACGTGCATAGCACGCTTCGCTCCTTGCGTCCTTGCATCGCTTGGTCCTCGACCGTCCTGTGGGCGACTTGATCGAGCAGCGTCCACTGGTTGGAGTGCTTGCCCTGCAGGGGGACTTCGAGGCGCACGCGAAGGTGCTGGGGCGCCTGCGCGCGAGGGTGCGCGAGGTGCGCGTACCGGCCGACCTCGAAGGACTGGAAGGGCTCGTGATACCGGGCGGCGAGTCGACCACGATGACGCTTGGCGTGGAGCGCGAGGGGCTGGCCGAGCCGCTGCGCGAACTGGCTGCGCGCGGGACGCCGATCCTCGGCTCCTGCGCCGGGCTGATCATGCTCGACCGCGAGCATCTCGGGATCATGGACATCGCCGCCCGGCGCAACGCCTTCGGTCGCCAGGTGCGCAGCTTCGAGGCGGACGTCGCCATGGCCGGAATTGGGATCCCGCCCGCTCCGCCCGTGCACGCCGTCTTCATCCGCGCTCCCTGGATCGCCGAGCATGGCCCGGAGGTGGAGATCCTCGCCGAGCTGGACGGCCACGCCGTCGCCGCTCGCCAGGGCGAGGTATGGGCGGTCGCCTTCCACACCGAGCTAGGAGACGACGACCGCGTCCACCGGCTTTTGCTCGACCGCTGCGCCGCCGTCGCCGCGGCCCGTGCGCGCGTCGAGGTCCGCGACGCCCGCTGAGCCGGCGGGCGCGGTCGGCGCCAGCAGCGGCTCGTCCAAGAGCGCCAGCACCCTGTTCAGGGCGGCGTGGATCTCGCCGGCCAGCAGTCCCTCGTCGTCCAGGCGCTCGGCCTGCTCCCAGTCCCACGAGCGCGACACGTGCATACTCGGGCGCAGGTGCGCGAAGCGCCGGCCGAGCGCGCGCAGGAACGGCTCGATGCGCTCGCCGTCGCGCTCGCAGGCGTAGCCGCGCGCAAGCAGCCACGGCCACAGGTCATCACGTACGTGGCTGCGGTGGTGGGCGCCGGCGCGCTTCCAGTCCTCGCCCTGCCAGCGCCGGGCGTACTCGCCCGGGTCGAGCTCGCAGGTCAGGTAGACGCGGGTGCGCACGGGCGCGTTGCGAAAGCCGAGCAGCGGCTGCGGCTGCACGCTCCAGCAGTCGCCGTCGTGGCCGCTGAGCAGCGCGCACAGCCGCTCGGCGCGTCCGCCGGCATACAGTTGTTCGGCCTGCGCCTTCAGCTCGCCTGGCCACAGGTGAAGCGTCAGGCGCTCGCCTGCGCCCGAACGGGTGTTTATGCCCGAACGGGTGCCCACGCTCGGGCCGGCGCCCCCTGCGGACCCCTCAACCTCAAGCGCCGCTCGCTGCAGCGATCCGACGCCGAGCGCCGTGTCCAAGCGGACGTGCACCAGCCCGGCGCGCTCCGTGTCGATACCGCTCGCCTCGGCCAGCAGCGAGCGTAGCCGCCACTTGCGCCGCACGGGATCGCTGCCGACCCGTCGCAGCGTGCCGTAGGGCAACAGCTGCCCGAAGTCCCGATGCGCGTAGGAGAGCACGTCGCCGACGATCGCCTGCTCGGCCGGCGCCAGCACACCAAGCTCGACCAGCCGCCACCACGACTCAAGCAGGTCGTGCCAGCGCAACACACAAGTCCGCCGTTGCGCGAAGCGCGTCCCCCCGAGGTTCATCTCGGCCACGCGCTTGCCGTCGCGGCGCGCCCAGCGCCGGCACACCTTGCTCTCGAGCACGACGACCAGATCCGGGTCGAAGCGCAGCACCCCGTCGAAGCGCTGCCCACGATCGATCTCTGTGATCTCCGGCGAGATGTCGACCGGCTCGGTGTCTGGCGTCAAGAACACGCTCACCAGTTGTCCCCGCTCGACATCCCCGCCGGCGGCGCTTTCCTCGGAGGGATCGACCAGGTTGGTGGCCTGCATGTCGATCACGCAGTCGGGCAGCTGGCTCTGTGACGGCTCGCCGATCGCCTGCAGCAGCGCCTCGCGTGCCATCGGCACCAGCCGCAGCACGATCATGGCGGCCCGTGTGAGTTGATCCTCGTGCGCGCGCCCGAGCTCGCGGTAGGGCTCGAACACGTTCAGGTGCGGATTGGCCGTGCCGTACTCCATCGCCCCTCCCTGTCTCACAGAGACACGTGGCTAAGTAGTCAAGGAGTTTATTGTACTCGGACGTTTTCGGCAAGGCCAGTGTCTGTGCCGGCCGCGAGCGAGCGAGCGAGCGTCGGCTTCAGGCAGCCGAAAAATGCACTACGCCGTCCAGCTCGTGCTCGCTTACACGGCCGGCGTCGATCAGCAGGTCGACGTGACCGAGGACCTCCGAGAGCGTCAGGAAGGCCTGCGTGACAGCGACGTTGCCCCACATGGCCTGCGCCAGCTCGTAGGCGTTGCGGGGCTGCTCCTCGATCAGTTTGCAGAGCTTGTCCGCTCGTCGCTCGTGCATGCGAAAGCGCTCGTCGATCAGGGACCGGTGGTCGTCGATCTCATCGCCGTGTCCGGCGTAGACGACGGTCAAGTCCATCTCGCGCGTCGCTCGCATCGAGTCCAGGTAGGCCATTAGGGCACGCGGCCGCGTGTTCTCGCTGCCGTCCAGCGGCTCTTTCCCCTCCTGCTCATTATTCTTGCCCCCGCCACGGGGCAAGAACCCCAGCGGCCGCGATATCAGAGGATTTGAGGAGATGTGCTTGATCAAGTGGTCGCCGCCGAACAGCTCGTGGCTGTCCTCGTCGTAGAAGACGGTGTCCGAGGGCGAATGGCCGGGCCTGTGTAGTACCCGCCACTTGCGTGAAGCGAATTCGAGCAGGCCGCCCTCGGCGAGTGGGGTAGTCACATTTGCCGCCGCGCCCCAAGCCCGGAAGCTGGCCGACACTGCGCGCAAGGCGTGTACTACATCCTGGGGAATGCCGTTGCGGAGCATTATCTCAGCCGAGAAGTGGTCGTTCTCCTCCATCTGGCGACGATAGTCGGCAAGCCACGGCGCCAGGGCGTCCAGCGCACACACCTCGGCGCCTGAGCGCTCGGCCAGTATTTGCACGAGGCCAATGTGGTCGATGTGCTGATGGGTTACGACGATCCGCTCGAGTTGCTCCACGCTGCGCCCGTGCTCGGCGAGCGCCGCCTCCATCGCCGTCAGCGACGTCGCCGAGTTGGGACCGGCGTCGATCAGCGTCAGCGGGTCGTCTTCGATCAGGTAACAGTTGACGCGCCCGACCGCGAACGGGGTCGGGATCGGCAGGCAGACGACGCCGTCGCCCGGGTCGCTCACGAGCGGATCAGCGCCAACACCTCGTCGCGCATCTGCTCCATGTGCTCGTGCGAGCGCAGCGACTCCAGGCACAGGCGCAGCAGCGGCTCGGTGTTCGACGGGCGTACGTTGAAGTGCCAGTCCTCGTAGTCGATCGAGATGCCATCGAGGGTGCTCTGGCGAGCGTCGGCGTAGCGCTCGGCGATCTTAGCCATCTTGGCGGCCTGGTCTGAGACCTCGGAGTTGATCTCGCCGGAGATGAAGTAACGGTCGCGATAGGGAGCGAGCAGGTCCGAGAGCTTGCGGCCACTCTGGGAGAGCTGCTCGAGGATCAGCAGCGCGGGGATCGTGCCCGAGTCCGCGCAGTAGAAGTCACGGAAGTAGTAGTGGCCGGAGACCTCGCCGCCGAACAGCGAACCCTCCTCGCGCATGCGCGCCTTGAAGAAAGCGTGGCCGACGCGGTTGACATAGGCCGTGCCGCCCATCCGCTTGACCGTGTCCGGCACAGCCCAGCTGGCACGAACGTCGTAGAGGATCGCCGCTTCGGGGTGCTTGCGCAGCAGCGACTCGGCCAACAGCGCAGTGAGGAAATCGCCGTCGACGAACTGGCCGGTGTCGTCGATGAAAAAGCAGCGGTCCGCGTCGCCGTCCCAGGCGATGCCCAGGTCGGCGCCGCACTCGAGCACCTTCTCGGTGATGAATGTCCGATTCTCGGGCAGCAGCGGGTTGGGTTCGTGGTCGGGGAAGTTGCCGTCGGGCGTCCAATAGGTCTTGACCAGATCGAGGCCAAGCTGGTCTAGCAGCGGCCCCACCATCGGCCCGGCCATGCCGTTGCCGCCGTCGACCACGACCTTCAGCGGCCTGACCGCGTCAGCGTCGATCGTCTTTAGAGCGGCCGCTTGGAACTCCTCATAGAGATCGAGCTCCTGCAGCTCTCCGCGCTCGGCCGGCGCCGACTCGCCGTCTGACGGAGAAAGAGGGGCCCGGCTCGCCGGCCTACGGCCGGCTGCGCCACCCTCTAGACCGGCCTCCAGCGTGCGGCGGATGTCCTGGATCCCCTCGTCGCCCGACAGCGCGATCGCACCGGCCCGCACGAGCTTGGCGCCGGTGTAGGCCTTCGGGTTGTGCGAGGCCGTGCACATCAGCCCACCGTCGAGCTCGCGCGAGCCGACCAGGTAATAGAGCATCTCGGTGCCGACCTGGCCGGCGTCGAGCACGTCGGCGCCCTCCATCAGCAGACCCTCTCGGTAGCGCGCCGCGAGCTCGGGAGCTGTCAGGCGCATGTCGCGGCCGAGGCCGACGCGCAGCTCGCTGGTCGGCTTGCCGGCCAGGTCGGCGAGCACGCGCGCGAAGGCGCGGCCCAACGGCAGCGCCACCTCGGCGTCGATCTGCTCGCCGTACAGGCCCCTGATGTCGTAGGCCTTGAAGATCTGAGGGTCGATCTGCATCCGAGCCGCATCCTAAAGGCGAGACGGCCGCCAGGGCGTGACCGCGACCCCGGCCTGACGCCAGCCTCGCGCGCCGCGCGGGTATCCTGCGGGCCATGTCAGGGCACTCCAAGTGGGCCAGCATCAAGCACAAGAAGGCGATCGTGGACTCGCGCCGCGGCCAGCAGTTCACCAAGCTGGCACGGGCGATTACGGTGGCCGCGCGCGACGGCGGTGGCGACCCGACCGGCAACGCGCCGCTGGCGCTTGCGATCGCCAAGGCCAAGGCCGCCTCGATGCCGAAGGACAACATCGAGCGGGCGATCGCCAAAGGCACGGGCGAGGGGGGTGAGGCCGATGCGATCGAGACCGTCCTGTATGAGGGGTACGGCCCCGGCGGCGTGGCGGTGCTGGTGCAGGCGCTGACCGACAACCGCAACCGCACCGGCGCAGACGTGCGTCACGCCTTCTCCAAGCACGGCGGCTCGCTTGGCGAGCCAGGCTCGGTTGCGTATCTGTTCGAGAAGAAGGGCACGATCGCGATCGACGCGGCCGCCTACTCCGAAGACGAGCTGATGGTGGCGGTGGAGGCCGGCGCCGAGGACATCTCGAGCGACGAGGATGTGCTCGAAGTCGTCACCCAGTTGGCTGACTTCGCGGCCGTGCGCGACGCACTCGAGCAGGCCGGAATCGAGGCGCAGAGCGCAGAGCTGGCTTACCGGCCGACCACGCTGGTGCCGATCGACGAGGCCCACACGGTGCGGCTGATGAAGCTGATCGATGTGCTGGAGGAGCTCGACGACGTTGACGAGGTGTATGCCAACTTCGACGTGCCCGCCGAGGTTCTAGAGCGCGTTGCCGGCTAACGGCGTCCAGGCTTTGGCTCGGGACATCAGACCCCCCGTCGCGATCCTCTGTGGTGGCAGGGGCACGCGGCTGCGCGAGCACACCCAGGCGATCCCCAAGCCGCTGGTCGAGATCGGCGGCCTGCCGATCCTCTGGCATGTGATCCAGTTGTACGCGGCGCAGGGCTTCACCCGCTTCCTGCTGGCCACCGGCTACCGGGGTGAGCAGATCGAGCGCTTCGTGCGCGAGGCCTCATGGCCGAGCGGTATCGACGTGCGCTGCCGCGACACCGGCCTGGACACGCCGACGGGCGGGCGGATCAAGCTGTTCGAGCGCGAGCTCGAGGGCGAGCGCTTCTGCGCCACCTACGCGGACGGGCTGGCCAGCGTTGACCTTGGCGCGCTGCTTGCCTTCCATGAGGGCCACGGCCGGCTGGCGAGCATGACCGTCGTGCGCCCCGAGCTGCAGTTCGGCGTCACCGAGCTCGACGGCGAAGACGGCCGCGTGCTCGGCTTTCATGAGAAGCCCCGCTCCGAGCACTGGATCAACGGCGGCTTCTTTTGTTTTGAGCCGGGCGTGCTCGAGCGGCTGGAGCTCGGCAGCGTGCTCGAGCGCCAACCGCTAGAAGGGCTGGCGGGCAATGATCAGCTTCGCGCCTACCGCCACGAGGGCTTCTGGGAGTGTATGGACACCTACAAGGACGCGGTCGTCCTCAACGACCTGTGGGCGTCAGGCCAAGCTCCGTGGCGGGCGAGGACCGCTGCGAGCACGCCGGCGACAGCCACGCGACGCTAAGGACCCTCGTCAAAATATCTGCCGTGTTGAGGC
>DATAQR010000157.1:0-9473 GCA_036264565.1 Solirubrobacteraceae bacterium | reverse complement strand
ACGGCCGAGGATGCGCCGCTCGACCAGCACGCGATCACCGTAGCCGAAGGCGCCGAGGATCGCGCTGGGCAACTGAGCGGCGCTGTGCACTAACTTGATCCCGATCGCCGAGCCCTGAGCGACCGGCTTGACGAGCACCGGCAGCTCGAGCTCGGCCAGCAGGCGCGGGAACGTACCGGCGCCGCCAAGCTCGCGGAAGGCCGTCTCGTTGAAGCTGTGAAAAGCCGGGGTGGGAATGCCGTGTAGGCGCAGCATTCGCTTGAACAGCATCTTGTCCATGCACAGTGCGCTGGCCAGCGGGTCCGAGCCGGTGTACTGGACCGCAAGCGTCTGCAACAGATCTTGCAGCGTGCCGTCCTCACCGCCGCGGCCGTGCATCGCGACGAACACGAAGTCGGGTTCCTGCTCGATCACGCGCGCGACGAAGTCGCCGTCGGCGTCGAGCGCCTGCACGGAGTAGCCGAGCTCGCGCAAGGCGCGCTCGACGCGGCGGCCGCCGTGCAGGGAGATCTCGCGCTCCAGCGAGCGGCCGCCCATCGCGACGAGGGCAGACTCAGCGCTCATGATCGTTCTCCAGGCGACACCGCAAAGGGGGGCCTTGGACGACGCACAAGGGGGGCCTTGGCGCACAAAGGGGGGTGTTCGGCGTTGCACGCGAGCGGCCTCATCACTTCCCACCCGCCCCCTTGCCGCCCGCGGCGCGCAGCGCCAGCAGGTTGGTGTCGAACACCGTCGTCGTGCGCTGCTTCTCGGCGTGATCGGCCAGCGCCAGGTCGAGCAGGGCGTCCATCAAGTCGACAAACGGCAGGCCCGCCGGCTCCCACAGGTAGAAGGAGAACGAGCCCGGGATCGTGTTCAGCTCGTTGATCCAGACCTGCTCCTGCTCGTCGATCAGGAAGTCCACCCGCGTTACGCCGGCGCAGCCGAAGGCGGTGAAGGCGGCGCAGGCCAGTTCGCGCACGCGCTCGGCCAGCGGCTGCGAGATTGGCGCCGGGATCAGGCGCTGGACGGCCTTGGAGCCCTCGGCCTTGCCCGAGCTCATGTACTTGTCCTCGAAGGAAAGCGTGCTGCCGGCGCTCGTGAGCGGCTGCTCGCACACCGACGCGCGCGGGCGCTCGCCGGGACGGCCGATCACAGCGCAGTTGACCTCGATCCCGCCCTGCGCGGCCGGTTCGACCAGACAGACGCGGTCCAGCTCGAACGCCAGCTCCAAGGCGTCGGCGAGCTCGGTGTCGCTCTCGCAGCGCGAGACGCCGACGCTCGAACCGAGCGAGGCCGGCTTGACGTAGAGCGGGTAGGCGAGTGGCCGGCCGGCGCTCCCCGACGACCGATCGGCGATCCAGTCGATCGGGGCGCTGCGGCAGCCACGGTCGTCCAGCTGCCACTGCTCGCGCCGCAGCGCCAGGTGCGGCAAAGCCGGCAGGCCAGCCTGGGCGAGCACGGCCTTGGTCAAGACCTTGTCCATCGCGGCCGCGGCGGCCCCGACCGAAGGGCCGACGTAGGGCAGCTGGGCCAGCTCCAGGGCTCCCTGCAGGCAGCCATCCTCACCCTGGGTGCCGTGCGTGGCGAGCACCACCGCGTCGAGCTGCACAGGCTCGGGCGCGCGCCGGGCGCCTGTGCCCCGCCATGGGGTACGCAACAGCGACGTCCCCTCCGTCGCACGCAGCAGACGGCCGTTGTGCAGGTCGAAGCTGACCTCCTCGGAATCCGGATCCCACCCACCCTCGCCGCCGCCCTGCTGGTAGATGGCGAGATCCTTCAGGGCCTCGCCCGTATACCAGCGACCGCTGCGCGCGATGTAGATCGGGACGGCGGCGTGGCGCTCCTCCAGGACGGCCACGGCCTGCAGGCCCGTGATGATCGAGACGTCGTGCTCGACCGAGCGTCCGCCGAAGGCGACGCCCACCCTCAAGTCGCGTGGTGGCATCAGCGCCCTAGCTTATGGGCCGAAGCCGCGGAATACCCGCGAGCACGCTGCACTGGACCCGTAAGGGTCCTCCCCAAAAAATCATGCCGCGTAGGTGTCGGGCAAGTCGTTCTCGAACAGGACGACGTCACCGGCGCGGGTGGTGCGGGCCAGCAGGGCGGTCGCCTCGGAGATGTCGCGTACGACATGGACCGCGGCGGGGTCCATGCCCGCCGCGAGCATGCCCTCCCTGATCGGATCGGTGCGCGCGGCGCCGACCAGGATCGCCAGGTCGCAGGCCGGCGCCGCCTGCTCGCCGAAGGCGCGGTTGCACTGCGCCTCCAGCTCGCCCAGCTCGACCATCCCGGGGGTGACGAGCAGGCGACGCGCGGCCGGGTGCTGACGCAGCACCTCCAGCGCGGCGGCGGCGCCGTCGGGGTTGGAGTTGTAGGCGTCATCGATCACGACGACCCCGGCGGCGCGGTTGGGGATCGGCTGCAGCCGATGCGCCGGGGCCGTGACGCTCTCAAGCCCAGCCGCGATCCGCTCGGGGGCAAGCCCGAGCGCGCGACCGACCGCGGCGGCGGCCAACAGGTTGCTGACGTTGTGGCGCCCGAGCAGGCCCGCGGAGACGGGGATCGGTTCGCTGTCGGGACCGTCGAGCAGCAGCTCGAAGCAGGTGCGGCCCTCGGCCAGGCGTACGTTGCGCGCGATCACCTGGACATCGACGCTCCTCTTTTTGGATGGGGGCGCCTCCGGCGCCCTGTTGGGCGTGCTAGTTGGCGGCGCCTGGCCTGGTGGCGCCGGGGCGGCCATGCCGGCGGGCGCTCCCGCGCGCGTGACTGACGAGGCCCCGTCGCCGCCCGCGATCCCAAACAGGGTCACGGGCACGTGCGCTCGCGCGGCCAGCTCTACACAACGCGGGTCGTCGGCGTTGGTGACGAACTCGCCATCGGGCGGCAGTGCGTCGAGCAGCTCGCCCTTGGCGGCGGCGATCGCCTCGATCGATCCTAGGCGCTCCAAGTGCATCGGGCCGATCGCGGTGATGACGCCGACCGTCGGGTGCACGAGCTCGCACAGCTCGGTGATGTCGCCGCGGCGGAACATGCCCATCTCGACCACGAACGCCTCGTGCTCGTCGCGCATGTTCTCGTTGATCGTGCGCACGACCCCCAGCAGCGAGTTGTAGCTCTCGGGCGTGACCAGCGTGGGGCGATCCTGTTCGAGCACGGAGCCGACACAGAACTTCGTCGTCGTCTTGCCATAGCTGCCGGTGATGCCGATCACGGTCGGGTCGAGCCTGCGCAGAATTGTTCGCGCGCGGGAGACGTAGCGGTTGTTGATACCCCGTTGCACAGGCCGCAACAGGACGTTTGCAACCAGCAAAGTCTCGGGCGCAAGCGCCAGCAACGCCAGCGCCACCGCGAGCAAGATCCCGAGGCTCGCGGTGCTCGGCCCGAGGATGGCGATGCGCAGAGCGGCGACGACGAGCAGCGCCGGCGGGAACACGGTGAGCCGCAGCAGACGCCTGGCGCGCCCGGTGAAGATCAGCGGCTTGACCGCCTCGCGCCGCCAGTCGGCCACGCCGAGTGCGGCCAGCGGCGTAGTCAGCAAGAGCAGCGCGCCCGACGCCCAGACCGAGCCGGCGGCCTGCGCCGCGACGGCGCCGGCAAACAACGCGGTGGCGGCGACCAGCTCGCGCGGCTGCCAGCGCTCGCCGCGGCGGCGTAGCCATAGGCGCAGACGCGCGTTCTCGTAGTGCTCGAGCTGGAGCAGATGAAGCAGCCGGTGCTGGCGCCCGACCAGGCGCACCGCCACGGCCAGCGCCGCCAACACGAGGGCGGTCCCTTGGAAGGCGCTCACGTCGGCTCACCGGCGGAGGCGCCTTGCGTCCCTGTCCCGGCGCCTTGCGGACCGGCAGCGGCGCCTTGCTCGGTTGCGCCCCCGCCCGCGGGCGGGGCCACGAAGTGCGAGACGATCCGCGCGAAGCGGGCCGGCTGGTCGAGGTAGCTGTAGTGCCCGGCTCCCTCCAGCACGACGAGGCCGGCGTCTGGGATCAAGCGCTCCATTTCCTGTGCCATCGAGACCGGCGTCTCGGCGTCGTCTTTGCCCCAGACCAGCAGGGTTGGCGCTGCCACGTCGCGCATGTACGGGCGCAGGTCGGCGTTGACTAGCTTGACCAGCGTCGGGCGCAGCTCGCCGGCGGCGGCGTAGTCGGTCGAGGCCGCCCTGCTGACGAGCGTCTCTCGCAGGCGCTCGCCCGGGCCGCCCAGGTGGCGGGCGGCGTGCTTGCCGACCTTGGCCATCGCGACACGCCGGTACCAGCGAAACGTGCGCTTTGGGCGGATGCCGGCGGCGTCGACCAACACCAGCTTGGCCACACGAGCGGGTTCGGTGGCCGCCATGCGGATCGCGATGCGACCGCCGTTGGAGTGGCCGACGATCGTCGCGCGGGTAATCCCGGCGCCGTCCATGTAGGCGGCGACGAAGGCCTGGTACTGCTCCACCCCCCACGGCTCCGGCGGCGGCTCGCTCTCGCCGCCGCCGGGCAAGTCGAGCGCGTGCACCCGCGCGACTGGGGCCAGCCCCGTAACGATCGGATAGACGGCCTCGATCGAAGCGCCCCACCCGTGCAGCACGAGCAGGTCCTCGCCCTCGCCGCGCACGAGGCGGCGAGTGCGCAGGCCGTTGACTTGCATCTGCTCGGTGTCGAGGGCGCTGGGCACGGGCTAACGGTATTCTCTGTCGCGAGGGAGATGCCTATGGGGACACCACCAAGAAGATTTGCCGCCTGCTGCCTGGCCGCCGCGACGATCGTGGGCGCCGGCAGCCTCGCGCTGGCGGGCGTCGTCTCGGCGCGACCGCAGGTCAGCGTCAAAGCGAAGATCGTCCCGATCCCGGTCGAACCGAGCAACCCGAAAAGCCGGACCTACCCGCACACCGGGAACCTGCTCGGGGCGCCGGCGGCGCTGGAAGCGACGCTTGAAATCAAGGGCGAAGAATACTTCGGCGCACCGTCGCCGGTGACGAAAGTGCTCGTCGATCTGCCGGCCGACACGAAGCTGCATCCGCAAGGGTTCACCGACTGCCCGCTGGCGACACTCGAAAGCCATGAAGTGCAGAAGTGCCCGAAGAAGTCATATGCCGGCCCGACAGGCGAAGTGCTTGGCGTCGTCAGCTTCGGCAGCTCGCGCGTGCGCGAGAAAGGCACGATCCAGCCCTTCTTCGCGCCCGGCGGCAGGCTCGCCTTCTACACCGAAGGGCGCGAACCGGCGCTGATCGAAGTGCTCGCGTTCGCCAGCATCTCCACCGCCCCGCCGCCGTTCGGCCCTCGCTTCAGCGCCGAAGTCCCGCTCGTCCCGACCGTGCCGGAAGCGCCGTACGCCTCGGTGCTGTCGATCAAGAGCAAGATCGGCGCGGCGTTTATGCAGGGCAAAAAACTGATCTCCTATGGCACCGTGCCCAAGAAATGCCCCAAAGGCGGCTTCAAAGGCAAAGTGCAGCTGACCTTCCTCAGCGGCGAAACGGTCACGGCCGAACCGACCGTGCCGTGCCCCAAGCGCTAAGACTGCGGGGAAACACCGATTCGGCGCCGCCAGGCGTGAGTATGGTCGGCAGACAGGCCTCTGCGGTCTCTCTACTGCTGCCGGTCGAAAGGAATAGGGATGATTCTCGCTACCAGCTATCCGTTTCTCGAAGTGTTCTGGACGATGCTTATCTTCTTCGCGTTCGTCGTCTGGATCTGGATCCTGATCACAGTACTGGCAGACATCTTCCGCCGTCACGACACGTCTGGTTTCGCGAAGGTGCTGTGGATCATCTTCATCATCGTGCTGCCCTATCTCGGCGTGTTCATTTACTTGATCGCCGAGCACAGGGGCATGACCGAGCGCGCCGTCAAGCAACAGAGCGAGTCCAAGGCGCAGTTCGACCAGTACGTGCAGTCGGTGGCCGCCAAGGGCGACCCGACCGAGCAGATCGCCAAAGCCAAGCAGATGCTCGATAGCGGCACGATCACGCAGGCCGAGTTCGACCAGATCAAGCAGAAGGCGCTGGCTGGGGCTTAGCGCCACCATCGCGGTCCGCTGCGATCAGCTCAGGCCTTCTGCGGGTCGCGCGCGCATCGATTCCTACCGAACAGGAGAGCAATGGTTGGACGTATGGACGACATGCCCACCGGCACGATTGGCTTCCGCGCCTCGGGAAAGCTGACCCGAGAGGACTATCGCGGGGTGCTTGAGCCGGTGCTGCGCGAGGCAGCGGAGTCCGGTGAGATCCGTATGCTCTTCGAGCTCACAGATTTCGATGGGCTCGAGCCCGGAGCCTGGTTTGAGGACGTAAAGACAGGGCTCGGACTGGGCCTGGGACACCATTCCGCATGGAGGCGCTCGGCGATCGTCACCGATGTGGAGTGGATCGGGAAGGCGTTCCGGTTGTTCGCGTGGATGACCCCTGGCGAGGTCAAGGTCTACCGGCCAGATCAGCTAGAGGAGGCCAAGAGCTGGGTCACCGCCTGAGACGTGCGCCGCGCCGTGCAGCTACCACCGCGGCGCGACCCCTCGGGAGAAGAGAGAATGCCCGAAACAGCGGTAAGGCATATTCGGCCGACGGATACGCTTGCTCTTGGTGCGGCGGCTAAGACTCGCGCAGGCTGAGTGCTAGCCCTGCTAGGTCCAGCTGTGGCAAGGTGGGGGCCGCGGTGACGGGACCGCGAGCCTACTTGTAGGCGATCCCGGCGCTCGCGGGGCCTGCTAGCGGCAGGATCTCGATCTCGCGAAAGCCCACCTCTCGGCACCAGTCCGCGAAGTCGCTGCCGGTGAAGTCGAAGGCGTCGCCGAACTCGATCAGCATGTTGAGCGACATCATCAGTCCGAACGCGTTTTCGCGGCGAGCATCGTCGATGAGGTTCTCGATGACAATGAAAGCACCTCCTGGGGGCAGAGCCTCGTACACCGACCGGATGAGGTGCATCTTCCGATCCAGGTTCCAGTCGTGCAGGATCATGCCCATCGTGATGACGTCTGCCTCGGGGAGAGGATCGGCGAAGAAGTCGCCCGAGACGGACGCCACGCGGTCGTCAAGCCCCACGGAGGCGATTGTCTTCTCGGCGATCGGCGCAACGACCGCGAGGTCGTAGCTCGTGCACCGAAGGTGCGAGTGACGAGCGGCGAGAATCGTGCAGAGCTGGCCGGTGGCTCCACCCACATCGCACAGCGTCTTGTACTGGGAGAAGTCAAACTTCTCGGCCAACGCGTGGAAGTTGCCGAGCGACACGCCCTGCATAGCCGCCATGAACTGCTCGAGCCGAGCCGGGTCGCTGTAGAGCTCGTCGAACATCGGCTTGCCGGTGTGCTTGATCTCGTTCTGCGGCTTGCCGGTCTGCAGCGCCTCGGTGAGATCGCCCCAGAATCGATACAACCGCGCGTTGAACATCTCAAGGATCCCGCCGATGTAGGTCGGGCGCCGCTTGTCTAGAAAGGCCGCAGTTTCAGCAGTATTGCGGTAGTGGCCATCGCTCCCGTCCCCGTCGCGCTCCAAGAATCCCAACGCGACAAGCGTGTCGAGAAAGTCGTAGATCGCCCGTGGGTGCAGGCCGAGCCGCTCGCCGATCTCCTCACCGGTCATCGACCCGGCACCGAGCTCGGTGAACAACTCAAGCTCCACCGCTGAGAGCATCACCTTAGACGCCCAAAAGCCCGTCCCCACTTGCATGATGTGGGCCGGATCGAGCTCCATTTGCGCCATGCTGGTTGCCCTCCCTCGCTTTTGGTGTGCCATCAATAAGCGCCGACTTCGAGCGCCACACTATCCAAGGGACACTTCTCGCGCGTGCTGGCCTATCCGCTGATATCCAGTTTTGGATAGCGACGGATCGGCCGTCAGAAACCGTAGGCAGCCGACGGGCAACGTCTTACCTTGGCCCCGGAGAGGCGGAATGGACAGGGCGCGTGTCCGGTGTCTGGACGCAGGACGATCCGTGTTTGCCTGCCCAACTTTCCGCGTCTGACGCCCCATCATTCCGTGTTTGCCGTATTCTTATTCCGTATCTGACCACACTGGGTTGTAGGATCACTAGAGTGATCGAGCGTCGGATACGCCCTCTGATCGGCGAGTCGCTGGCCGACACGCGCGTCGTGATGGTCATGGGCGCGCGGCAGGTCGGCAAGAGCACGCTCTGTGAGGCGATCGCCGCCTCCGAACAGCGTCAGACGGTCAGCCTTGACGACCAGGCGCCGCGCGAGAACGCGATCGCCGACCCGGCCGGGTTTCTGGCGGGCTTCGACGGCCCGGTCTTCATTGATGAGGTCCAGCGTGTACCCGAGCTGATCCTGTCGATCAAGCGGATCGTGGACCGCGAGCAGCAGCCGGGGAGGTTCCTGCTGAGCGGGTCGGCGAACATCCTGGGCTCCCGCAAGATCCAGGAGGCGCTCACCGGCCGGATCGAGTTGCTGCGACTCGCGCCGCTAGCGCAGGCCGAGCTGGAGAGCGCCGAGGGCAATCTCGTCGATGCGCTGTTCGCTGCCTCTCCGCCGCGGATCGAGCACGCGCCGATTGGCCGGGCGGCGTTCGCGGAGCGGATCGCCGCGGGCGGCTACCCGGAGGCGCGCGGTCGTCGGGGACGCCGTCGGGAGCACTGGTACTCCAACTACCTGACGACCACCTTCGAGCGGGATCTGCAGGCGATCGCCGATCTGCACAAGGAGCACGAAATGCGGCGGCTGCTCGCGCTGGTGGCGACACGCTCGGGCAACCTGTTGCACTACGCCAACGTCGCCGGCAGCCTCGAGCTGGACGGCAAGACCATCAAGAGCTACATCGAGCTGCTTGAAGCGATCTTTCTCGTGCACCGGATTCCCGCGTGGCGGCCGGGATTCTTGCAGCGGGTAGTGCACGCCCCAAAGGTCTACGTCACCGACAGCGGCCTGCTGGCGCACCTGCTCGGCGCAGACGAGCGCAGAATCGAACAGGACGATCGGGTCACCGGCATTGCGCTCGAGACGTTCGCCGCGATGGAGATACTCAAGCTCGCAAGCTGGAGCGAAACCGAGCCGCACATCTACCACTACCGCGACCACCGCGGCGGCGAGGTAGACCTCGTGCTGGAGGACCGCGCCGGACGGATCGTAGCGATCGAGGTCAAGGCGAAGGTATCGCTCTCCAGCGCCGACACCAAGAGCCTCGTCAAGCTCAGGAACGCTCTGGGCGAGAACTTCCTCGCCGGCGCAATCCTGCACGCCGGCGAGCAGACAATGCCGCTCGGCGAGCGCCTATGGGCCATACACGTCAGCGGACTATGGGCATAAGCACACCCGACCAAGTCCACCGGATCGCACGGGGCCAGCGAGTCCCAACCAGAGCGACTAGCCGCTCCGGCGGTACGATGCGGGGGCAAGCCGACGTAGCTCAGTAGGCCAGAGCGCCGCTCTCGTAAAGCGCTCGCTTATAGATGCCCCGAAAGGGTCGAGTTAGAGCCATTTTTGGCTCGCTAACTCGATATGGGGACCCTTTCTACCGGAGGACAACTGAGGACAGACGAGGACAAATGATACACGTCGCGTCGGGTACC
>DATAQR010000156.1:0-19586 GCA_036264565.1 Solirubrobacteraceae bacterium | reverse complement strand
CGAGGGCGGGTCGAAGAACACGACCTCGCCGAGCGCGTCCTGGGCAAACCAAGTGATGCCGAGCACCGCTACGTCGGGGTCCTCCGCATCCAGTCGCGCCCAATCATGTTCGGGGTGATAGAGCAGGTCGTCGGGGTAGCTAGACATTTCAACTGGCCTTTCGATAGAGCGGCTTCTGCTTGACGATCGCCGGGCGAATCTTGCCACGGACATCGATCTGAAGCACCGTGCCGAGAGCAGCGTGCCCCGGGGGCACATAGGCCATGCCGATGCCGCCACCCAAGCTGGGCGAGAGCGTGCCGCTCGTGACCACGCCGCCGCCCACCACCGGGTTGCCCTGCCGCGGAATGCCGGGGCCGTCGAGCGTAAAGGGCACCAAACGGTCCGCGTCGGCCTCTTCGCGGGCGGAGCGCACCGCCTCGGCGCCTATGAAACTTGTCTCCTCTCGGCAGGCCCAACCCAAACCCGCTTCGATCGGGTTGCGCTCGATCGACAGGTCGTTACCGTACAGGTGAAAGCAGGCCTCCAAGCGCAAGGTGTCGCGCGCGGCCAACCCACACGGCACGGCACCACGCCGCAGCAGCTCGTCCCACAACGGTGGCGCATCGGCAGAATCGAGTAGCAGCTCGACCCCGTCCTCACCCGTATAACCCGTCCCACACACAAGCACCTGTGCGCCGGAGAGGCGGCGTATGCCCGCGGTCATCCGCGGCGGCAGCGGGGCGTCTGAGATTGCCTGCACGATCTCACGCGCAACCGGGCCCTGGACGGCGAGCATCGCGTAATCGGCGAGCCGGTCGGCGATCGCGACATCAAAGGTCCCCGCATGGTCGCGAAACCAGGCCAGGTCGCGCTCGTGGTTGGAGGCGTTGGTGACCGTCAGGTAGCGATTGGGCTCAAGGCAGTAAGTGAACAGGTCATCGATAACGCCGCCGCTCTCCTCGCACAGCAGCGAGTACTGCGCGCCGCCGATCGGGATCTTGGCGACATCGTTTGAGAGCAGGCGCTGCAGCAGCGCCTCGGCGCCGGGGCCGGTAGTTTCGATCTCGCCCATGTGCGAAACGTCGAAGACGCCACAGCGCTCGCGCACGGCCATGTGCTCGGCCTGCACGCCGGTCGGATACTGAACGGGCATCTCCCAACCGGCGAAGTCAACGATCTTGGCGCCAGCGGCGACGTGCTGGTCATAAAGAGGGGTGCGGCGCGGCACGGCGCGCAGGTTATCGATGCTGTTCCAGACCGCGCATGCGCGGTCTGGCCGGACGGTGCATGCACCGTCCGGTCCGAGGGGCGCATGCGCCCCTCGGCGACCCGGCACATGTGCCGGGTCGAACTACATCAACGAAGGAACGGCGGAACGTCGATGTCCTCGTCGGAGATCTCGAGCGCCGAGCGCTGTCGATCGTCGATGCGCGGGTTGCGATCGGGGCGGCCCTCGCGGCGCTTGCGCTCTCCGCGCACGGCGCGACTGCCCGGCCGGTGGTCGAAGCCGGTGCCGATGACGGTGACGCGGACCTCGTCGCCCATACCCTCGTCGATCACGGCGCCGAAGATGATGTTGGCGTTGGGGTCGGCGGCGTTCTGGATGATCTCGGCGGCGTCGTTGACCTCGAACAGGCCGAGGTCTTTGCCGCCGGTGATGTTCAGCAGGATGCCGGTGGCACCGTCGACGGACTCTTCCAGCAGCGGCGAGGAGATGGCGGCGCGGGCGGCGTCGGCGCAGCGCGCCTCGCCGCCGGCCGTGCCGATGCCCATCAGGGCCGAGCCAGCGTCGTGCATGATCGTGCGCACATCGGCGAAGTCGAGGTTGATCAGACCCGGGATCGTGATCAGGTCGGTGATGCCCTGCACGCCCTGGCGCAGGACGTTGTCGGCCTCCTTGAAGGCGTCGAGCATCGACGTGCGCCGCTCGACGATCGCGAGCAGCTTCTCGTTGGGGATCACGATCAGCGTGTCGACGACCTCGCGCAGCCGTTCGATCCCGTCGAGCGCCTGGCGCGCGCGCTGGCCGCCCTCGAACTCGAACGGGCGCGTAACCACACCGACGGTGAGCGCGCCGATCTCGTTCTTGGCGATCTCGGCGATCACCGGGGCTGCGCCGGTGCCGGTGCCGCCGCCCTCGCCGGCCGTGACGAACACCATGTCCGCACCCTTCAGCGCCTCCTTGATTTCGTCGCGCGACTCGGCCGCCGCGGCAAAGCCGACATCGGGGTTGGCGCCAGCGCCGAGGCCATGCGTGGACTCGTGGCCGATATTCAGCTTGACGTCGGCGTCGCACATCGCGAGCGCCTGCGCGTCGGTGTTGGCGGCGATGAACTCGACCCCGCGCAGGCCCGCATCGACCATGCGACTGACCGCGTTGGTGCCGCCGCCGCCGACGCCTACGACCTTGATGACCGCCAGATAACTACCGCCGCCGCTCTCCATAATGATCTCGTCCGAAGCCTCGATTAGTTATTAAGGGTTTGCCGACGAGCTGTCGGCGGATCACAAGAATACGCAACTTATGCAGGGAACTTCGCCCTGTCAACGACAAGTCCAAGTCTCGCAACAATCGTTGCAGAACCCCGAACTCTCTACTTATGATTGAAGGTTGGTGGGAAAAGGCCATGACCCTCAAGTCCAGCTTTAGCCTGTTGGGGTGGCCGCCGGGGCTTCGCTTTCGGCGCTGCTCGACGGCGCCGATTCGCCTGTGGCTTCGGCGTGCGAGCCCGTGCTTTCTCCGCCACTCGCCGCGGAGGACGAGCTTTCGCTTTCGTGACCGCTGGAGGGGGTGGCCAAGCCGCCGACCTCGCGGGAGAGCTGTTCGGCCAGCTTCGCCGCCGCGGGATCGTTAGTGCCAACCTGCGCCGGGGTGAGCGTACTCGCAGCGGCCGATGAGGACCCGGGCGGGGAGAAGCCCGCCGCCGGGCGCTCCGGCAGCCGCACGTCGACGTAGACCGCGCCGGTGGCGCCGGGCGAGCTGAGCACGCGCGCCAGCGACAGCCACTTGGCGTGCGGGTAGCTGCCATCGCCGAAGTAGACAAGCAGCCCGTTGCGCATCTGCAATGTCAGCCCTTCGGGCCCTTCGTATGCGCGCGTGACGTAGCGAAGCAGGCCGGCGGGCGCGGCGCCAAGCGCGGCGGCCGCCGCCAGCGCCGATGCTTCGTGCACGCGCGTGCCGGGAGCCGGCGCCGTCTTGGCCGCGACGCTCGGCAGCGCAGCGGAGGCCAGCGCCGGGCCGAGCACGGTGCCGTCGGCGGCGATCGCGGTGCGCTCACCAGGCCCGACCAGAGTGGCGACCGGCAGTCGCTCGCTGACATGGATGCTCAGTGTGTGCGGCAAGCTCGCGCTCGCGCTGATAGCCGCGACCTCTGGGTAGGCGACCACAGCCGCGCGTAGTGCCGCCACGCTGAAGTGAAGCGTGCTCATGCGGCTGGCGGCGGCAGCGAGCGCGTCGCGGATCTCGATCGACTGCGCGCCGTGCACGCCGGCGATGTGGACGTGGCGAACGCCCAGGAGTAGCGAGGAGTTGCGCAGCCACATCCAGCCGCCGCCAAGCAGCGGCAATGCCAGCGCGACGCAGACCAGGACGCGGATGCTCAGACGGCGGGCGCGCAACGCGTCGAGCAGAAGCTCGCCGACGCCGCTGCGTGCGCGAGAACGCGGCAGACGCAGCGGCAGCGAGAGATCCATCGTTGCTTGTTCGACCTGCCTGCGCGAACCCCTCGTAAGCCTCGTAAGGACGTATCTACGTCCTGAAGAAGATCGGACACTCGTCCGCGATCTGCAGGTACGCTTGTCCACCCGTTAGAATCGGCCGCACTGGAGCACCAGCAGACGATCGTCAGGAGTGGCGGGTAGTCGGATGCGGATACGCACAGTGCTCGTGAGGCTCGCGCTGGTCGCGGCTGTAGCCGCGGTCATTCTGTGCAGCGGCGTCGCCGCCAGGATCGGTGGTCTGCGCGCGACCTCGAACGGCGCGGTCGACGCCACCGGATCGCTGCCCGCCACGCGCTTGACGGCACTGCCACCGCGCACGATCAGCGATGGCACGGCCGCCCTGCGCGTGCGCTTCTCCGGCCACCTGGCGTCCTTCTCCCCCCGCCCCCACCTCAGCCCGGCCGTAGCCGGGCGCTGGGTCACCCACGGCGACTCGGACATCTTCAGGCCGACGACGACGCTTGAGCCCTGCTCCACCTACAGGCTCGGCATCTCGGCCGCAACCAGCACGGTCTTGCACTCGCCGATCGGCGTGCACCGCGACATCTACCTGCACGTCGCCTGTCCGTCGGTGCGGGGCCTGCAGCTGGCGCTCGCGCGCCTCGACTACCTCCCCTACCACGCCAACACGGCCTCGCTGCCGCGTGACCCGGGAGCATCGCGCACCCGCCTGACCGCGATCGCGGCATTTCGCCCGCCGCGCTCGGAGGACATGCACGCCCGTTACAGCGGGGCGCCGAGCCTGAACTACGGCGAACTGGACGAGACCACCAAGGGTGCGTTGATGGTGTTCCAGTCAGAACACGAACTTGAAGCGACCGGCGAAGCCGATGAAGCGACATGGCGCGCACTGTTCGGCGCCGTCGAGCACGACCAGCGCAAGCGCTCCCCGTACACATGGGTGACGGTCAGCCAGTCGATTCCCGAGACGCTGGAGGTTCACCAAGGCAGCCACGTGGCGCTGAGCTCGCCGACTAACACGGGCGTGCCCGGCGCGGAAACGGCCCAGGGCACGTTCCCGATCTTCTCGCGCTTCACCTCCACGACGATGACCGGCACCAACCCGGACGGCAGCAAATACTCAGACCCCGGGGTGCCCTGGGTCAACTACTTCAACGGCGGCGACGCCGTCCACGGCTTCCCGCGGGGTTCGTACGGCACGCCACAGTCGGATGGTTGCGTGGAGCTGCCGATCGAAACCGCGCAGACCGTGTTCGGGATGCTGGCGATCGGGGATATCGTCGTGGTGGGCTGAGTCTGGATCAAGCCCGAAGCGCTATGCCAGAACTGAACCGCCATGATATAATCTCATGGCCATGATAAGGCGTCTTGCAATATCAGCTGGAGGCCAGGTGTCGGTACCAGCCTCCGTTCGGAAGCGGTGGGGCACTCGTGCCGTGTTGGCCGAAGACCAAGGCGACCAGCTTGTCCTGCGTCCCGCCCCCGACGATCCGATCGCAGCAGTTCGTGGCATCTTCGCCGAGGAGATGAAGGGTGGGCCGTCGACCGACGAGCTACGCGCCGGCGCTCGAGCCGAGGAAGCCGAGCTCGAGCTACGCGATACACCTCGCCGGTGATCCTGCTCGACGCCTATGCACTCACCGCGCTGTTGGCGGACGAGCCGGCAGCCGAGGAAGTTGGCCGGCTGCTGGCCGGCGGTGACACAGGCGTTGCCGCGGCAAACCTCACCGAGGCGGCCGACCGCCTCGCCCGCATCCACGACATCTCAGTGAGCCGCACCCATGCCGCGGTCGACTCACTCGAGCAGTCCACCAACCTGCGGATTAGCGCGGTCGAGACCACGCACGCTTGGCGGGCGGCCGAACTGCGTGTCAAGCACTACCACCGCACACGACGTCCCCTGTCTCTGGGCGACTGCCTGCTGCTGGCGATGACCGGCCAGGACGATCGGCTGGCAACCGCCGATCCCGACCTGTTGACGACCGCCGAGGAGGAGAAGATAGGCTGGATCGCACTGCTGGATAAGCGCGCGCGAAGACACAAGCCCAATGGCACGGATTGAGCACCGGGTACGATGTCGGAACCTGGGACATCTTTCTCGAGGATCTGACGGAGATACCGATGTGTCGTTGGCTGGCCTACACGGGTTCACCGGTCCTGCTGGAGGAGGCGCTGTACTCGCCTGCCCATTCGCTGATCGACCAGAGCCTGCACTCACGACTCGGGGCGGAGGCGACCAACGGCGACGGGTTCGGCGTCGGCTGGTATGACTCGGCGCCGACACCAGGCGTTTTCCGCAGCATCGAGCCGGCCTGGAACGATCGCAACCTGCGGGAGCTCGCGGGCCACATAAGCTCCTCACACTTCTTTGCGCATATTCGCGCCGCGATCGGCTCCGCCGTTCAGCAGACGAACTGCCATCCGTTCCGCCACGGTCGCTGGCTTTTCATGCACAACGGCTTCATCGGCGAGTTCCCGACGCTCAAACGCGAGCTCGTCCTCGCTGTCGATGAGTCCCTGTATCCCGAGATCGCGGGTCAGACCGACACTGAGACGCTGTTCTTCCTGGCGCTGAGCTTCGGCTTGGAAGACGACCCTCCGTCCGCGGTGGCGCGGGCCATCGGACTCGTCGAGGACCGCGGCAGACGGCGAGATGTCAAGTACCCGTTTCAGGGTACGATCGCGACGACTGACGGCGAGTGCATTTGGGTCTTTCGCTATTCGAGCGAGGGGAAGTCGCGCTCGCTGTTCTACTCAACCGACCTCCCCACGCTCAGAGGCCTTTATCCAGAACGGCAGATCCTGCAACAACTCTCCGACGACGCGCGCCTGGTCGTCTCTGAGCCAATCGGCGACCTGCCGGGTGCCTGGAACGAGATGCCCGAGGCAAGCTACGCAGTGATCGGCCGAGGACATGATGAACTGCTGCCCTTCGCAGTCAAGCCTCCATCCAACGCGGCGAGCGCTCACACCTAACCTGCGAAGTGGCGGCTAGTCACCGAGCGTGCGCACGACGCGCTCAAGATCGCGGCGGTGCACTATACGCGCGACGCGGCGTGGATGACCCTCGACATCCCGCCACAGGATGCGCAGCTCGCCGACACGGAGCCGGCGCCAGGGAGCGCGACCCTTCAGCGTCTTATCGTCTGCGTTTGCCGGCAATGGCTGACGTCGGCAAGCGGCACGCCGGGCTCGCCCCGCTCGATCGCCTCGTCAGCCGCAGCCATCGACGCGACGTACTCCGGCGCGTTGGCAAGGATGTAGTGTCTCACAGGCGCGCACGCCCCCTAATAACACGGAACGCCCGTAAACACGGGGCCAAACGCGATACCGCCAACGGGATTCGAACCCGTGTTACCGCCGTGAGAGGGCGGCGTCCTAGTCCCCTAGACGATGGCGGCCTGGGAGTCGCCGTCGAGGCTAGCAAAGCGGCGAGCGGATCAGCTCGATCTGGTCTGAACCGGTCGCCCTTGATAGCTCATGTAGCATCATTCGTGCTACATTATTCGGATGGCGCGAGCACTGCACGTACGGCTCGACAGCGACTCGGAGGCGGCGCTTGGCACGCTACGGGCTGAGGGCCTAAACGACTCGCAGGCTGTCCGCCTAGCGCTCGTCGAGGCACGCACCCGCCGCCATCAGCGATCGGCGCTGCGCGAGGAGGCCTCGCGCCTGGCCGCTGACGCAGAAGATCGTCGTGAGCTTGCGTTGATCGCAGCCGAACTGGACGCGCTTACGCCTGCGTGGCCGGAGGATTGATGGTCCGGGGTGAGGTTGTGCGCGTTGCGGCGCCACGGCGCACACGCAGACATGAGCAGCAAGGGGCGCGCCCGGCAGTGGTCGTCCAGAGCGACGATCTGCTTGCGCTCAGTACGGTTCTCGTCGCACCCACGTCTCGCTCGGCGGCGCCAGCGACCTTCCGTCCTGTGATCGACCTTTCAGGCACGCCGACGCGCGTGCTCGCTGACCAAGTACGCGCATTCGACGTCCAGTCAATAGCAGGGAGCCTTGGTCGCCTCACTAGCGAGGAGCTTCAGACGCTCGATGACGCCCTCGCCGTCCTCTTCGGCTTGCGGGTCTGAGCTGGCCGCTTTCGATATCGTCGCGTCTCCCGACACGCGGATGTGGCGGAATTGGTAGACGCGCGGCGTTCAGGTCGCCGTGTCCGTAAGGACGTGGAGGTTCGAGTCCTCTCATCCGCATTTCGCGAGGGGCGAAAGTCGTTATTCGAACCAAGATCCTCGGAGCCGTCGCGATGGTCCGATCCTGCTCGCGCTGCCCCTGCCCACGCCGAGCTCTCCCCTATGCCTGCTGGCAGTTGCGGTCATGCCCCACCACAAGCGAAGGCGCCCCAAGCAGCGCCGCGCCGGCTGTCTGCTGTGTAAGCCACAGAAGTTGCCGTCGCTGAAGAAGTCGCAGCGCAAGCGCGACCGGCGCGACGCGCTTGCTCACGAGCTGCGCGCCACACGGGAGCCGGCTCGGTAGCCGGGACGGAAGCGTCTCGGGCAAGCGCTAGCCTGTTGAGCATGGCCAAGCCACGGCATACGCAGATCGGCTCCGATACTCCGCTCGAGAGGGTCGGGCGGGCGCAAGATGCCAACGGCCGTCTGGGGACGCTACGGCCTGCCACGCGGAGCCTACGCGACGTGCTCGCCGAACGGGGACCGCTGACCGGACCGATCACCGACGCTGGCACACGGGCGCTTCTCGCTGTGCGCGGCGAACGGCCCGGCGGCGGGCATGGCAGCTACTGAACCGCCCGCGCCGCCCCTGGCCATCCTCTACGTCGACACCTCCGCGCTGCTCAAGCTGCTCGTGCGCGAGGCAGAGTCAGCTGCCATCGAGCGCGAGCTTCTGGCGTGGAATGAACTCGCCACCAGCGTGATCACAGAGGTCGAGTTGCCACGAGCCGTCGCACGCGCCCGCGAGGAGCGCCCGGACGCAGTGATCGACGGCAGCGTCGTGCTGCAGGGCGTGCTCGCCTCGGCCGCGATCTTCCCGCTCAGCGCGGATGTCGTCGCCGCCGCGCGCAAGGTGATGCCGATACACGTCGGTGCGCTTGACGCCATCCACATCGCCAGCGCGCTCAGCCTCGGCAAGCGGCTTGCAGGCGTTGCCACCTACGACAAGCGCATGCAGGACGCCCTCGCGCCTCTCGACGTCAACGTAGTTGCACCCAAGGAGGCCACCCAGGATGCCCCAGCGGTCGATGCGCCCACATCGACCGCCGATACCGGCCAGACCACCGAATAGCCGCGAGATATCAACGGTTTGCCAAGACGTAGCGTCCTCGCGCCACCCGGACAAACAGCGGCGGCGAGCCGGCGGAATGGGAGGCGAGCACCCAACTGACCGAGTTCCCGGACACCTGCTCGCCCAGCGACGCCTCGACTGCCGCATGGCTTGACGTCGCCTGCATGCTTGGTGCCCCACCGACGTACACTCGGCTGGATGCCGCCCGCAAAACTCGCCCGCAAAACTCAATATGCAGGTGCCTCGTAACCAAGAGTCGGCCGCCGATGTAGCCTCGCGCCGCGCCAAGGAAATGCGGGACGAGAATCAACGGCTACAAGACGCCCTCAAGTATCTGCAGCGGCTCGACTCCGGACAGAATCATCGCTTCGACTTCTCGATCTCCGCACAGTTGCATTCCGAACGATGAGCGGCTAGCGCCGCGCCGACGGCTACCCTTCACGACCGTGAGCAGCAAGGTTCGCACCGCGCTCGTGCTTGTAGCGGCACTCAGCTTCGGGGGAGCCGGCGGTCAGGTCGGTATCGCGACGGCGGCCACCACCACCGCCGGCGAAGCCACGCCAGGCGCCGCCACGACCCCGACTACGACCACGCCCGAAACGAGTACGACGCCCACCACCCCCACGCCGCCGCCGAAGCCCTCGCCACGCACGAAGGTCACGCAGCTTCCAAAAAGCGTGGTGACCGACGGAACCGTGCCGCTGCGAGTGCGGCTGTCGGGACCGCCGGCCCCCAATTCACAGATACCAACACTGAGCCCGAGCGTGGCCGGCAAGTGGAAGGCCGCCGGCACCTACGAGACCTTCATCCCCACCTCCACACTGCAGCCCTGCTCCAGCTACACGTTGACGGTGTGGGCCGGCACCGACGCGACCGGTGACCGGCCGCTGGGCAAGGCCCGCACCGTGCATTTTCGTGTCGTCTGCCCGGGGGTGCTGGCGCTGCAGCAGGCGCTCGGGCGGCTCGGCTACTTGCCCTACACCGTGCATGCCAGCCGTGGGGTCAACAGCGGGCATGCGCGCGAGTCGCGGGCGAAGGCCGCCCACTACGCGTTTGACCCGCCGCGCGGGCTTCTCCTCGCCGACGTGGCCGACGCACCCGGGCTCTTCTACGAACACTTCGACCCGACCACGCGCGGAGCGCTGATGGTCTTCCAGCAGGCGCGTAACCTCGCGCCGACCGGCGTCGCCGACAGCCGCACCTGGGCTTCGCTGCTCGCCACCGAGACGCACGGCAGCGAGGACCCGCGGCCGTACACGTTCGTGACCGTCGGCGAGAGCATCCCCGAGACGCTCGACGTGCACCAGGGCAGCCACATCGTTTTGAGCACGCCCGCGAACACCGGTGTCGCCGGCGCCACGACCGAACAGGGGACCTTCCCGATCTATGCGCGCTACACATCGACCACGATGAGCGGCACCAATCCTGACGGCAGCAAATACGTAGACCCGGGCGTGCCCTGGGTCAACTACTTCAACGGCGGCGACGCCGTCCACGGCTTTCCACGTCCGTCGTATGGAACGCCGCAGTCCAACGGCTGCGTCGAGCTGCCGATCGAAACCGCCCAGCGCGTGTTCGGGATGCTCTCGATCGGAGACCTGGTGATCGTCAGCTGACAGCCGAGCGCGGCGTCAAGCGCCGACCCTCACGCGGCCCTCGAGCGTGCCTTCTTGTAGGTGTGCGCGCAGCACCTTCTTGTCGAACTTGCCGACGCTCGTCTTCGGCACCTCCGCGACGAAGGCGAACTCGTCGGGCAGCCACCAGCGCGCCACGCGCGGGCGCAGATGCTCGATCAGATCCTCGGCGCTGAGCGTGCATCCCTCGCGCGTGACCACACAGCACAGTGGCCGCTCGGCCCACTTTTCATCGGGCTTGGCGATCACCGCCGCCTCGATCACGTCGGGGTGTGCCATCACCTCGTTCTCGAGCTCGACCGAGCTGATCCACTCGCCGCCGGACTTGATCACGTCCTTGGAGCGATCGGTGATCTGCACGAAGGCTTGCTCGTCGATAGCCGCGATGTCGCCGGTGCGCAGCCAGCCCTCGTCAAAGCGAGTCTCGCCGGACTCATCCGAGTAGTAGTGGGCGAGTATCCAGGGACCGCGCACCTCCAGTTCACCGGTGGACTCGCCATCCCACGGCACCTCGTCGCCACTGTCATCGACCAGGCGCGCCTCGACCCAGGGGATCGGCTTGCCCTGCTTGGCGCGCATGTCCCAGTAGGCGTCGTCGTGCACGCCCGTCTCGTCTGGGCGCGAGTAGGTGGCGACCGGGCTGGTCTCGGTCATCCCCCACGCCTGGAACACATTTACGCCGTGGCGCTCCTCGTAGGCGCGCATCAGCTCGCGCGGCACGGCGGAGCCACCGCAGGCGGCATTCTTGATCGAGGAGAGATCGGAGCCGTTGGCCTCGGCGTAGCGCAGCAGGTCGGCGTAGATCGTGGGCACGCAGGCCATGATCGACGGCCGCTCGGCCTCGATCAGCTTCGCCAGCGGCTCAGCCTGCAGAAACCGGTCTGGCAGCAGCAGATCGGCGCCCGCCAGCGCGGAGGCGTGCGGGATGCCCCAAGCGTTGACGTGGAACATCGGCACGACCACCAGCGACTTGTCGCGCCGCGATAGCCCAAGCGCATCGGTCATCAGCGACGCTGTCGAATGAAGCGAGATCGAGCGGTGCGAATACAGCACGCACTTCGGGTTGCCGGTGGTGCCGCTCGTGTAACAGAGCGCGGCCGCTTGGCGCTCATCGACATGCGGATAGTCAAAAGGCCCGTCGTCCGCCGCTGCAATCAGCTCCTCATAGTGAAGGGCGCCAGCCAGAGCGGAGAGATCACACTCGCCAGGGTTGGCGGAAGCGCTCATCACCACGTAGTGGCGTACACCCTCAAACGTGTAGGCGAGCTGGGAGAGCAGCGGCACCAGCGACTCGTCGACGAAGATCACCTCGTCTTTGGCGTGGCCCACGATATAGGTGAGCTGCGAGGCGTTCAGGCGGATGTTGAGTGTGTGCAACACCGCGCCGATACAGGGCACAGCCATGTACAGCTCGAAGTGACGCTGGTTGTTCCACGCGAATGTGCCAACGCGATCGCCCGGGCCGATCCCGAGCTGGCCCAATACCCGCGCCAGTCGATCGACGCGCGCGGCGATCTCTCCATAGCTCGCGCGCACGATGCCACCGTCGGTGAGCGTGATCACTTCTCCGTGCGGGTGCACGGAGCGCATCCGGTGCAGCTGGTGGTGAAGCGTGAGCTGAAAGTCATCCTGCATCAGTCCTTCGAGCATCACTGCATTCTCCTACCAGTTGGCACGCTCGGAGTCAGGTCTCGATACGCGGCTCGGGTGCGCTGGGCCACGTCTGACCAATCGAAGGAGAGCACGTGCTCTGAGGCCTCCGCCACCAGGCGCTCGCGCAGCTCGTCGTCGACCAGCAGCCGCTCGATCATCACGCCAAGGTGCTCGGGGTCGCGGACGTTGAAGCGCAGGCCGACGCGCTCGCCGGCCGGGACCACCTCGCGCAGACCACCGGTGTCCGCGACGATGCACGGACAACCCGAGGCCATCGCCTCCAGAGCGACCAAGCCGAACGGCTCGTACAGCGACGGCACCACGCAAAGGTCGGCGATGCGGTAGAGCGAGTGCAGCGCGTCGTCGCCGATCCAGCCGAGGAAGACGCCGTGCTCGGAGAGCCCCAAACGCTCCGCCTGAGCCTTCAATTCGACCTCGTGGGTGCCCGAGCCGGCAACCAGGAAGCGCACGCCGCCGACGCGCTCGATCACACTCGGCAAAGCCTCCAAGGCCAGCTGGAAGCCCTTCTCGTAGACGAGCCGACCGACGAGCAGCACCAGCTTCTGCTCAGGTGAGGCGAACTGCGCGCGCAGCGACTGCAGATCGCCGACGGGTCGCAGATCGGATGGGTCGATCCCGTTCGGGATGACGGTGACGCGCCGCTCGTCGATGTCGAAGATATCCGCCACATGCCCGCGCATGTAGTGCGAGCAGGTGATCACCGAGTCGGCTCGCTGAGCCATCCAGCGCTCGATGCCGTGGATCGAGGACTGTGGCGGTTTGTCCACCCAGCCCTGGTGGCGGCCGTACTCGGTGGCGTGAATCGTCGTTATGTAGGGGATGTCAAGCTCGCTGGCGAGCGTGGCTGAGGCGTGAGCAACGAGCCAGTCGTGACCATGGATCAGGTCGTAGGAATGCTCTTCCGCAAGCGAGCGCCCAGCTACGAGCATGTCGTCGTTCATCTGCTGCACCCAGGCCAGAAAACGGTCGAGATCGCGCGGATATGATGGCTCGGGCACGCGATGAACGCCGACGCCGGCGAGCGTGTCGAAGGAGCTCGAGGCGGAGCGGGCGCGCGTGAGCACATCGACGATGGTGCCTTGAACGACAAGCTCCTCGGCGAGCTTGCGCACGTGGCGGGCAAGACCGCCCTCGATCACCGGCGGATACTCCCAGGAGAGGATCAGGACTCGGCTCGACACCGCCTAGACCCTACCTCGCAAGCCCCGCTGCCGCCGCGCCCGCACCGTGCGGCGCTCACGCCATCCCGCGCGCGCGTATGACGCGCGTATGAGTCAGTCTCCGCTCGAGTCAGTCTCCGCTCGGACAGCCTCCGCTCGGACCGATGCCGCGGCAGGACAAGGCTATCGTCAACAAAATCGGCGTCTTGACCACATTGCCTAGAAGATCCGGCCGCTCGCTGGTCATCGCGCTGCTCGCAGCCAGCGCCGTCATGGTTGCGTCCTGCGGCTCCACCACCGCGCCGGGAAGCAACAGCGCCTCGACCAAGGCGACGGGCTACGTCGCGGCGACGCCCAGTAGCGCGCATCTCGCTCGGCCGACGGCGGGGGCCGCGACGGCATCCGTGGTGAGCGGCAAGGTTGGCAACCACCCCGACCGGCTGCCTGCAGCCTCGGATAACCGCGGTGGCGCCGCAGCCGGCGCGCTCTCCGACGCTCAGGTCAAGGCCGAGATTGAGCAGATGCGCCGGGAAGGGATCACACCGCCGAAGGGTGACAGCGCGGAATCCTTTGAATCAGGCCCCACCTACACATACGCGGCCGAAGGCAGCTACGCGTTCCCGATTCAGCCGCTCTCGGTCGTGCTCGGTCCCGAGACTTGGAGCCCAGATCAGGGCATCGACATCGCCACCGTCGGCGGCGCTTGCGGTCCGCGCGCGATCGAGGTGGCGATCACGGCCGGAACGATCGTCGCCGAGGGTATCTCAGGCTTCGGCCCGTACGCGCCGATCGAGCGCGTCGACCGCGGCCCTTACGCCGGCTGGTACGTGTACTACGGCCACGCCGCCCCCGCGCTCGTCCCGGTCGGCACGCACGTGCTCGCCGGCCAACCGATCGCCGAGGTCGGCTGCGGCATCGTCGGTCTCTCCTCGGGACCGCATTTGGAGATCGGACTGACCCCGCCAGGTAAGACGCCGTGCTGCCCAGCCTTCGGCGCGACGTCGCCCACGATGGACGCCCTGATGAACCAGCTGTACGCGCGGGCTACCCAGTAGAGGCGCGCCGGTCAGACGTATTCGCCGTGGCGCGCCTCTCATGCCGCAAAGCATCGAGGCGCCCATGCATGCGCTCTGCCTTCTTCACGGTCGTGAGCTTGCACAGCGAACACCCTGCCCGGCGTTGCTTCGGTCATCTACGCTTGTGGTGCGATCCGCAGCCGTGCCCGCCGCCCGTCGCCGATCTCGAGCACGGAGTCGGAGGTAGCGTCCGGGGCGAGCGCCTGAAGGCAGAACGCGCGGTTCTCAACGGTCTGTCGCCGGTAGGCATCCGGCAGGAGCTTGCAGTCCAGCAGCCGGTCGCAGGCACGCAGAGCCGCGTGGGGATCGCCCACCCAATAGGCGGCTATGGAGTACTCAAACAGCAACCCCCATTCATAGATCCAGCGCTCGACGAACAGGTGATCGCTGGGCTTCGGAGCGCCCAGGCCACGCTTGGCGAACAGATGCGCGGTGTGATAGTCGCCTCGCATGCGCAACCCACTCGCCAGCGCGTAGAGCGGCTCGATGCGGATGGACCGACGCTCCCAGGCGACGATCAGCGCCGCCATTGCCTGAGTCCATTCTCCGAGTTGCGCCTGCATGACGCCGACCTGGTAGAGGGCATAGAACGCCTCCTCCTCCCAGCCACCCATGCGCGCGCGTCGCGAGTACAGATCCATCGCGCGGCGATGCTCGCCCAGGTCACGACAGGTCTGGGCCAGGTAGAAGACCACCCGCGGGTTGTCTGGTTCGCATCGCAGGTCGCGTACGAGCAGATCCTTGTCGCGCAGAAACTTCTGTGCCCGCGCACTGCCATCGTGGTGGTGATGGACGACGATCTGCTTGAGGCTGCTCGTCGTGTGGGGCTCGTCGGTCGCGATGTACTCGTGCGTGGAGCCCTCATACCACCACCTGCGCCTGCCCGAAACCAGGCACTTCAGCCAGTACTCGGGATCCTCGTCGAAGCGCAGCATGTAGGCGTCTCGATCGAGCTCCGCCAGAGCACGGCCGATGCTAACGGTCATGTCGGCATCGAGCAGTAGCAGATAGTCGGCCTTTCCGCGTGCGATACCCAGCAGCTCCGTGCGGTTATGACCGAAGCTGACCCACGGTCGCTCGTGTAGCTCGCCCGGCACGTCGGCCAGCGCCTCACCCACGATCTCCTGGGTGCCGTCGGTCGAGCCGGTGTCGCAGATCACCCAGTAGTCGATGTGCTCGCGCACCGACTGTAGGCAACGCCCAATCACCTCGGCCTCGTCGCGCACGATCATCGCCAGGGCAATCGAGGAGCCCATCGTCACCCGGCCCAAACCGCCGATTCGGCCCCGTCGCCTACCCGAAGGCGGTGTTCGCCCGCTTGCCTAGCTCGCCGTCCAGCCGAAGGCCACGGGAGCGGTAAGCGCCACACCGGTCTCCACCACTTCGAATGCGATTTCAGCGCCGGCCGTGAGCGCGACCGTGTCAGTTGTGTCCGAGCAGGCGCCGCTACCGGCGGGAATCGTGCAGGTGAGCGTGCTGACGGTTCCGTTCACCAGGAGCGTGAACGTGAACGAGCCTGTGAGCGGAACGGTGATCCCGGTGAGGCCCACGCGCAGATTCGCGGCCGTCTTGGCCACGGGCATCGCCGCCTCGTTGCCGGATGCCAAGACGGACGACACACTCTGGCCAGAGGGCGCCAGGAACCGTGGCACGCCGACAACCAACGCCACCGATCCTTGACTACCGCCGATCATGGGCGCAGGGCCGCCGGTGGGACCGGTGGCTCCGGTAGCGCCTGTAGCACCGGTCGTTCCCGCCGGGCCCGTGGGTCCGGCTGCGCCGGTCACACCCGCAGCGCCTGTCGCACCTGTAGCACCCGTTGCGCCGGTCGCCCCAGCGGTACCCGTTGCACCCGTTGCGCCGGTCGCCCCAGCGGCACCCGTTGCACCAGTAGCTCCTGTCGCGCCCGTAGCGCCAGCCGCCCCCGTAGCGCCCGCGGCGCCCGTCACACCCGTAGCGCCAGCCGCCCCCGTAGCGCCCGTCACACCCGTAGCGCCCGTAGCGCCCGTCAGACCCTGGGGACCTGTCGCTCCGGATGCACCAGCGCCACCCTGAAGCCCCGTTGGCCCGACGGCGCCGGCAGGACCCCGCACGCCCTGTGGCCCGACCGCCCCACGCGGACCCACCGGACCCTGCGAGCCACCGCCGACCCTGCGCCTGTGCTTGCGAGCCTTCCGGTCATACACGGCCTTATGGTTGGTTGCGCCCTGCGCGGCGATCGCGGAGTCCCCGCCCCAAACGCCCGTTCCCACCGCCAGCACTCCGAGCGCTATCAGCACCCGCTCAGAGCCGCGGTTGACCCTGGTGAGTCGATCGACCAACGAGGAGTCGGTTGCCGGCAGCAGATCAGCTACTGGCAGTCGGGCAGAGATCTTGGTCGCCTTCGGGTGTTGCTGAATCATGGAAACCTCACTTAGCTGCGTACTGGACGTGACCTCGAGCATTGACCTGCATCACCGTGAAGATCGTCGGCGCGAGTCGCACCGACGAGGCAATGCAGGTGAATCTCTGGCCCTTGATCTGTGGAATATCCATGGGGCTGTGGTCACGCGCGTGCAAACCGCGCTGGGAGAACTGGACGAGTCATCGAGCCTAGCAGGAGGGGATAACTTATACAAGTCCTTATCTCAGAATTATTCTATTAGACCGCTCCCAAATATTACTTTTCGGAAGCTGCCAAGAATTCCAATCTACACAGTTATACATACCTATCCAAACCGGCTAATTTGTCAGGCGAGCCCTTACGTTCCCCTTTTTAGCGATCTATGTGTTACGCTTTGCGACCTCAGGGCTCGCGGAGAAAGGGATTCTCGTTTTAGCGTCGGCACCGTTATCGGCATCTTCATTTGTGGTACGTGTGCTCTGTGACGCCGACAGTCCTCGCAAATGCGATGAACGGAGCGATGGCCGGTCGACGACCCCCAATGCCCTAGCCATGCCATTCCAAACTGGGAGCAAACGATGACTTCGAAGATAAGCGTACGTGCTCTGTATCTGACCGCAGTCGCCGCTGCATTCCTGACGGGTGCTGGACCGGCAGCGGCAGCTTCGACGACGCAGCCCCTCACGGGCACCGCGCTTGAAACGATCGCTATCGTAGGCGCGCCGGCGAGCTTCACCACCAATTTCCAGGCAGGCTCGACCGCCACGACAACCGGCGTGCTGACGGCCACAGACACCAACAACAACTGGAGCCTGACCGTCTCCGACGCCGCAACCGGCACCCCCGGTCACATGGTCGCCGCAACCCTCGGCTGCTCGGGAAGCGAGGCGAAATTGCAGAATCCGTTGTCGGTCAGCGTCACGAGTCCATTGGGCGGGGTGACCTCAGCGGGGGCTGTGAGCATCAGCGGATCGCCCCAGACGGTAGCCAGCGCGACCAGCCAGCCGTTGGCCGCGAGCCTTCTCACCACCAACTACTCCCAGACGATCAACTCGGGGGAGACGTTGCTCACAGGCTGTGTGTACAGCCTGACAGCCACTTACACGCTGCAGTAACCGAGCCTGCTCAACGAACGGTCGCGATCGAGCCATGTCACTCCGGCGGTCAACAGCGGAATCTGGGCAGCGTGCGCGTGCTGTCACCGCGGTCGCCGTCACGTGGCTTGTCCTGGCGGGGCTAGCAGCCGCGGTCGGCCTCGTGATGGCGGAGCCGGCCGGCGCGAGCACGGGCATAAATCTGGACGAAAGGTTCTCGATCACTCCAGCGCGCCACTACGTCGTCGCCCGACCACCGGCGCGGCTCGGGTCAACGGATGTCGCGAACACCACACGGAGCACACTGCGAGTCCGAGTCTTCCCAGTGCTGCTCACCCAGATGCCCTCGGGAGCATTCAGCTTCGACCCCTCGCCCGCTGGTGTACTGGCCGCCCAACGCGTTCTCGACGCCGGCCCGGCGAGCTTCAAGCTGGCGCCGGGCGCCTCACGTCGGGTAGATCTCCGATGGCGCGGACTGCCGGCGAACGCCCGCACGGCCAACGTCGGGGTCATCTATCAAGCCACTCCACCAGCCGAGCCGGCTCCCGTCCGGATCGTCGAGCAGTTGCTCGGCGTCAACATCCTGAGACTGCCTGGGCATTACCGCCTGACCGGTCAACTGACGGGCGTGCACGTCGCGCAAGTCAAGCCCGGGACATTGCGGTTCACGCTGAGCATCGACAACACCGGCCAAGCAGTCGTGGGACCTAGCCGTCTCGTGTTGACCATACGCGACCAATATGGCGCGCTGCTCCTGAACAAGCGACTACCCACCGACATCGTGCTCCCGGGCGCCACACGAGACTTCACCCTGAACGTCAAGCACCAGTTGCCCGCGGGCCGGTACACCGTGCGTGGACACGCGGCGTTCGGTTCAAGTCACCGCCTGGCGGCGATTGACAACTTCGAGCTCGTCGGGCCCAATGAGCTGCCGACCTCCGAGGTCCAAATCGGTCCACTCATAGGGAAGGGCGCTATCGGCGAAAGCGCTCAGGTGGACGCCACCCTGAAGAACATCGGAACCGAGGCGGGCAACACCGCGGTCGATGTCAGCCTGTACCGCCTCATCGACGGCGTCCCCGGACAAATACCCGTGGCAACCCGTCACATCGTCACCGAGTCCGTGGCGCCCGGCAAGACCAGAGGGCTGAGCTCCGACATCGGGCGACTGCGGACGGGAACATATCGCCTGGTCGCATCTTACTACGACTCCAATGGGATCCCGCAGACACTCATCTCAGACTTCCAAGCACAACAGCAACTCGGGATCCTCGCCCAATTGCGCAGCTTCGACAGCGAACACCTGCTCCTGATCCCATCCCTGCTCCTACTCATGGGCGGCGGATCAATCGGCCTGCTACTCATCCGAGAACGCCATCTGAAAAGCGCGCTGGCGGCGGCTGAACGACGAGTGCGACGATATGACTAGAGGACTTGGACGCGCCGGCTGGCTCGTGGGAAGCACTTCGACTGTGACTTATGTGGGTAGGAGGTTCATGTGAGTGAAGTGCGTTCCAAATCATTGAATGATATCGGTAGGAACTCTTACGATCCGCCTCGTGCAACCACTCAATGACGTAACTCCTAAGCTGCTCGACTCCCTGCGCTGGCCCGTCAGACGTTGGCTGGGCGAGGACTCCTCCATGAGC
>DATAQR010000019.1:0-13114 GCA_036264565.1 Solirubrobacteraceae bacterium | reverse complement strand
TCAGATGTCCTCGAAGCGGTGGCGCTCGCCGGTCATCTCGCCGCGGATGCGGCGGATGCGGCGGTACTCGCGGACGTCGTCGTCCATCGCCGGCGCGAGCTGCCCATGGGCACCGAGCAGATCGGGCTCGATCCGCTTGCGCACGAGCTCGCCTTCGACCGCGTCGACTCGCTGCGCGCCAGCGCCGGGTCGGGAGGAGACGACGCGCTCGAGCCGCGTGTCGCGAAACAGCAGCCCGACGCCGTCCTCAGCGGCCCAGCCGCCGGGCAGTGTGCCCGAGCGCACGCAGGCAAGCCATACCGGCAGCCGCTCGGGCTCGCCGTCGGCGTGCACGGTCAGCGAGCCGGGCAGCAGTCCCAGCCCGTCGAGTGGCTCGGGCATGCCGCCGGAGCGCGTGATGCCGCCCTGGAACCAGCACATCGCCCCGGCGCTCAGCCCGGCCATCACGATCCCGCGCCGCCACGCCTGCACGAGGATGCGGTCGAGCTCGTGTGCGTGCCAGAGCGCCAGCAGGTTGCGCATCGAGCCGCCGCCGACGTAGACGATGTCCTGTTCCAGAACGACGTCCTCCAGCGGCCCGTCGAGCTCGTCGATGCGAAATAGCGACACGTGTTTGGCCGAGCAGGCGCGTCCGCCGTAGCGGTCGTAGAAGGAGTTGATCTGAGCGGTCGTGTCGCCCGAGGCGGTCGGCAGGAACAGGACCCGCGGCTCAGCGGCGCTTGTCAGCGTGAGCAGGTAGTCGTCGAGCAGCGGGTTGGTCGGCTCCATCGTGAAGCCGCCGCCGCCCAGCGCCAGGATCGTCCTCATGCGACCGCCAGGGCAGGGCGCTTGACGCGAGCCTCGGGGCGCTCGCCGAGGTAGGAGACCTCGAGCGCCGTCTCCATCACCTCGTCGCCGACGCGCTGGACATGAAACGCCCCGCCGCGCTCGCGCGAGCTGACGACGCGGTCCAGTTGCGTGCCCTTGAAGTGAAGTGCTACGCCGTCATCGACCGCGTAGCCCGCGCGCATACCCTCGGCGACGAGCGAGTGGTACTCAGCGCGCCGCGCCGGCTCGGCGTCGTAGTGCACGCAGTTGGAGTACGGCAGCAGCCCGAGCCCGTCGATGCTCCTGGGTGGTCCGTGAAAGGCGCTAAGCGCCTCGGCAAACCAGCACAGCGAGCCGGCGGAAGGTCCGCACAGCACGATCCCGCGCCGCCACGCCTCGCGCAGCACCTCATCGAGCCCATGTGCGCGCCAGACGCCGAGCATGCTCACCACGTTACCGCCGCCGACGTAGATCAGGTCCTGGGCGAGCAGGTGTGAGGCCAGGTCGTCCTCGACGCCGCGCCCGCCCTGGTCGCGGCGGAACATCGAGATGTGGCTTGCCTCGCAGAGGCTCGAGAAGCGCCGGTAGAAGCGCACGACATAGTGGTCGGCGTCGCCGGAGGCGGTCGGCAGAAAGCACACGCGCGGCCGCCGCGCCCTAGTCAGCGAGAGGATGTAGTTGTCCAGCAGCGAGCTCTCTTTCTCCATCGAGAACCCGCCTCCGCCGAGGGCCACGATCTGCGGTGTTCGCGCACGCATCGCCTTCCACCTCACATCGACTCGAAGGGCTACCTTGACGGAAATGGTCCCCGGTTTGGCCTGTCGGGACTATGGACTCGCGCACAAAGATCGCCATGCCGGTTCTGGACATCCATACAAACTAGACTTCGCTCCATGTCTAACGAGCACGTCGATGTTCTAATCGTCGGCGCCGGCCTGTCCGGCATCGGCGCCGCCTGCCACCTGCAGCAGCGCTGCCCTCACAAGAGCTATGCGATCATCGAGGCGCGCGAGTCGATCGGGGGGACCTGGGACCTGTTTCGCTATCCGGGGATCCGCTCAGACTCGGATATGTACACGCTCGGCTACGTGTTCAAGCCCTGGCGCGAGTCCAAGTCGATCGCCGATGGCGACTCGATCCTCAGCTACATCCGCGAGACCGCCGGCGAACACGGCGTGCAGGACAGGATTCGCTTCGGGCAGCGCGCCGTGCGCGCCGAGTACTCCAGCGAGAGTGGGCGCTGGACGGTGCAGATCCAGCATGGCGAGGCGGGGGAGAGCACCGAGATGAGCTGCTCGTTCCTGTTCATGTGCACGGGCTACTACCGCTACGACCAGGGCTTCCTGCCGCGGTTCGAGGGTACCGAGCGTTTCGGCGGGGAGATCGTCCACCCGCAGCACTGGGACGAGTCGCTCGACTACACGGGTAAGCGCGTGGTCGTGATCGGCAGCGGCGCTACCGCGATCACGCTCGTGCCGGCGATGGCCGAGCGCGCCGAGCACGTGACGATGCTGCAGCGCTCGCCCAGCTACGTCGTCAGTCTGCCGGACGAAGACCCGATCGCACAGGCGCTGCGGCGCTTTCTGCCCGATCGGATCGTGTATCCGATCGTGCGCTGGAAGAACGTGCTGCTGACGATGGCGAGCTTCCAGCTATCGCGCCGGCGCCCGGCGGTGATGAAGCGGCTCGTACGCAAGCGCCAGGAAGCGCTGCTGCCGGCGGGCTATGACATCGACACGCACTTCACGCCCACTTACGACCCGTGGGACCAGCGCCTGTGCCTGGTGCCCAACGGCGACCTGTTCAAAGCGCTCGGCGAGGGCCGCGCGTCGGTCGTCACCGACCACGTCGAGACGTTCACCGAGACGGGCATCAAGCTGCGCTCGGGCTCTGAGCTGCCGGCCGACGTGATCGTCACCGCCACGGGCCTGAACCTGCTCGCCCTTGGTGGCATCGAGCTGGTCGTCGACGGGCGCGAGGTCGTGCTCAGCGAGACGATGAGCTACAAGGGCATGATGCTCTCTGGCGTGCCGAACATGGCCTTCGCGCTCGGCTACCCGAATGCCTCCTGGACGCTGAAGTGCGACCTGACCTGCGAATACATCTGCCGCTTGCTCGGCCACATGGACGAGCACGGCTATGCACAGTGCGTGGCGCGCAACCGCGACCCGAGCGTGCAGCCGCTGCCGTTCATCGACTTCTCCTCCGGCTACGTGCAGCGCTCGATCGAGAGCTTCCCCAAGCAGGGCTCGAAGACTCCGTGGCGCTTGCACCACAACTACGCGCTCGACATCGTGGGCCTGCGTCGGGGCCCCGTGCAAGACGAGGCGATGGAGTTCACGCGCCTGCCCGTGCCCGCGCCACGCGGCGAGCCGATCGCCGTCTGACGGCACGGCGGTTCACGGATGACCGATTCGCCGATCGGCCGTGTCGCTCGTATCGGTGAGCACGAGCTAGCGTTCAAAGGGTGGTGAGCACCTCGACATCATTGCTGTTCCTCACGGCGAGGATGCTCGCGTCGAACGTCACCAGGCGCATGCCGCGACGACGGGCAAGCACCAGTAGGTGTGCGTCGGTCACCTGTCGATAGCCGGTGATCGTCGGCACATCACTGTCGCTCATCGAAACGTCATCGGTGAGGAAGCGATGGTCGGGATGTGAGCGCAGCGCCGAAAGTACTCCTCGTGCCGCGTCGACGCTGATAGCGCTCGGCAGCACCACGGGATTGGACGACACCCGCACGAAGCCGCTCTCCGTGACCGGACACGTCGCCCATCCGGTAGAACCGTTGTCCTTGAACCATGCGAGCATCGTCGCGTGGTGTACGTGCGAATCCCAAGCCAGCGCGACAAGCGCGTTGACGTCCAGCAACGCCACGGGTGGCTCAATCCTCGTCGAGTGCTCGCAGCACCATCTCTGGCGTGATTGGCGGCGTGCCTGCCGGCACACGGATCACGGGCAGTCCGTCGTCGGTCTCGACTCGAGCGGGCGTCAGCCCTCGACGGGCTAGCTCGGAGATGATAAAGCCGAGCGAGCGGTGCTCCCCAGCCGCAAGCGCCCGCGCAGCCACCACGACATCCTCGTCGATATTCAAGGTCGTCCGCACAGGATGATGCTAGCGCATCACCGCATCAACGGTCGTTTCTCTAAACCGATGAGAAAGTAAAGATTCGCCGGTCATAGGTTCAAGAGCTCCGCACCCGCCGATAACCTGCGAGCGATGCGAGCAACCAGATGACCGGCGACGACCGCACCCGCTGGCTGACCCTGTACGTGCTGTGCGTGGGCATGCTGATGATCGTGCTCGACGTGACCGTGGTCAACGTCGCGCTCCCCTCGATCCAAGAAGACCTGCACTTCTCCCCGTCGAGCCTGGCCTGGGTCGTCAACGCCTATCTGATCGCCTTCGGCGGCCTGCTGCTGCTGGCCGGGCGCTTCGGCGACCTGTTCGGGCGCTCGCGCATGTTCCTGTTCGGCGTGGCGCTGTTCACGGTGGCATCGTTGCTGTGCGGCCTGGCGTGGACGCAGACGCTGCTCGTCGGCGCCCGCTTCATCCAGGGCGTCGGCGGAGCGATGACCTCGGCCGTGATCCTCGGGATGATCGTGACGATGTTCCCGCAGCCGCGCGATCAAGCCAAGGCCCTGGGCGTCTACGCCTTCGTCGCCTCGGCCGGTGGCTCGGTCGGGCTGCTCGCCGGCGGCGTGCTCACGCAGGCGATCGACTGGCACTGGATCTTCTTCGTCAACGTCCCGATCGGGATCGCGACGATCGTGTTCGCGCGGCGCCTGCTCGAGCGCGACCAGGGCATTGGCTTCGCCCAAGGCGCCGACATCCCCGGCGCGGTGCTGATCACCAGCGCGCTGATGCTGGGCGTCTACACGATCGTCAAGCCGGCCGCCGAAGACGGCTGGGGGGCGGGGACGACGCTGGCCTTCGGGGCGGGGTCGCTGCTGCTGTTGGCAGCCTTCGTCGCGCGCGAGGCGACGGCGCGCCAGCCGCTGATCCCGCTGCGGATCTTCCGCTCGCGCACGCTCACCGGCGCCAACCTGATCCAGATCGTCTCGATCGCGGGCATGTTCGGCCTGTTCTTCCTAGGCGCCCTGTACCTGCGCAAGGTGCTCGGCTACGACGCGCTGCAGATCGGTTTGGCGTTCCTGCCGACGACGATCGCGATGGGAGCGATGTCGATCCGCTTCTCCGAGCCGATCATCACCCGCTTCGGCGCCCGCGCCACGATACCGCCGGGCCTCGGCCTGGCCGCGGCTGGGCTGGCGCTGTTCGCGCGCGCCCCCGTGCACGCCGACTACCTGACCGAAATCATGCCGGCGCTGGTGCTGCTTGGCATCGGCATAGGCGGCTGTTTCCCGGCGCTGATGACGATCGCGATGTCCGGCTCCACGCCTGAGGACGCAGGTCTGGCCTCGGGCCTTGTGAACACCAGCGCCCAGGTCGGCGGCGCGCTTGGCTTGGCCGTGCTGGCGACGCTGTCGGCCTCGCGCACGGCAAGCCTGACTGCTAGCGGACATTCGACCGCGGTAGCCCTTACAGGCGGATACCACCTGGCGTTCTGGATCGCGGTGGGGCTTGTCTTGTCTGGGATTGTGATTGCGCTGACGGTCGTGCCGAAGCTGCCCGCCATGGCCGGTTACCCGGCGCCCGAGGAGGTCGGTGAGGGCGTACCCGCCGCGGACGCGAGCCAGGCGCGCGACCCCGTCTACTCCGAGGTCTGACCCAGCCCTCTATATCGGTTTGGATTGGGAGTGTCCGCGTCAGGAGCGCGGCGGGCGTGGCGCGTAACGGTGGTGCAGCATCAACGGGTTGCCGTCGGGGTCCTTGAAGAAGGCCATGTGACAGACGCTCGTGTCGAAGACGTCGCCTTCAAACTCGACGCCGCGCTCTTCGAGCTGTTTGCGCGCCTCCTGCACATCAGCGACGTGCAGGGCGATGTGATGGCCGCGAACGCTGTGCCCCAGCCCCATCTTCTCCCCGTCGATCACGCTCAGCGTCAGGTTCCCGAGCTCAAACTCCGCGTAGTTGCGCTCTTCCAGGTAGACCGAGCGCGGAAGCCCGAGCGTCTCGCCGTAGAACTCGACGGTGTTTGGCAGGTCTTTGCTAGAGATCGCTACGAAGTCGACGCCCTCGATCAAGTTCTCAGCCATCGTGTTGCTCCTCGCTCGGGTGGTTACGAGCGCAATCTTAGGCCTGTCGCGAGTCCTCAGGCGTCAAGCGCCGACAGGCGCCCGGACTCGATCGCCGCCAGCAGGTCGGCGTGATCGCGTTCGTTCTGGTCGGCGTACGCTTCGGCGAACTCAGCGATCGCCTGGTCGAACACACCCCCCTTGCCGAGGTAGGCGGCGATCGCGATGCGGTCCCCGGAACGGGCGTGCGCGCGCGCGAGTGTCCATGCGCACAGCGCGCCGTAGCCGCGCAGCAGCTTGTAGTCGAGTTCTTCGACCTCGACGCTCAGCTTGCCGTCCCACAGTTGGCGCACATAGAAGTCGCGCTGCACTTCATCGATGCCTCTCGCCGGCAGCCAGCCGAGGAAGATGTCGCCGGCGGCCTGCATCAGCCGCTGTCCCTCGACCACGCGCTGCCCGCTGTTGGCGTAGGCGGATGCGCCCGCGTAGGGCTCGAGCACCGATGCCTGGGCTTCCTTGGCCTGCAGCACGAGCGGGTCGCCGTCGTCGCGACCGACCATCAGCAGCACCCAGGCGCGCGTGCCGACGCTGCCGACACCGACCACCTTGCGCGCCATGCCTTCGAAGCTGTAATTGTCGAACAGCACGTCGTACTCGTCGCCGAGGCTGTCGCGGTAGTCGCCGAGCAGCCCCTGCATGCGCCCGCGCAGTCCGTCGCTCTCCTGCTGGCCGAACAGCTCTTCGATCGGCACGATCAGCGGCGGTTCGCTTACGAAACGCAGTTTCCCCTCGACGCTTTCGGTCAGCTTCATCACCGCCCGCGTGCTGTTCTTCGAGCGCGCCTTGCCCAGCCGCTGCTCCATCTTGGCCAGCCGCTTGCCGCCGGTCAGCTGCTGTTCGCGGACGATGTTGACGATGTCCTTCACGTTCAGCTTCGCGTACCAGACGTCGAGGTTGCTCATCTGGGCAAAGCCGCGCATCGACTGCCGGTAGGCCTGTCCGGTCCAGGCCAGCACGTCGGCGAGCTCGGGAGCGCTCAGCCCCCGTTCACGGCCGGCGATGGCCATGCTGGCGGCCAGGCGCTTGACGTCCCACTCCCACGGCCCGGGCAGCGTCTCGTCGAAATCGTTGATGTCAAACAGCATCTCGCGCTCGGGCGAGGCGAAGATGCCGAAGTTGGACAGGTGCGCGTCGCCGCAAAGCTGCACTCGCAGCCCCGAGGCAGGCGTCTTGGCCAGGTCGGCGGCCATCACCGCCGCCGCGCCGCGGAAGAAAGCAAAGGCAGAGGTGGCCATCCGCCCGTAGCGGATCGGCAGCAGCTCCTGCACCCGGCTCGTGCCCTGCGCTTCGAGGGCCGCGATCGGGTCCTCGCGATCCTCGGCGGCTTGCCAGTCGCCGTGAGCTGAGCGTGGCGTGTGCTCGCGGGCGGTCTTGCCGATCGCTTCGCGCTCGGTGACGCCGTTAGGTTGGCTTGTGCTCATGCGTGTCCTCGGGGGCCGCCGTCTCGCGCGGGGCGCCCAACATGCCTGGCGTCAAATGGGCGTCGGGGAACTCACTGGCGGTCAGGCGCCTGAGCATTACGGTGCCGAGGATGAACAACACGATGATGATCAGGATGCCGATTAGCGTCCTTGTCGCCGGGATCGGCCCCCAGGCAAAGAGTAGAAGCACAAGCAGGCCGGTTGCGCCGAAAGTGAGATCTGCGCGATCGCGCAGATACGGGGCCAGGCGCCGACGAATGTCGGTGGCGATCCGGGTCGGTCCGGCCAGCAGGCCCGCGAGGATCAGCGGTATACCGATTAGCACCGTCGACCAGGCGACGTCGGCCAGCACGCTGGTGGCGATCGACCAAGCGTCCTGCGCTGCCGGCCGCACCGCTTCAGTGGTCGCCAGCGAGTCGACGACCTTGTGGCCGATGATCCCTCTGGCGACGATGACGATCAACCCGATCGCGATGCAGGCGCTGCCGACAGCCATCAGCGTGTGGCGGCGGCGTCCGCGCGCCAGGTAGACCGCCAGCGCGAACAGCGCGAACACCAGCAGCGGCAGGACAACGGCGAGGCTGCGCAGCAGGTTGACGGCGTTCTGCATCGTTTTCAGCTCGCTGGAGGTGACGATCTTGATCTGCGCCACGTTGGTCGGGATCTTTTCCACGATGCTCGAGGGCGCGCCGACCTTCTCGGCGACTTCTCCGAGCATCGGGCGCAGGTCGAGCACGACCGCCCCGCCGCCGGGCAGTTTGATCACGTTGCCTTTGTTCTCGATCAGGCGCACGAACTCGGCATGGGTGACACTGTTTGCCTTGCTCCACAGTTCCTGCACCCGTGGGCGTTCGAGCAGCAGATTGATCCCCTTCTGCACGACATCTCTGAGCGCGCCCGCGGCGGGGCCGGCGAGCGGCTTGAATTCAGACGGCAGGCCTTTCTTGATTTCCCCCGCCACGTCGACGTTGGCGTAGAGCTGGTCGGTCAGGAAGACCGAGACCTCTTCGCGGATCGGCGGGCTGGCGATCAGCTTGGCGTTGGTGCTCGTCCAGTAGCCGGTGTCAAGCAGCTGGCGGTTGGCCCACACCGCGAAGACCGCTACGACTCCGAGCACGCTGGCCAATCCGATCAAAGAGCGCACCAGCCAGCGGTGAGGGTGAGAGCTCACGCGTGCAGACTACGGTCTGGGAGGATGTCGCGGTACCGTGAAATCCCGCAACCGCGGCTGTGGGTTTCACACGTTGGCAGACGCCGGGCCTGGGCCGCGGCGCGCTAGTCGCCAGCTGCGTCAGTGGCCAGCCGAGCCCGCAAGCGAGCGGTGCTCGACGCCGTGGGGGCCCGCGATCAGTACGTCGCTGACCAGCTCGGGGGCGAACAGTCCGTGCTCGACGACGCCGGGCATGCCCGCCAACCACGCTGCGAGCGCGCGGGGGTCTTCGACAGGTCCGAGATAGTCGGCGATCAGGTTGCCCTCGGGGCTTGGCGGCGCGTCGCGCAGCCCAGCCTTCCCAAGCGCAGCTAGCGTCTGTCGTGCGCCGAAGCGAAGGATCTCAAGCGGCACCGGCGGGCGCAGCGCCGCGACGGCCTTCTCCGCCGAGGCGATCACGACGAAGCGCTGGGCGGCGGCGGCGACGATCTTCTCGCGCGTGTGGGCGCCGCCGCCACCCTTGATCAGCCACCCGTCCGCGGTGATCTGGTCGGCCCCGTCGATCGCGATGTCCAGGGGTCCGAGTGCGTCCAGCTCTTCGATTGGGAGCCCCAACTCGCCGGCAAGCATCTCAGTCGCCGGCGAGGTGGCGGCGCAGCGCAACTCCAGGCCGCGCGCCGCCAACGCCGCCAGCAGGTGCGCGACCGTCGAGCCGGTGCCGAGCCCAACCCGCTGTCCGTCGCTCACCAGCGCGGCGGCGGCCTCTGCCACCGCTCGCTTCTGGTCCTCGCTGTCGTTTAGGGCCGGTGTTGCAGGTGTGCCAGAGGGCCCCATCGTGCCAGCGAGCCTACCGCCCCCGACCCGTCCAGCGCCACCTGCTCGCCGGGCTGCGGCTCGCCGAGCAGGAATCCCTGCGCGTGCGTGCAGCTCAATTCGCGTGCGAGTTGCAACTGCGCTTCGCTCTGCACGCCGACGGCGACCGTGTCGATATCGCGCTCGCGAGCCAGGACTACAAGCGCCATCGCCAGCGCTCGTGCTTGGGTGCCATGCTCGGCGTCGCCGAGCAAGCTGCGGTCGAGCTTGAGCGCATCCAGCGGCAGTGCGTTGATCAGCGCCAGTCGTGTCTCCTGCGAGCCGGCCCTGTCCAGCACCACTCGTATGCCGCAGTCGCGCACCTGAGCAAGTGTGGCGATGGCGCGCTCGGGGTCTCCCAGCACCGAGTCTTCTGTCACCTCGATCCACAGCGCCTGCGGCGGGAGCTGGTACCGCGCAAGCGCCGTGCTCAGCCGCCCGAGGAGATCGACCTCGGTGAGCCCTCGCGCGGGGACGTTGATCGACACGGCGACCTGCTCGCCGGCCTGCCGCCAGGCGGCGGCTTGGCGGCAGGCGGCATCGACCACCCACTCGCCGATTGGCACGATCAGCCCGCTCTGCTGAGCGCGCTCGAGAAATTCCGCGGGCTTGAGCGGGTCGCCCTCGCCTGGCTCCCAGCGAAGCAGCGCCTCACAGGCGACCGCGTGGCCGCCGTGCAGTGCGAAGATCGGCTGGTAGGCGAGCCGCATCTCATCGCGCGGTAGCGCATCGCGCAGGCGTCGCTCGATGTCCATGTGGGCCTCCGCTTCTCGGCGCAGGTGCTCGTCGAACAGCTCCAGGCGATATCCCCCCGAACGCTTGGCGCGGTACATCGCGACATCGGCCTCTCGCAGCAGTGTCTCGGGATCGGTCTCGGGGTCGTGCGAGACCGACACGCCGACGCTTGCCAGCATCGACACCTCGGTGGAGCCGACCACGAATGGCGCCTGGAGCGCGTGCAGGACGCGCTCAGCCACCGTCAGCGCCTCGCCATCGCTGTTTAGGTCCTCGGCGAGGATGACGAACTCGTCGCCGCCCATACGGGCGATCGTGTCGCTGTCGCGCATCATCTCGGCGAGTCGCTGGGAGACCGAGATGAGAATATGATCGCCCAGCGCGTGACCAAGGTTGTCGTTGACCGCCTTGAAGCGGTCGAGATCGATGAACAGGATCGCCACCAGTCCGCGGCTGCGGTGCAGGCGCGTGAGCGCCTGGCGGGCGCGATCCATCAGCAGCAGGCGGTTGGGGAGCTTTGTGAGCGGGTCGTGCAGCGCTTGGCGCTCGAGCCAGATGCGGTCGCTGACATCCTTGGCGGCGGCGTACCAGACGGCGCCGTCGCTGCGAGCGCTCCACAGCAGCCAGCGCCAGGAGCCGTCACGATGACGGTAGCGGTTGGTGAAGTTGGCGATCTGGGCGGCGTGGTCGCGGCCGGCGAGCAGCATCGCGGCGGTCTGCTCGACATCGTCCGGGTGCACGAACTCGCGCAGCGGCCGGTCCAGCAGGTCCTCACGGGGCCAACCGAGTGTCTCTGACCAGGCGGGATTCAGCAGCGTGAAGCGCCCGTCGGGTGCGATCGTCGCAAGCAGGTCGCTGGTGCTTTGAAAAAGCGTTTGGATGCGCTCGCGATCCTTCGCGGCGAGCGGTTCGGCGCAGCTTGCGTCTGTGCCCGCCGAGGGGTCGGTGGGTCCGGCCGGCCGCGAGGACCAGGGGGAGGGAGTGTCGAACGCAGGCTGCATCTGCCGTGGCGCCTCTCGACGTTTGATCGTGCGCGTCGCACGTTTCCCTCGGCTCCCCGCGCATGCGTCAGTACAACACCGCTGTTCCAACGGACGGATCTTCTAGTTTATGCCGAGTCCGCTGCTCGCGGCTGCGTCAGCCGGGCCGGCGAACGTCGATCCGGCCATCGGCTGGGAGACGGCTGCTCCGCGCATGAAACGCCACGCCGAGAGTGCCATCAGGATCGTCATCACGACCGCGCTCGTCACGCACCACTCGCAGATCGCGTGGATCGAGAACAGCTCGCGGTAGGTCAGATAGGCGGAGAAGCCGAAGCCTCCGAGCGTGAGCACCAGCGTCGCAAAGCGCGTGCGCTCGCTCTCGGGCGCGAGCAGGGTGGCGAGGATGGCGACGTAGCCGATCAGGCCCATCAACGCCACCGGGACGCCCGCCAGCTCGGCGTAGATCGAGGTCTGCACCTTCGTGCAGCTTTCGCCGGCCGTGCAGGCCGGCTTGATGCCCGCGTAGTGCACGTAGGTGACGTAGCTTGCGATGCCGACGCCAAGCACCGTCAGGACGATCATCAGGATCCGCAGCGCGCGCCGGCTCATGACGACGGGCCTTCAGGCGCGGCTTCGGAAGAGCGGCTCGCGGTGGAGGGGGACAGGCCGGTTAGCGCCATCGCCCTTCACACTCACGCTTTCCCGATAGCTTCTTCGATGCCCTTGGGGTCGGTCAGCGACGGGTTTTCAAGCTTCTTCGGCGCCGCGCCGGCCTTTTCGACGATGAACGAGGGCGTTCCGGTGAAGCCGTTCTGGTTGGCGCTCTGAGCGTCGCTGATCACTTCGTTGGCGTAGGCCGGATTGTTGCGGTCTGAACTCCACTGGGTCGTGTTCAGTCCCGGGACCTGGGAGGCCAAGCCCTGAAGATAGCTTTCGGTGACGTAGCCGCTGCCCTCTTCTCCCTGCTCGTGGTAGAAGAGCTCGACGTAGTACCACATGCGGTTCTGTTTGCCGGCGGCCAGGGCGGCGGTCTGCTGGGTCTGGAAGGTTTCTTTTTCGTGCGTGGCCGTCTGCATCGAGCGGTACTGGATCTTGGCCTTGCCGGTGCGCACGTCTTTCTGGATGACGCTCGGCAGAGCGGTGAGCGTAAACTGCTTGCAGAACGGGCACTCCAGGTCGCCGTAGTAGACGAGCGTGACGGGAGCGCTCGGATAGCCGAGTGTATTGGCGCTCTCCGGGATGCCCTGCAGCAGCGTGATGACCGACGTCGACGCCGCCGTCGCCGCCGCGCTTTTCGGCGCTGGCGCCGTTTTCGAGCCGCCGCTGCCGGTGGCGATCACGATGATCGCGATGATCACGATCACGACGCCCGCGACTCCGCCCAGCTGGATCAGACGCTTGCGCTGGGAGGCCTGTGCGGCGCTGGCTTCCTCCATCGCGCGCCGCTCCTCGCGCGCCTGTTCGCGGCGCTGCTTACGAGTAAGGTCTGACTCGGGATCGTTCACGGAACTCATCGGCCTGCAACTTTTGCACACTTCGCCTCAAGATTGCTTAAGGATCTTGCAGCGGTGCGTTGCAGTGGTGCGCGCTCGCGGGCTCGTGGCGTCTGCGGCGTGGGCGGTGTCCTAGGCGGAATGTGGCTCGGTGTGCGTACGTTGCCGCTCGCGGTTGGCGTACCGTAGACGGAGACAGGCCCCCGTAGCTCAGCTGGATAGAGCGTCGGACTTCTAATCCGAGGGTCGCAGGTTCGAATCCTGCCGGGGGCACTCAGCGACGGGGAGGTACGAGCTACTGCTGCTGAGTAGCCCGCGAGTACAGCTGGTTCATCAGCGCGTCCATCGTCGGCGATGTCACGCCGAAGGCTGGGCAGCATGGCGTTTTGCCTGGCGGGGTCAGGCCGATCTCCAGGTGAGGGCCCGAGGAGAGGCCCACGATGCCGCAGCCGACCTCGGCGACCGGCTGGCCGG